>CAZFMN010000058.1:0-15996 GCA_964520075.1 uncultured Halobacteriales archaeon | reverse complement strand
CGACGCTCGGGATGTGGCTGTTACTCGGCGCGTGTGTCCTGATTCACTACGAGGAGCGCCACCGCTGAGTGTCCTTTGCTGTCCGACATCCTGCATTGTTCACCCCACTTGCGCCGTGCCTCGCTTGCTCGAACCCCTCGCTCGCATCCGCTCGTCACGTTCGTTCCTCGCAGAATGCTCGGTCGGGGATTTGAACCACGTCCAGACGTGCTCACTCCGTTGCGCGTCTGGTCTACTTCGAACCCCTCGCTCGCATTCGCTCGTCACGTTCGTTCCTCGCAGAATGCTCGGTCGGGGATTTGAACCCCGGTCATCGGCTCGAAAGGCCGAAATGATTGGCCGGACTACACCAACCGAGCGATTACGTTCGGACATAGTCGTAGCAGCTAAAAAGCTTGTCTGTTCACCGTGCCACGGCGGAACGTCATCCTCTTTGCTCCTGCAGGCCAACAGCACACATGGAGGAGCCGGATATCCTGTTGACAAACGACGACGGCATCGACGCGAACGGCCTCCACGCACTCCGTCGGGGGCTCTCGTCTATCGGGTCGGTGACGGTCGTCGCGCCCAGCGAGGACCAGAGCGCGTCCGGACGCACACTCTCTATGTCTGTGACGGTTCGCGAACACGAGCAGGGCTACGTCGTGGACGGCACACCGGTCGACTGCGTGCTCGCGGGGTTGCGGTCGCTGCTGCCGGAGACAGATCTCGTGGTGGCGGGCTGTAACCAGGGTGCGAACCTCGGCTCGGCGGTGCTGGGCCGGTCGGGAACGGTCAGCGCCGCCGTCGAGGCTGCCTTTCTGGGGGTTCCGGCGGTCGCCGTCTCGATGTACATCCCGCCGGAGCGGTTCGACGGGGTCGACCCCGGGCTCGACCCGGCGGACTACGGGTCGGCGGTCGACGCCGCGACGTATCTCGTCGAGCGGGCCGGTGACATCGGCGTCTTCGAGCGTGCGGATTACCTGAACGTCAACGCACCGACCGCCGCCCGCAGCACGGGTGAGATGACCGTCACCCGACCGTCGAGTGTCTACCGTATGACCGCCGACCGCGAGGGCGAGACGGTGAACATACACGACCCGATCTGGGGGGAGATGGAGTCGGGGTCGACGGCCGACCCAGTCGGGACCGACCGGCACGCTATCGTCGAGAACATGGTCAGCGTCTCGCCGCTCTCCGCACCACACACCACCGCCGACGACCCCGAACTCGCGACACTCGCCGAGGAGTACTAGCGCGGTCCGCTGCCCGGGATTGATTGTCACGCGGCCCGAAAGTCGCGTCGATGCCCCGGTACGGAACCTACGTCGAGGACGGGACAATCTACATCCCGACCGGGGAGGACCGCATCGCGGTCGGGCCGGTCGACGATGCCGTCGACGTGGTCGGTGGCCCGGCCTGGACGATCACCTACCCCCCGGAGGTCACCCACCGGCACCCCGGACTCGACACCTCCGACGAGGGGCTCACGGTCGATGTCGTCGACATCATCCACGCGATGACCCACTCCGAGCGGTTCGTCGAGACGCTGGCCGCACAGCCTGTGACCGCCACCGAGGGGGATATCTCGCCACGACTCGGTCTCTTTGTCGGCAAACTCCTCGAGAATCTCGAGAGTGGTGTCTCGTGAAATCCGCGTTCGCTGCCGACTGTGTTCTCCACACGCCTGCCGCAACTGCAGGTAAACAGAGATGTGTTTCCACTCAGAGTTCGCCGAACAGCGCCTGCACGTCGAAGATTGTGAGAGCTCCGTCGCCGTCGATCTCCCCGAGAAGGCCGTCACCGGTGAGATCAGGTGGGTTCTCGCCGGTCACCGGCCTGACCGCCGGGCCGACGGTCACCTCTGTCCGGGCGGCGACCGCGCGGAGGTCCGCCTGCGTGTCGGCGGCGTGTGCCCGCAGTTCGCCGGTGCTCGTCGCCCCGGTCGCTGGTGCGAACCGGACCAGCACCCCGACGGTCCCCTCCGCCCCGGTCAGTCGGTCGTCGACCGCGACGGTCGCCGGGTCCTGTGTCTGTGAGTCGTTCGCCGCGTCGATACCCCCCTCGTCGGCGGCAACGGCACCCGACAGACAGCTGAGCGCGACGACACAGCCAAACAGCGCGACCGCAACCGCTCTGTGCAGCATCTCGCTTTGCTTCCCGGCCCGGAATAAACCCCTGTTGACCGGCCCGGGCACCCGGACTCACAGCGGGTGTTCGAGCACGACGGTCTCCTCGCGCTCGGGGCCGACACCGACCGCGTACAGGTCGACGCCGGTCTCCTCGCTGACGTACTCGAGATACGCCCGGGCGTTCGCCGGGAGCGCGTCGTAGCCCGCCTCGGCGACGGCGGTCCAGTCGGCCTCGGGCCAGCCCTCGAACGCCCGGTAGACGGGGTCACAGGCGCCCCACTCACGGACCGTCGCCGGCAGTTCTTCGAGACGCTCGCCGTCGAGACGGTAGGCCTCCGCGACCTGTACCTCGTCGAACCCGGCGAGCGTGTCGACGTGGTTGACCGCGAGTCCGGTGAACCCGCTGGTGCGGGCGGCGTAGCGCAGCATCGGCAGGTCGAGCCAGCCGACCCGGCGGGGCCGTCCGGTGACGGTCCCGTACTCGCCGCCGGCCTCCCGGATGCGCCCCGCGAGCGCCTCGGCCTCGCCCTCTCCCTCGGTGTAGCCCGGCGTGTCACCGGGCACGCCACCGAGTTCGGTCGGCATCGGGCCGCTCCCGACGCGCGAGAGATACGCCTTCACAACCCCGACCACCTCCTCGCCGACCACGCCCGGTGCGAGCCCCGTTCCCGTCGCGGCACCCCCGGCCGTCGGGTTCGAGGAGGTCACGTACGGGTAGTTCCCGTGGTCGATATCCAGCACCGTCCCCTGTGCCCCCTCCAGCAGCAGTGCGTCACCGGCCTCGATGCGACTGTCGAGGAATGCACCGGCGTCGACGAGCATCCCCTCCTCCTCCAGGCGCCGGCCGTACTCGCGGTACTCCTCGTACAGCGCCTCGCGGTCGAACCGCTCGCCGGGTTCGGCCCCGAAGACGTGCTCCGCGAGCGCCCGCTTCTGTGGGACGACGTACTCCAGGCGCTCCCGGAGCGTGTCGGGGTCGGTCAGGTCGGCCGCACGGACACCCCGGCGACCGGCCTTGTCCTCGTAGGCCGGGCCGATACCCCGTCCCGTGGTGCCGACCTCTTGGTCGTCGTCGCTCTTTACGCTCTCCTCCATCCCGTCGAGCGCGCGGTGGTACGGGAAGATGATGTGCGCTCGCCGGGCGACGCGCACGTCGGGGTCGAGCCCCTGCTCGCGGAGGCCGTCGAGTTCGTCGAACAGCGTCCGGGGGTTCACGACACAGCCACCGCCGAGCACGCCCACCTTGCCGCGAACCGCGCCGCTCGGCACCAGGGAGAGCTTGTACGTCTCGCCGCCGTGGACGACGGTGTGTCCCGCGTTGTCCCCGCCCTGGTACCGGGCGACGACGTCGGCCGGGTCGCCGAACACGTCGACGATACCGCCTTTCCCCTCGTCTCCCAGCTGTGCGCCGACGATTGTGACGGTCATCAGACTGACTTCCTCCCACCACGGTATACAGATTTCGGTCCTCCTGAACGCGTGCGTCGAGAACGGTCTCTGCCGGTCCCGCGTCGCACCGACACGACTGCCGGGCAACGTCACCGCCGGTTCCCTCTCCAGGGCGGGGTCAGGCAACGTCGCCGCGGACGCTCGTGCCCTGCTGTCGGTCACGGAACCGCTCGACGGCTGCGGCGGCCTCGCGGGCCTCGGTCTCGTCGAGACCGAGCATCCCGAGCGCCTCTGGCAGTGTCGGAAAGACGTACTCGCCGGCCCGGAGTCTCCCGAACGCCTCTGTCGAGCGCTGACCCTCCAGCCACAGACACACCCCCCGCGGGTCGAGCAGCTCCTCGTAGCTCTCCCGGGCGCGCGCGACCTCGAGTCGCTGGGTGACGTTGTCCTCGAAGCTCGCGTTACAGACCTCCAGGTGGACCGGTTCCTCGCTCCCGAGCAGCTGTGCGGCCAGACACCGCTCGGGTGCGGCGTAGCCGCCGGACCCGGCCCGGAGATACTCGGGATGCCGGTCGGCCCACTCGGCACGGACGGTGCGGCCGACACCGCGCACACCGTGTGTCTCAGTGAACTCCGCCTCCCGACCGGGGGTGTCTGTGAGCAGTATATCCTTCGTGAGGTAGATATCGAGCCGCTCGACGGGGTCGAGCCCGAGCGCCAGGTCGCCGAACACCCACACCTCGCGGACCGGCACCGGGAGCTGCGCTGTCTCGACCGTCTCGACCAGCCGCTCGACCCTGTCGACGGCCTCCGCCCGTGAGCAGGCCATTTGCCCCTGCTACCCACCCCGCGGAGAAAAACACCCCGGGAGCAGCGCGGTGCCGGGCCAGCGGGTGTGACCGACAGTTCGACCCGTGAGACGGGTGAGCCGTCCTGCAGGGGTCGTTCCCCCTCTCCAGCCCGTCACAGCCCCGAACCGACAGGTTGAAGCAGATACCTGCGCCTAGCATCTGTACGTTCTTGCCACAGCGATGATCGACCCAGACCCCTCCCGGGCACGGTACGAGACCAGCCAGGAGCTGATGGACCTGCTCAGGTACACCGCCGAGACGCTGAGCCTGGAGTTCGGCCGGTGGGAGGAGCAGTACGTCACCGGGCCGAGTCTGTACTTCGTGGTGGTCGCGGATGTCGACCTGGGTTCCTACACCGACCCGCTGGGGGGCAACAGGTGGCCGGTCGACCGGTGTCGCATCGTCTCGGAGTCCGTCGAGGAGTTCATCAACGCCGCACGCGACGTGGCGTTCAACTGCGACGGGGCGGTCATCGTCGCCGCCGACGGCACCATCCAGAAACAGATGGTCCGCATCCGCAGTCCGGACGACATCTCGGAGGGTGACGTCGGTGACGTCGAGTACAGCGACTGGATGGGGACCAAACACATGAGCGCGCTGGAGGCCTCGACCCGCGAGGAGGTGCTCTGGGCGGTGACACTCAGCGAGGAGAACGGCCGGGTCACCAGTTTCCTCAACGGCACCTACCAAGACTACCCCCGCGACGAGATCGGTGGCCGGTGGCGACCCGGGTGACCCGCCCCTGCCCCACAGGAACTGTTCTCTCCCGAACAATCACAGGAACTGTTCTCTCCCGGACAATAATTTAATGACGGATGCGTCTGTCCGTCTAGGATGGGTCGAGAGAGGCCCGCTGTGGCACAGGCGGGACCGTGGCTCTCCCGCCGACCCCACCACGGGTCACACCGACCGGGAGCAACAATGAGTGACACACCGAACCACAGCTACAACACGCCCGAGAAGGGTACAGAGAACTGGCACGGGCCGCTCAACGAGAACTTCGAGAACCTCGAGGTCGATGTCGAACTGCGGGACGAGGGTCCGCCGGGTTCGAACAACTACGAACCCGCCGACGGTGCGAAGTACCTCGACACGGTGACCGGTCTCGTCTACCTCGCCGATGGGAACACCTGGACCCAGGTGTTCGACCTCACCGGGGGCGGCGGTGGCGGCACGAGCCTCTCGGGTGGTGACGGCATCGACCCGAGCAGTATCAGTGACGGCGACACCATCTCCGTGGTGTGGAACGACGCCACCAGTCTCGACGCGAACGGGGCCATCAACAACTTCAGTCTGGCCGCCGACCTCGACGTGAACGGACAGGTCGACCAGTTGAGCGGGTCGGTGGCCGGGGGACAGACGCTCACCAATATCGCCGGCACCAACCTGAACATCGACAGCAGTGGCACACTCAACGCCTCGGGCGGCAGCGGTGGCGGCATCACCGGCCTCTCGGGTGGCGACGGCATCAACCCCGGGAGCATCGGTGACGGCGACACCCTCACCGTCGACGCCGGGCGCTACATGAGGACATCGACCGGAACGGTCGATTTCAACGGCCCGGCGGAGTGGTCGAACGCCACTCAGACTACCACGAACACCGTGAGTGGCACCGCCGCGACAGTTGCCGGCGGTGAGAACCACGAAGCGTCGGCTAGCTGGGCGACGATCGGCGGTGGCGACGACAACCTCGCAAGCGGTGCGGAGTCGACGGTCGCCGGTGGATTTAGTAACTCCGCCGAAGCCCAGGAGGCGGCAGTCGGTGGTGGACAGGCCAACACGGCGTCAGGTCAGAACTCGACCGTTCCAGGCGGGGAGGCCAACACAGCGAGCGGGGCCTACTCCTTCGCGGCAGGGCGCGAGGCCACGGCGAACAACGACGGCGCGTTCGTCGTCGGGGATTCCACGAGCAACACAGTCACGTCTCAGGACGCTGACGAGGCGAGGTTCCAGGGGGAGGTCGTCAGCGAGAGTTTCTTCGAAACCGACGGCTCGTACGCGTTCAACGAGTCCGGAATGTTCCTCAACACGTTCGAGGACAACAATACGGGCAACGACGTGTTTGCCATTTCGACTGTCGGACTCTACGGAGGTTTCATCACCCAGATGCGGGTAAACGAGGTCGGAGACATCCGCGTGACTGGCGACTTCGACGTCGATGGTAATAAGAACTTCGTGGAACCCGTCGAGACCGACGAGGGCGAGAAGGAGGTCGTCTACACGGCCTCGGAGGCCGCCGAGGCCCGGACAGAGGCGTCCGGCGTCGCCAAAGTCGAGGACGGGCGGGCCGTCATCGAGTTGCCCGACCACTTCGGCTGGGTCACGAGCGACGACGAACCGCTCGTGGTCCAGACGACGCCGTACGCGGACGAACCGGTCCAGCCACAGGTGACCGAGCGCTCGACCGACCGCATCGTCATCGAGGACTTCGCGGGCGTCGACGAGTACGAGGTGGCCTACACGGTGAAGGGCACCCGCGTCGGCCAGGAGGACAAGCAGGTCGTCCGCGAACCGACCGCGACCGGACCATCGCCCGCGCCCGCCGACGACGACTGATTTTTTATTCCGTCGGCTGGACATCGAGGTGTGTCACTGCGCGTCGGCATCTACGCCCCGCTGAACTCGATTGCAATCACCAGCGGCCTCGGCCAGTACGTCACCCGACTGACGGGCGCGCTGGCGAGACTCGACGGCGGCGACGGTTCGCTCCCGCCAGTCGAGTACGTGGTCCTGACCGACGACGAGCACACCGACTGGCTCGAACCCGCGGCACGCGAGCGGATGCAGGTCGCCACAGTCGACCGCCGCAGGGCCTACCGCGAGGCTCCGGCGCTGTTCGAGGAGTTGCAGGTCGATGTCGCGCACGTCACGCTGCCGGTCCACATCGCGGCAGACTGTCCGACCGTGTTCAATCCACACGACCTGCGACACGTCCGGTATCCGGAGTACTACGAACGGCAGGCCCTGCAGCGGCGTCGACGGGTCTATCCGGCGGCCTGCCGCGACGCCACCCTCGTCGACACCTTCTCGCAGGCGACAAAGGACAATGTCGTCGAGACCTACGACGTGGACGCCGAATCGGTGTATCCGCTGCCGCTCGGCCCCGCACACGTCGGGTCGGGGCCGGTCGACGACTCGCCGCGCGCGGCAGTCAGGTCGAGGTACAACCTGCCCGAGCGTTTCCTGCTGTATCCGGCGAACACGTGGCCGCACAAGAACCACCGACTGCTCGTGGATGCACTCGAACATATCGAGGAGACACACGGCGAACGCATCACGCTGGTCTGCACCGGCGGCCGGGACGACCGAGGGGTGGCATCCGAGTACCGCATCGACGACCTGGAGGCGCTGGACCCGACCGACCGGGTGCAGGACCTGGGATTCGTCGACAGCAGCCACCTCCGCGCGCTGTTCCGGGAGTGTCGACTGCTGGTCTACCCCTCACAGTTCGAGGGTGGCGGTCTGCCCGTGCTGGAGGGCTGGCAGTTCGACACGCCGGTGGTCTGTTCGGACATCCCGCCGCTCCGCGAGAAGGGCGGCGACGCCGCCGCCTACTTCGACCCGTCCTCGGCCAGTGACATCGGTGAGACAGTCTACGAGGTCTGGACCGACCCGACGCTCCGGGCGAAACTGGTCGAACGGGGGCGACAGCGCCGGGAGGTGTTCACGTGGGAACGGACGGCGCGTGCGTATTACGCGCTCTACCGGAAGGCTGCCGGTCGGGAACTGTCCGACGGGGACGAGGCCGCCCTGGCGTATCCTCCCGGGTAGTTCTGGTGCCCCGGCAGTGGCGGTCGGTGTCCGTGACCAGGCCCCCGGCAGTCGCTGGAGTTAAGCCGACGAACCGCGACAGAGTTACGTGATGAGTCTGCGCGTCGGCCTGGTCGCCCCCGTAGAGCCACAGGGCAGGTCCTCGGGCGTGGGTCGGTACGTCGTGAGTCTGACCGGGGCGCTCGCGACGCTGCGGTCGGACCCCGAGTATTCGCTCCCGGAACTGGAGTTCGTCGTCGTCACGTCGCCGAGAAACGACGGGTGGGTCGACCCGGCCGTCCGCGACCGGATGACCGTCGTCACGGAGACGCGACCGCCCGATTCGTTCTTCGAGGAACTCGGTCTCGATGTCGTCCACGTGCTCGTCCCCAGACACGTTCCGACCGACAGGCCGACGCTGTTCAATCCCTACGACCTCCGTCACGTTTTCCACCCGGAACTGTTCAGGGACGACCTCGTCCGGCGCTGGGAGCGGAACATTCCGGCCGGCTGTCGACAGGCGACAATCGTCGATACGCCCTCACAGGCGACGAAAGACGCCGTCGTCGAGCAGTACGATATCGACCCGGAGCGCGTACAACCGATGCCGCTCGGACCGTCTATCACCCCCGAATCGGACGACGACGCGCTGCTCGACGATGTCACCGCCCGCTACGACGTTCCCGAGTCGTTCGCGCTCTTTCCGGCGACGACGTGGCCACACAAGAACCACCGGCGACTGATCGATGCGCTGGCTCACATCAGGGAGACATACGACGAGACGATCCCGCTCGTCTGCACCGGGAACCGCGAGACGCCGTGGGTGGACCCCAAGCACGCAGTCGAGGACCTCGGCACGAACGAGGGAGTGTCAGACCTGGGCTACATCGAGGTCTCGCATCTGCGTGCGCTCTATCACCTGAGCGACCTGGTGGTGTACCCGTCGCTGTACGAGGGCGGCGGCCTGCCCGTGCTGGAGGGCTGGGCGTTCGACACGCCGGTTGTCTGTGCTGACATCCCGCCGCTACGGGAGACCGGCGGCGACGCCGTCGCCTACGTGGACCCGACCTCTGTCGAGGACATCGGCGACACTATCCACGACGTCTGGACAGACCGCTCGCGCCGGGAGCAACTGGTCGAGCGGGGGCGTGACCGACGCGAGCAGTTCACCTGGCGGCGGACGGCACGGATGTATCACGCCCTCTACCGGAAGGCCGCGGGCCGGGAACTGTCGACGGCCGACCGGGCCGCGCTCCAGTACCCCGACGACGGCGAACAGGGTGGGTGAGTCCCCGGTAGTGTCATCTCGACAAAAATATGCGGTGAGTATAAGTATTCCGGTGAGGAAAGGTGCGTATGACGGTGAGAGTGGGACTGTTCGCGCCGCTGAACGACGTGGCTGCCGCGACCGGCACCGGGCAGTACACGATGAACCTGCTGTCGGCTCTGGCGGATCTGCAGACAGCGGGGGACGGTTCGTTGCCGGACCTCGACTACGTGGTTCTCACGAGTGACGCAGCTACAGACTGGGTCCCCCCGACAATCCGTGACCGGATGACCATCGAAGAGTGTCGCCTGTCCAGTCGTGGCACCCGGTTCGAGAGCACGTTCGACGACCTCGGGATAGATGTCGTCCACTTTCTCGTTCCGGTGTTTTTCGAGACAGGGCGGCCAACCCTGTTCAATCCGTTCGACCTGCGACACCTGCAGTACCCCGAGCACCTGACGACGCAGGAACTCGACCGTCGGCACAGGTTCTATCCGACCGGGTGTGAACAGGCAACACTCGTCGATGTGCTCTCGCTCTCAGTAAAGGACCAACTCGTCGAGGCCTACGACGTCGACCCCGGGACGGTGTATCCGGTCCCGATGGGTCCTGCGCTCTCACCGGGTGACGGAGCGGCGGAATCGGTCGATGCGACCGACAGTCTGCCCGACTCGTTCGTGCTCTTTCCGGCGAACCTGTGGCCACACAAGAACCACGACCGACTGGTCGAGGCCATCCAGCGCATCGAGGACCGCCACGGCGAGCGCGTCCACCTCGTCTGTACCGGGATACGCGACACGCCGGAAGTCTCCCCGGAGTACCGCGTCGAGAGAGTCCCTGACGCGCCGCAGGTGGTCGACCTCGGCTTCGTCGAGGCGAGCGCCCTCCGCGCGCTGTACCGGGAGAGTCGCATGCTGGTGTACCCGACGCTGCACGAGGGTGGCGGCCTGCCGGTGCTCGAGGCCTGGGGGTTCGATACGCCCGTCGTCTGCTCGGACATCCCGGTCCTGCGCGAGAGGGGCGGCGATGCGGCGGTGTACTTCGACCCGACGTCGGTGGCAGAGATGGCCGACACCATCTATCAGGTGTGGACAGACGCGGCACGCCGGGAGAGGCTGGTCGAACGGGGACGCGACCGGCGTGACCTGTTCACCTGGGACCGGACTGCGCGTGCATACCACGCACTCTACCGGAGAGCCGCCGGGCGAGAACTCGGTGCGGCCGACGCCGAGGCACTCGCGTACCCACCCAGGTCGTGAGCATCCGGGGCCGACCAGCGCGTCACGCTGACTGCTTCCGTCCGCGAAGGTGCAGATACCCGTCACCGCGTTCCAGTTCCGTCTCGAACCCGAGTCGCTCGATGTCGCGCACGAGTTCGTCGACGGTCGAGTCGTAATCCGCGACCGACCGCTCCGAGCTGGACCCCGCGGAGTCGTCCCGTTCGTCCGTCGGCGGATGTATCTCACAGACCAGCAGCCGACACGCCTCGCGGGCGAGTGTCTCGCTCAGGCCGTCGACGACGAGCGGTTCGGCTCCCTCGACGTCGATTTTCACGACGTTCGGCTGGGGGACCCCTCCCGCGTCGACGAGACTGTCGCCCGGTCGTGTCTCGACGGAGAAGCTCGTGACACTCTCCCCGGCATCGGGCACGGCCGGTGCTGTCGTCCCGCTCTCCGAGCGAGATTGGCGTCGTGCCCGTATCGCCGCAATCTGCTGGACGTGATACTCCAGCGAGGGAGACTCGAACTCCTCGACCCCCGTCGCGTCACTGAGGGCCACGTCACGGACATCGACGCTCGACAGCCCGTTCAGTTCGACAGTCCGTTCGAGCGCCTCGATATTGCGCGGATACGGCTCGAACGCCACGACCGTTCCATCGGTGAGCACCCGCCCGGCGAATCCGGTGTAGAGCCCGTACATCGCCCCGACGTCGAAGAACACGTCGTCCGGATTCAGGCCGGAGAGGACGAACTCGAGGCTCCCCCGCTCGACGGTGTACCTGTCGCGAGTGAATACGGACTCGACGACGGGCTGTGGCACCGTCGACGTGTCGAACTCGACTGTTCTCCCACCGAACGAGCACGTGACACTGTCTACCATAGCTGTGATACTCCGGCCCCTCACTTGACAGTTCCGTCGGACCCGGCGTGCAGTCCGCTGTGATGGCGTGTCGGCCCAGTCTCGTGTGCTGGCGAGTGCCTGGGCCGTCTCCCGCGGGTCGTGGCTGTCCAGTTGCCACCACCCGAGTCTTTTTGAGGGCGACCCCCGGTGTTGCAGTATGGACCTCCGGTCTCGGCTAGCCGAACGTCCGGTGTTCGTGACCGGCGCTGACGGTTTCGTCGGTTCCCATCTCGTCGACGCGCTCGTCGACCACGGGGCGACGGTTCACGCGTTCGTCCGCGCGACATCGAGAACCGGGCTCACGAACATCGATGCGCACCATGACGCCATCACGGTCCACCGTGGGGACCTCGGGGACAGCCACTCGGTCCGGTCGGCGCTCACCCCGCTCGCTGACCACAGCGACGTGCTCGTCTTTCACCTCGGTGCCCAGGCCCACGTCGGCGAGTCCTGGGCCCGGCCGGCCGAGACAGTCGGGACGAACGTCCTCGGGACCGTCCACCTCCTCGAGGCGCTCGTCGACCTCGACATCGACGTGGCGATGCTGGACACCGCCGGGACCAGCGAGGAGTACGGGAACGTCGACCCGGACCGGCGCGACCAGTACGAGTTCGACGGCGAGGGTCGTGTCCGCCTCGACGAGCGGGCCCCGCTCAACCCGACCTCGGTGTACGCAACCTCGAAGGTGGCCGCGGACTTCCTGACGACGAACTACCACGACGCCTACGGGCTTCCGGCGGTGACCACACGGATGTTCAACAACTACGGCCCCCGGCAGAGCCCGCGGTTCATCACCGGGACCGTCATCACGCAGGCACTCGAGCGGGATGTCGTCGAACTCGGGAATCTCACGCCCCACCGGGATATGTGTTACATCGCGGACGGTGTCCGCGGCCACCTCCACGCGGCGCTCGGCGGGCGGGCCGGCGAGCGGTACGTCTTCGGGTCCGGGGAGAGTCTCTCGATGGGCGAGTGGGCGGAGATGATTCTGGGGGTCGGCACGTCCGGGGGGTACTGGACGCGTCCGGAGGTCGAACAGGTCGACGAGCGGTTCCGGCCGGGTGACAGCGACGTCGAGGAACTCTCTGCCGAGGCACAGAAACTCACCGACGCGACCGGGTGGACGCCGCAGGTCGGTCACGAGGCAGGACTCGAACGGACGATACGCTGGTTCGCCGGGAACCGGTCCCGCTGGGAGGGCCGAGTCGACTGGCGATGAGTGACGCGTTCTTCGACGGTCGGACGGTCATGGTGACCGGCGGGGCGGGGTTCCTCGGGGGCCACCTCGTCGACGAACTCCGCGAGCGGTCGGCCGACGTCGAGGTGTTCGTCCCTCGAAGTGAGGCGTACGACCTCCGGCGGGAGTCGGCCGTCCAGCGCGCGTTCGCCGACTCGGGTGCGGACGTGCTCGTCCATCTGGCCGCAACCGTCGAGGGGGTCGGCGGACTCGAGACGCGCTCGGGCGAGGCGTTCCACGACAACGCGGTGATGGGGATACAGCTGCTCGAAGGGGCGCGACGGGCCGGCGTCGAATCGGTCACCGTCGCCGGGACCGCCCTCTCCTATCCGGCGGCGGCGTCGGTACCCTACCACGAATCGAGCCTGTTCGACGGTTACCCCGAGGAGGCCGGTGCTCCCTACGGGGTCGCGAAGCGGGCGCTGGTGGCCCAGGCCCGGGCGTACCGGCGGCAGTGGGGGTTCGACAGCAGCCACGTCGTCCTGACGAACCTCTACGGGCCCGGCGACGACTTCGACCCCGAGACTGCCGGTGTCGTCCCCGCGAACATCCGGAGGTGTATCCGCGCCCGCGACCGCGGGGAGCAATCGATAACGGCCTGGGGGTCGGGCGAACCGACCCGTGATTTCCTCTACGTGCGGGACGCTGCCCGCGGGATTCTCGACGTGACCGCGGCCGAGGCGACCGGCCTCCCGGTGAATCTCGGGAGCGGAACCGAGACGAGTATCCGGGACCTGCTCGAAGCGATTGCGTCGGAGACGGGGTTCGAGGGGGCCGTCGAGTGGGACACCGCGAGACCCGAGGGCCAGGACAGACAGCGGGTCGATATCTCGCGTGCCGCGGACCGCTTCGGGTGGCAGCCCGAAACCGACCTCACGGCGGGCCTGCGCCGCACCGTCGCGTGGTACGAGCGCGAGCGGGGCCGGTAGAGAGCCAACACCGTCACACGCGCTCGAACGGACGACGGCCGAGGTCTGTTCCGTTTCTCCCTGTCGCGGAGAACACAGTCTCCGTCTGCCCGGTCGGACATTTTTATCACCGGCCGGTGTAGTGTGGCGCACCTGTGATTCACACCGAGGAGGACTACCCCCACGAGCACGCGAATCTCCCGGCGGTAAAACAACTCCTCGCTCACCTCGACTGGGAGGTCGTCTGTGTGTTCGACGCCTGCCGGTGGGATGCCTTCGAGCAACTCTGTGCTCCAGCAGAACCGGTTGCCTCGCCGGGCCCACACACGCCAGCATGGACGGTCGATCTCTGGTGCGACAGCGAGTACGACTGGAGCGACGTGACCTACATCAGCGCAAGCCCGATGCCGGTTCACGTGCGGGAACTCGACAGGTTCCCCGACGCGATAATCGAAGATCACGTCGGCGACTACGTCGCGGCCTACGAGATGGACGACCTGTTCAGCGAGTACATCCAGGTCGTGCTGCCCGGCAGACTGACCGAGTACGCGGCGACCTGTGAGCCCCCGATGGTCGTTCACTACGTCCAGCCACACGCGCCGTTTATCGCCCCCGAGGTCGGCATCAAGCTTTCGTTCAACGTGTTCGACGAGCTCGTGCTCGACGTCTCGCCCTCGTCGGCCCCCGAAGACCCAGTCTACAGGCTGTGGCGGGATGGACACGTCTCGACGGGGCTGTTACGGACCGCCTACAGGCAGAATCTCGAACTGGTCTGGCGGGAGAGCGAGCAACTGCGCGAGCAGTTCGACAGAGTCGTTACCACGGCAGACCACGGCGAACTGCTCGGGCCAGATTCGCTTGGACACCCCGACAGGTCGGCAGACCGGCTCCGTGTCGTTCCGTTTCACACCTCGTGGGACCCGCCTCGTCTCGACCCGGCTGACGCCGGGGCTGTGCCGACTCACGACTGGATGTACGACAGTTTCGGTCAGTCCGAGGAGCGCCCGAGAGAATCCGACGGAGAGGAGAGAAACGCAGACGCCGTCGAGAAACGGCTCGGGGACCTCGGATACAGGTGAACCCGGCCTCGCGGCAGGCCTGCGCCGCACGCGTGGCGCGAGAGCACCCCGATAGACAGCCCGGACGAGCGAGAGAACGGGTCGTCGGCGCCTCGCTCCCGCCGTCGTGTCGCCGGACCTGTTGGCTGTCGTAACTCCGGTGAACTCCGCTGAGTGTCGTGAGTCGGCCGGGTCCCGAACATTTAAGAAACAGACATTCCTGTGAAAAATTATGAGTTTGGGTCCGGAGTGGCTGCCGAGTCCGGATGCCGAGACGGCGGCGACAGCCCTCGGCGACGGGCTCCGGCATCTTCCCACGGAGGTGCTCTCGACCGCGGGCGGTCTGCTCACGAGCGTCGAACCGCACACGCTCGTGCTCGGGACAGTCGTGGGGACTCTCTGCAAGGCGGAGGTCACCGAGTACAGCCGAAAGCTGGACATACGGCTTCAGGAGTACGTCGAGGAACACGGAGGCGAGAGCGCCATCGCGGCACGCATCGCCGCGGGCGTGTCGCGTCTCCTCCCCGACGGGGAGGAACTCAACCAGGCGGCGCTACAGGCTGCTCGCGGGGACTCCGATGCGCTCAGGGGCCTCCTGGAGGAGTACCACACCGACGAGCAGCGGCGGGCCGAACTCGACGACGCGGTCGAGCGGATTCTCACCGGCGATTTCGACGACGTGGAGGAGACGCTCACAGAGGCGTTCGACACCAGCGACGCCGACGTCGCGCAGGCGCTGCTGTACGACTTCGCCGAACTCGTCCGGACGCGACAGGTCCAGCAGACACTGGAGACGGTGCTGGAACTCGACGGGCGGTTCGACGCGCTCGCCGACGACCTCGACACGATGCAGCGGGAACTGGAGGACAACATCACGCAGGGACTGATCGAGGTGGAGCTGCAGGACGAGGGGTTCACCCGGCTCTCGTCGTTCGTGTTCGACCGGACGGTCGACGAACCGGAGCAGGCGTGGCGTGCCGGACTCGGTCTCGTACACGTCCGCCGGGGGTACGCCGTCGACCGGCGGCGGCGCGATGGGACAAACGTCACCGGGGCGCTGTTCGAGCAACTCCGGTCCGGGGAGACGCCGGTGAATCGCATCGTGCGCGGTCCCGCGGGGTCGGGGAAAAGCACCGTCTGCAAGCAGGGCGCCTACCGGTGGTACGACGACCCCGAGACGGGGCCGGTGTTCTGCGAAGTCGTGCGGGAGTTCCGTGGCACGGACATCGACGTGAGTTTGCTCCTCGACGCCCGGCGGGGCGAACTGGACGAGTTCGAGGACCCGGCGAGGATGTCACGCGGCG
>CAZFMN010000057.1:0-16166 GCA_964520075.1 uncultured Halobacteriales archaeon | reverse complement strand
CGTCCGCCGGTCACTCACTGTCCCCGTCGGTATCTGTGCCTGCCGTGTCGTCGTCTGGTCCACCGGTCACTCACTGTCCCCGTCGGTATCTGTGCCTGCCGTGTCGTCGTCCGACCCGCCGGTATCGTTCTCACCGAACTCGTCGGTGTCCTCGACGATGTCCGTCTCCGCGGACCCGCCGGTCGACCCCAGGAGTTCGTCGAGGAGCAGTGTGGTACCACCCGCGGCGACCATCCCGACCCCGAGTGCGCGTAACTGCCGGAGATACGCCGGCTTCGCCTCGAGGTCACCCGCGTTGTCGAAGTTCGTTCCGATCATCCGCTTCACGAACCTCACACTCAACTGCGGGACGAGCACTGTCAGCAGTCCCTGTACCAGAAAGAACGCCGCGGTGAACGTCCGGAGTCTCTCTCTGCTCATCACGGGGTGTACTACGTTTCCCACTGTCATTAATATTGTGACGTGATCCCTATATTCTCCCGTCGAGACCGACGATGCGGCGGTCAGTTCCGTATCTCGATACAGCCGCGAACCCAGTATTGTACGGTTCATCCAACGCTACCCTTATACGTCTCCCCGCCGTAACAGGGGTATGGCACAGAACGTCGGCGCAACAGACAGCCAGATCAGAACAGTAGCAGGCGCACTCGCAGGATTCGGCTCGCTCGCGGTTCTCGAGGGAGCACTCTCGCTTCCGACGGTCGTCGCACCGGTGCTGGGTCTCGTCGCGATAATGATGCTCGTCACGGCGAGGGTCGGGACCTGCCCGATCTACTCGGTACTCGGTGTCAACTCCTGCTCGCGAGGCTCCAGTCCGTCGCGGTAACGGTATGAGCACGAGCCACAGTCGACAGATCGACACCTCGACACTCGCGGGTCGGGGAGTCGGTGCGTTCGCGATAGCGCTCGCGGTGAACTTCGCACTCGGCTGGGTCGCGCTGAGCCAGGACCTGGTGGCGTCGACCGAGTTCTTCCAGTACCCGGCCATCGCGGTCTGGACGCTCCTCGGAGTGGGTGGCGCGACCGTCGTGTACGGGTTGCTGACGCGACGCTCCGCGACCCCGGACCGGACGTTCGTTCGCGTCGCCGCGGTGGTGCTGGTCCTTTCGTTCGTCCCCAACGTCGGACTCGCGCTGTTCGACGACGCGGTGACGACGAGCGAGGCGATCGGGCTGATGGCGCTTCACGTCCCGCCGGCGATTGTCGCCGTGCTCGCGCTGCCGGACACGTTCCGCGGGTGAGACCGGTCCATCACAAGAGTCAGGCCCGGCGCGCACTACACGGGGTGTATGCACGTGACACAGGCGGTCGTGGCCCGCGAACACGGGTGGGTGAGCGACCGGGCCGACCGGACGGTCGGTCTGATAAACGACGTTCGCCGTGCGCTGGGAGACCTGTTCGAGACGACAGTCGACCCGGTGACGGTCACGCAGTACCGGCGGGAGGTCGACACGGTGTTCGCCGACGGTGACCTCGCGGTCAACGTGGCCGCGCTCGTCGCTCTGTTGCGTGACCTGGATGTCGAGGCCGACTACCCGGGGTTCGTCGTCGACGAACTGCTCGGGCGCGAACTCGCCGGGATGATCGCCGGGGACCAACCGCTTCGGACGCTCGGCGAGGCCACCTTCCACTACGCGGATATCCACGTCCACGACGGTGACGCGGGTGCCGACGACCTTGACGCGGCGCTCGCCGCCGGCTTCCAGACCCGACTCCCGGGCTGGAACTGGACCGAGACCGAGAGCCCGTTCTCTGTCGGCTGACCCGCCCGGTTCGGTACACTGGTTATCCCGATGCACGAGACGGGAGCAAGGAATAAGAACGTACAATATAGACGGTAACAAAGCAGCTACTGATGGAGTGTACAATCAATCTCGTGAGCCCGGACCCACGGTGCGGTGAACTACCGGGTTCGACCTGTGAACTGACTGTCGAGTACACGAACAGGGGCGAGGTGGCTCACCGTCTGACAGCCGTTCGACTCGCCCCGTCGCGGGACCACGCCGGGAGGGCCGTCGGTACCGACCCGGTATCTGTCCTGCCGGGCGAGTCAGAGCGGGTCGGGCCACTCGAACTGGAGACGCCCGAGACGGTCGGGGAACAGGCACTCGAGGTTGGTGTCGACGTTCGCCGTCCGGCTGCGGCGGGCACCGCCGATACGACGGTCTGGGCGGACACCGCACCGCGGTCGGCGGTCACCGGAACCGACCGTGAGGACACCGACACGGACACTCTCGGTGACCGGCCGGGAGAACCCGCGGCGACGGGGTCGACAGACCTCGCGGTGCTGCCCGACGGTGGACGAAGCGACGGTGACTCGGGGGTGCTCGACGAACCGGTCTCGGACGACAGCCCCGACACGGCCCCGGGCACCGGTGACGGGGGGGAAGCGGTCGAACCGGAGCTGCCCGACGTGCTCGAGTTCGCGAGACGCGAGGGGGACCGGGCAGTCGTCGCGTCCGGACGGCTGGAGGAGCTTCTCACACTGCTCGGCAACGACGAACAACAGGTGCGCGAGAACACGGCGGAGGTCGTCGCCGCGCTGTGTGAGAGCAGCGAGGAGGAACTCATCCGGGCGGGGGCGGTGTCCGGGCTGGTCGCCCGACTCGACGACGACAGTGACGCTGTCCGGGAAGACGTGGCGACAGCGCTCGGCCGGGTCGCCGCGGAGCACCCCCGCCGGGTGGCAGCGGCTGGGGGCGTTCCGGGACTGGTGGCCAACCTGGGCCACGACGACAGCGGCGTCCGGTCGTCCGCCGCGGAGACACTCGCACGCGTCGCGGCGGACCACCCGGCGGAGGTGGTCGAGGCCGGTGCCGTCCCCAGGCTGGTCGCCACCCTCGACTACGACCACGACCACGGGCTCGCCCGGGAGCGGTCCGTCGAGATCATCGAGCACCTGTTCGCCGAGTACCCGAAACGGCTGGTGAAAGCCGGGGCGGTGCCGAAACTGGCCGCCACCCTCGGTGACGACCGTGACGCCACGCAGCGATACGCCGCGCGGGCGCTCCAGCAGGTCGCGGCGGAGTACCCGGAGCAGGTGTTCGGAGCCGACGCGGTCCCCGGACTGGTCGCCAATCTCGAGCACAGCAACGGGGACAACCGGACACAGGCCACGAAGACACTCGGACGACTCGCGAAGAGACAGCCCGGACCGGTGGCGAAAGCCGGGGCGGTGCCGAAACTGGCGACCAATCTCGGCACGGACTACACCGAGCTCTGTGCGGCGTCTGCCTACACGCTCACACAGCTCGCCGGCGAGTTCCCGGAACAGCTGGTCCAGTCCGGTGCAGTCGACAGGCTGGTGGCCAATCTCGGTGACAGCAACGGAACTGTCCGGGCAAGCTCCGCGCTGGCGCTCCGGGCGGTCGCCGGTGCGTACCCGAAACAGGTGCTGAAAGCCGGCGCGGCGCGCCGACTGGTCGCGAATCTCGACTCCGGCCACGACCTCGCGCGAAAGAACGCCGCCTCGGCGCTCGGTGCACTCGCGACGGAGTACCCGAAACCGGTCGTGAAGCGAAAGGCGATCCCGGCGCTGGTCGACAACCTCGATTACGACCACGCCGGAGCGCGGGCACACGCGACCCGGGCGCTCGGTGAGATCGCGAAATCGTACCCACAGCAGGTCGTCGGAACCCAGGCCCTCGGGAAACTCGTCACGAACCTCCGTGACGAACAGACCGCTGTCCAGCGAGCTGCCGCGTTCGCGCTCGGACCGCTCTCCGAGGAGTATCCGGAGCGAGTCGTCAACACCGATGCGGTCTCGACACTGATTGCCCACCTCGAACACGACGACGACCGGGTGTGTATCAACGCGATATCCATCCTGACGTCCCTCTCGAAGGCCTACCCGTGGCAGATAGTCGAGGCCGGCGCGGTGCCCAGACTGCTCACCAGTCTCGACCGCGAGGACAACGACACCGTCAGGGCGAACGCGGCGCGGGCGCTCGGGGAACTCGCGACGGACTGTCAGGCGGAACTCGTCGAGGCCGGGGTGGTGGCCGGGCTGGTCGCCCGTCTGGACCACGACCACGACCGGACCCGCGGGAACGCCACCCGGGCGCTCGGACACATCGCCGCGGAGTATCCGGCGGAGGTGATACAGGCGAAGGCCCTCCCGGTGCTGGTGGCCAACCTCGACTCGGAGCACGACCTGACCCGGAAACAGACCACCTACGTGCTCGCGAAACTGTTCGAACAGTACCCGGACGAGGCTGTCCGGGGCAGAGCGATCCCGAAACTCGCCGCGAATCTCGACGACCCCAACTCGACCGTCCAGCGGTACTCCGAGGCGGCACTCGAACGAGCCGCCAGAAAGTACCCCGAACAGGTCGAACGGGAGCGAGAGCGCCAGTCCGGCTGGCTCTGACCGGCATTGCACTGGCTGGCTCCGACGACACACTGCTGTGTCACTGTCTCCGTCTACGTGACGAACCGCTGAACCCTCCGGGGACCTGTGAGTTCTTCCGGTGTCTCGGGTTCGCCGGGAGACGAGACTGTCACCAGTGTCAATCTGTCGCTGTAACGAGTGCAGGTGTCGGTACCGCTCACGACAGAGGCCCACCCGTGACGGTATCCAGGGGACGGACCTCAAGACAGGTCGTCGAGGACCGTTGCAACATCGCTCCCCCGAACGGTGCGGCCACTCGGGTGTCGGGCGACTGCGACCCGGCCGATGTCGTGTGCTCTCGCGAACTGTCGAACCGCCGCTGTCCTGTCCAGGCCGTCGGGGGCGTCGACGTACAGGCGGTCGGTCATCCCGTCGGTCTGCAGGAGCGTCCACCCGGCGAGCGCGAGCGCGACCTTCGGGTCCGCCTCCGCTTCGATGCGTGTCACCGCCCCCG
Source organism: uncultured Halobacteriales archaeon (assembly GCA_964520075.1). Lineage (GTDB taxonomy): Archaea > Halobacteriota > Halobacteria > Halobacteriales > Haloarculaceae > Halovenus. The sequence goes on along the minus strand of CAZFMN010000057.1, from coordinate 11,322 downwards.
CGTTACTGTTCCCGTCACGCTCGTCCGACATCTCGGCGGTCGCCACGACCACCTGCCGGAGGCGCTCGTGCATCCCCGAGGGCACGGCGTACCGGGTCCCGTCCGGCGCGATGGCGAGATGCTGGCGGTCACCCTCTGCGGATGCCTCCGGAAACGGGATATCACCCGCGTCGCTCGTGTGTCCGCCCGTCGTATCTTGATTGTCGGTATCGTCTTGCACTGTCGTCTCCTCGGACAGGCGGGCCGACCTGGTCCCGAACAATCAGTCGAGGGATATGTTGACCGTCTTTGTCTGCGTGTAGTGGTCGACGGCCTGCTGAGCGGTCTCGCGACCGATACCGGACTGCTTGTAGCCGCCGAACGGTTGGCCCGCCGGGAAGTCGTTGTACGTGTTGACCCAGATGTTGCCCGCCTCGATGTCCTTCGCACACTGGTGGGCTCTCGTGAGGTCCTCAGTTATGACGCCCGCGGCGAGACCGTAGTCGACGTCGTTCGCCAGTTCGATCATCTCGTCGTAGTCACTCCAGGTGAACACCTCCTGTACTGGCCCGAATATCTCCTCCTGTACCGCGCGGTTGTCGTGGTCGATCTGTGCGATCAGCGTCGGCGTGACGAAACACCCCTCCGTGAGTGCCTCGTCGTCGGGTTCGTCACCGCCGGTGACGAACTCCGCGCCGGCGTCGCGCGCCTCGTTGATGTACCCCATCGTCCGCTCGACCTGCTCGGCGGTCACCTTCGGGCCGAGATTCGTCGATTCGAGGAGCGGGTCGCCCACCTCGAGTGCCTCGGCGGCATCGGCCAACTCCGCCAGGAACTCGTCTCGAACGTCCTCGTGGACGAACAGGCGCGAACCGGCACAGCAACACTCGCCGGTGTTGAAGAAGATGGCCGTCAGCGTGGTCTGGACTGCCTGTTCGAGGTCCGCGTCCGGGAAGACAACGAGCGGTGACTTCCCGCCCAACTCGAGCGTGAGGTCGGTGACCGAGTCCGCGGCAGATTTCATCACCTCGCGACCCACCTCGGTCGAACCGGTGAACGCGAGTTTCCTGATGTCGCCGTGGTTCGCGAGCGGTGCGCCCGCCTCCTCGCCGAACCCGGTGACCACGTTGACCACGCCGTCCGGAATCGCGTCACCGGCCTCCTCCATCAGTTTCAGAATCGACAGCGGCGTCTGCTCGGCCGGCTTGAGCACGACGGCGTTGCCCGCCGCAAGCGCCGGTCCGAGTTTCCACGCGGCCATCAGGAGTGGGAAGTTCCACGGGATGATCTGCCCCACGACACCGTAGGGCTCCTGCAGGGTCTGTACGTGCCGCGAGTCGTCCGTCTCTACCGTCGAGCCCTCGTGTGCCCGGGCGATTCCGGCAAAGTACCGGAAGTGGTCGATCACCAGTCCGATGTCGATCCGGGCCTCGGTGATGGGTTTCCCGTTGTCGAGTGACTCCAGTCGAGCGAACTCCTCTTTTTTCTCGGCCACGCGGTCTGCCATCGTCTCCAGCATCGCCTGCCGGTCCGCGGTCGACATCGCCGACAACCGCTCGTCGTACCCGTTCCAGGCGGCCGCTACCGCGCGGTCGATGTCTGTCGCCACACCTGCCTGCACCTCGGCGAGTGTCTCACCCGTTGTCGGGTCCCGCGTCTCGAACGTCTCGCCGGAGGCGCTCTGTGTCCACTCCCCGCCGATGTACAGCGCCCGGTGGGTCGGCAGTACCTCGCTCGCTGCCTGCTCGTGTCGTTGCCTGATTGCTGATTTCCGCTCCGCCGCAGTTTGTGGTTCGTTATCAACTGACATTGCAAGTCCTTGTACGTCTGGTAACAATATAATGCTTTTGGACACACAGCTCTCGGCCAACTCAACCACGCGGTTATGATGCAAGACTGTGCTCGTGGTATCCGCGGGACAGGAATGTGCCGGTTTACCCTGGGGGCCGAGATGACGGCTGTCGCCACGAGAGCGGGACCACGCGGTGTTGAACCGCGAGGACTCCACCGCGTCCTCTGGGCTCGAATCCCCGGTGGCAGATCTGCCGCTCACGGGTTGTTCGCGACAGGATGGGACCGCGCGGATTTTCGCTAGCGTGGTATGTGCAGTCTGTGTCATGGGTTATCCTCCGTGTTCTCGATGTCCAGGTCTGCCGCCTGCAACCGCCGGTGAAGCATCTCCTCAACCGGGTCGGCCTTGTCGTAATGCTGCTCGATGGTCGAGACCTTGGCGTTGCAGCGCTGCGCGACGACATCAGCCGACAGTCCCTGATTGCGCATCCAGGTGATTGCCCCCGTCCGAATCTGGTGTGGCGAGCGACTGGATGGGCACTTGCTCGCGTAGGTGTATCCAGTCCACTCGCAGGTGTCTCGCTCTTTCCCGTGCGGACAGTCCGAGTGCCAGCAGGGTACGGTCGCCTGGTAACACCAGCCTCGAACAGTGCTCTTCGCAGGTCGACCGTTTCGACTCGTCAGCAGCGGTTCGCGGCCGTACTCGTCGGTCACGTCGTGCCGATCCTCGCCGATGTAGGTCTGAATCACGCCCCACACGCGGTCGGAGATGAGTACTGGGCGCTCCCCGGCAGGCCCCTTCTTCAGGCGTGTATCCGTCGCCGGTCGGTTGTGAAACAGCAGGTAGTGGTCTTCATCCTCGTGCGTTCGCAGGTCCTCGAGGTCGAGTGCGACGATGCCGCCTACGCGCGCACCTGTGTGCCAGAGGAGTTCAAGTAGTGTGTGCGTCCGCGTTCCGTACATCCCGTTGCTCGGCTCCCGGTAGTATGACAGCAGCGCCAGCGCATCCTCGTCCTCCAGCTTGACGTTGCTGCTCTGCTCCTCGGCGGGCACCTGCGGGATAGTGATTTTGTCGGCGAGCCCTTCGTCGACCAGTTCGCGGCGCTCGCACCAGCTCAGAAAGCTCCGCAGGGTGACTGTCTCGTTCTTGACCGTCGTGGTCTCCGGTTCCTTACTCCGGCGGTGCGTGGTGTACTCGCCGAGTGTCCAGCCATCCAGCGCGCCGATACTCTCAATTCCCTCGCGCTCGCACCACTCGACGAACAGCTTGAGTCGGTAGTAGTACGTCGAGATGGTCTGTTCGGTCTTGTCGATCCGCTGGCGGTCGAGCCAGCGTTCCATCGCGTCTCGGGGTGAGAGGCTTCGGCGGGCCATGCTCATCGCTCCACCTCTCGGCCGCAGTTGCCACACTCGTAGACCCGGACGTGATGCGAGGCGTTGCTGGGTCGGCGCTTCTCGCCGGTCCACCGCAGGCTGCCGTCACATCTGGGACACCGGTCGCGGTTCCAGCCGCCGTCGCGCCGTGTCTGGCCGCTCATGCTGTATCACCGTCCTCTTGCCATCGTCCCGGGTCGCAGGCTGCTGGCCGGTGTGGACAGTCCTCGCGGCCCGCGCCGGGCGCACGATTTCGAGCTCGTGCGTGCCCGTACTCGGTACCGTCGGGGCCAACCGTGATCTTGAACCCACAGACCTCACAGACGCCGTCGTGTGTCTCGCAGGTGCACCGGGTCAGGTGCGTCCGGTCGGCCACGGGGTCGCCGACGCGCTGACAGTGGTCGGCGCGATTGTCTCGTGGCGGGTTCGGAGGGAGGGGTTCTCCCTGTGTTTCATGCGTCATCGCTCACCCTCTGTGTCTCTCGCCACATCTGCAAGCAGCCTCTCCCGCCGCGCTTTGCACTCCCCGCACACGGTCGGTTGGTCAGGCGACTCTCGACCCGGCGCTGGGTCGGGTATCCAGTGTAACTCGGCGTGGAGCCCACAGTCGGCACACTCCCCGATCATCGACTCTCACCTCTGTCGGGGTTGTAGCCCCCCAGCGCCCGGTAGCAGTCGGGACAGCAGGGGATGCGGGCCGGCACGTCACCGTCGGCGTCCAGCGCGGCGCCACAGAGCGCGCACTCGGTCATCGGACCCCTCCGTTGCCCGACTCGCCGGGACACCGTTCGTGATGGTCGATGGCGTCGAGCGTTGCGCCGGTTGCGCCACACGTGTGGCAGCGAAGCCAGTCTGGGCCGTCTCCCAGACCGTTGATCCGTCCGATGTGGTCGGGGAGCCCGCCGCCGTCACCGATGAGCGTGTCACCGTCCACGCGCTCGCGGCCGCCCTCGTCCTGGAGCACCGCCCGGAGCGCGGTGTCGGTCGGCTGGCCCCGTTCCTCGATGCGCGCCCGCAACTGCTCGCGCTCGCGCTCGCCGAGCTGACTATCGAGTGCTTCATCGACGAGCCGCTCGATCTCGCTGGGGGCATCGACGAGCGTGGGCGAAATCGTGCCGTCGCGAGCCAGATCGGTATGACACTCTTCGAGTAACGCCATGAGCTCTTCAACGGCGGCCGGGCGGTCTGTCGCTCCAACTGGGGGATGCTGCTCGGTGTCGTCGGTCATGTCGCTGTCGCTATCGCTCATTGGTAGTAACTCAGATGCTCCTGATGGATACTCACGAGCGCGCGAGTCGCACGCGCTCGAATCCGCGACTGTCTCTCGGCCCACGAGAGCACTGCCTCGCGGGCGGTCTGTTCGGTCGTATCCGATGTCTTATTATCGGGCGGTGCATTTCCCATCATGCTGGTTGCGACCCGCACGCGGCGCTCTGGGGCCTGTATCCCCGCGTCGCACCGCGTTTTTCAGCGATGCCAGGTTCGCGAGCGCCGCGTGCGTGGTCACACTCGACAGTATTCTGTCCGCGGGCACTTAATGTTTGCTCCAAAGCAACCCCAATATCTGTTTCGTAGCAATTCGTATTGAACGAATATAATTTACCATCTCCCCTTGTAGGTTGAGTATGGACTCACAATCATCGGGGACGAGCGACAGGGACATCCTATATGCCATTTCGGAGCACTATGCGCCAGCTGTTGGGACCTCAGACATCGCCGAAGAAGTCGGGGTGTCAAGACAGGCAGCCGACAGACGACTCCGAGATCTCCAAGAGGACGGACTCGTGAAGAGGTACAGGGCTGGCCGCTCTCTTGTTTGGTATCTTTCGGATGCTGGCGAGCGTTACGTGGAGGACATCGCCGAAGAGTGATACCTACGTGTTCTGGGCGTCTTCAACCCAGTAGATTGCCGACCTGCCTGGTTTGTACTTCCTGACGCAATCCTCCTCATCTACGAGCCGCTGCAGGCGCTCGTGAACCGCTTGCCGCGTGTACTCAACATCCGACCGCTCTGCAATTTCAGGCGCGCTCGTGAATGGTCTGCCAGCCCACTCGTCTGCGGATTGAAGTATCTCCAGAAGTTCTTCATCACTCATGGCCGGACTCCTCCCTTTGGTTGGCATCGGTGTTTTGGATTTTGTTGCTTTGGAGCAAAAGATTTTTGTTTACCCGGAGCAAAAAGACATACACGGAAACCCGGCTCTGTGGGGCGATTTGCACCGGAAAATTCGAATCGCCCGCGTGTTGCACCACGCGGGTCGGGTCTCCGTGGAGAATACCCATGTCGAAACACGACTCCATCGGCAAAAACCGTTCTGGTACCGCTTCCGAACCGAACACTGTCCGCGTCGACGCGCCGGGCGGTACGCTCGTCTTCGAGGTCCTGCGCGAGCGCAACCCCATCACCGGCACCGAGTCGGTCATCGGCACGGAACTCGTTCGCGTCGAGGATGTCACCGACGCTGACGTGCTCGCGGAGGCACTCGCCGCACGGGGCCACGACCGCGGCCACGTGTCCCATCTGGAGGGCCGGTGAGATGACTCGCTGTCGCGCCGATCAGCGCACCTGTGCCCGTCGCTGTGCGAGCATCCTGCGGCCCTATCCAGAGGTCGAGCACGTCGACGTACTGACGCCCACCGAAGACCCACACGACCGGTGGACGCTCGATATCCTGCTGGGCCCGCGCGCCGACGGTGTGGGCCCGCAGTTGCTCGACGAGCTGGGTGCGTTCGGGTTGACGCTCCGCGAGAGCGCGCGCCAGGGTGACGGTTGGCAGGCGCTGGCGGTCGCGTAGAGCAGGTTCTTTTCCTTTTTCGATACTCGCCGCTGTGTGTTCGACCGCATACGCGGCCAGAGCCTGCACCCGCATCGATGGCCGCCGTCGTGCTCATGCCGGCGCTCCCGCGAGCTGTCGCAGCGCGTCGGAGAGCCACTCTGGTTCCTCGGCGGGGACCACCAGGCCATCAGCGTCCCACGCGGTCACGATCTCCGTGACTGTCCCCTGCCCGGAGACGCCGACGCGCCACTTTCGGCCGCCGGGGCGGTCCTTGATGTGCTCTGCCTCGATCTCCATGCCACGGACGTGGATGGTTCGGGTGTCGTTCGTCGACGGCATACAGAGTGGACTGAGGTACGGCGAGGGGTTAAAAGGGGGCGACATTTCCGACCCCTGACTGGATACTAATAGGGGATAAATTGATTACACATCCATCCGTTGCGCAGACTATGTCCAAGAAGATGGACAAGACGTGGATTATCGATCGGCTAACAGAGTTGACGCGGTCCGCAGACGAACTCGCAGAGGTGGGTGGTGAAACAGAGAATGAGTTCCGGGCGATGACGGTGCTGAAATTGTCTGCACTGGCAGCAGTGGTTGATGTCTACTCAAAAATTGCTATCAAGAGATTCGACCGGTGCATCTATATTGACGCGCTGTCTGGGCCGGGTGTGACTTCGCTGAAAAACAGCGATGAGTACGTCATCGGATCTCCGATTCTGTCTCCGTACGTTGCGCATGAACCATTCTACGAATACCACTTCGTGGACAAGTATTCTGACTGTACTGCCGCGCTGAAGAAGCGATTAAATCACTTTGCGGAGGAGATTGACTCAGATTACCCGGTTGAATCGACTGTGGTTCATACTGCAGATTGTAACAATGCAGTGCCGGAAATCCTTAGAAACGCACGTGAAGATAACCCGAACCCATACCACACGGGTATGAATTACCTCACAGTATTCGACAATCAAGCGCTTAATGCAAATTGGTCCACAGTACGTGATGTGGCCACGCTGTACGGCGATTTGCTCATCACTTTTCCAGCCACACGCATCAGCCGGGTTCGCGGTAAGTGGGAGAAAAATCAAGACAACCAACAAAAGAAGAAACTTGACGCGTTCTTTGGGACAGAGGCTTGGATAGACTGCGATGGGGAAGATGAATATCTTGATTTGTACTGTGACCGACTAGCTGATGCACCACGTGGTGAACACACATGGGGTCGGATCAACCAAACGATTCAGGTAGAGAGTGGGGCTGGTGGTGGGCGGTTCTACTACCCGATTGTGTATTCGACGAGGGAGACGGAGGGCGGAAATCCATACCTTGACGCGATTGATTATGTAAAAAACCGAATAGAACGTCTTGACGGCGATGCAGTCACGGACACGATTGAGATTTTCCGTGGTGATCAAGTTGGCCTTGACCGATTCTCTACGGAATAGACGGTGGTGGTGTCTCTGGCCTGTCCCGCCCCGCAAACTCTTCGGGTGACTGGCGGTCTTTCCAGGCCTGCAACCACTCGGAGATTTCGCCCTCGGTGTGTTTGATGTGCTGTCGGTCGGGCCAGAGGTGTATCGGGAGCTCGAGTTCCTCACCGAGCTCCTGAACAGCTCTGAAGTGTTCCAGTGAGTACTGGAGCCAGGCATCGCGGTCGCGGAGTTGATCGAGTTGGTCGGCGAGTTCACGTTCGCCGGCTTCGCGGGCGGCTTCGACCGTCATCTCGAAGTTGCCGCCACGGGGGTTGATGGGTTCGTGGAAGATGACGTCGGGCTCAAACTCGCCGACGCGTTCGAGTAACCGCCGGAGGTCCGTACGGTCCTGAGTCGGATAGGTCGGGCTCATACTGACGAACGTTCTGACACCGTGGCTGGCGAACTTCTCGAGCCCGCGTAGTCTGTGCTGTGGCGGCGGTGCGCGTGGTTCGATAGCCCCGACCTCGTCAGCATCCAGAGCCGAAATCGATGACCCGATGGTCACGTACTCGCCGGCGTCGACGAAGACATCGAGGTCCTGAAGAGCGAGAATCGGATTCCTCGTCAAGACGCGGGCGTGATACTCGTGTTTTGCGAGCGTCTCGACGACACCACGGGTGATTCCCCCGGCCCGTCCGTCCATGTAGCAGTCGGTCCCGAACGAGATGCCGACAATGCCACAGCCACGCTCGGTTTCGTTCCAGGTGCGCTTCCGTGAGAGGTGGCCGTCGAGGCGTTCGGGCAGGTCGTCCCGGTACAGAACGTAGTTGCCCCATTCAAGCTGTGGGTTATCGACATCAGCATGCTCTTTCAGCATCTCGGGCCGGGTCCGGATGGCGGGTGTACTCGGCACGTAGCAGAATTTGCACCCGTGTTTACACCCTGTTGCGACGTTGATGACGTAGTCGCACAGGTGCTTTCCGTTGAGCCCGGACTCGCTCAGGACGGCCTGGGTCGGGTCAACTCCTGTCTGTGTGCCGTCCGTGGTACCCATCTCGCCCGAGTGTTCTAGTTGCGATGTCATAAGTCTTTATTAATCATACGCTCTGTTCGGCGTTGATATCTCGACGTTTAGAGACGAGATTACGTCCGCATCACGTACACGGTAGCGTTTGTCGTCTTGCTCAATGAGATCGTACTCTTCGAGCTTGTCGAGGTGGTAGCGACGCATCCGCTTCCCGACCGGGACCTGGGTTTCTCCCGCGTAGACACTGTCGGCGACGGCGTCGTAGCGGTCGTGGAGGGTTTCGCCGTCGATTTCGCCAGCCTGCCGTATCAGTTCGTACAGAACGTGGTGGTGCATCGGGAGCGATGCGAGGTGCGCTTTGCGCATCCGGCGCTGGCCGCGTTCGAGGCCGGCGGGCACGTCCGCGCCGCGGATGCGCTCGTGTCCGCGCTCGACGGCAACCTCTGCGGCCGACTGGAGCGTCACGATTGCCCGGCGAGCACTCCCAGCTGCCTCGTCGGCAATCTCTTCGAGGACCCCCCGGTCGACCGTACCCGACCGGAGACCTTTCTCGGCGCGGGGTTCGAGGATGTCCGCGAGTTCGTCGGGCGCGTAGCGGTCGAGGTGGAGGTCGACGGCGTCGTGCCAGCAGTGCTGCTCGTCGATATCCAACCTCGAAAGCCAGCGCTCACGGTCGTGACAGATGACCACGACCGATATCAGCGGGACATCCCAGAGGCGGGCAAGTGCGTTGGTGGTCGGCACGTCGTCGGCCTCGTCGAGAACCACGACGGTCGGCTCGTCAACGAGCTCCTGGAGGCGAAGGCAGAGGTCGAACTCCGGCGTGTTCGCGGGAACGTCTTCGCCGAGTTCCGCGAGTGTCGCGCGTACGATGCCGGCTGTGCTCTTGCCGAGACAGCGGACAGTCGCGTACTGAATCTCCGCGCAGCCGTCGAGGCGGTCGAGGACGTGATTCGATAGGACGGTTTTGCCAACTCCTTGCGGACCCCAGAGTAGAACATCCTTGGCGCGCTCGCCATTGTGGGCCGAGTCGAACGCTTGGGCGAGTAGGTCCTGTTCGGCGTCGCGGTGCAATAGTCTCCGGGGCCGATAGTCGTCCTGAAAGACTGCCTCGTTGACGAGCATCTACCGGGGAGTGTCGATGTGCAAGTAATTAAAATAGTGCGTGATTTCCGGCGCGGGCGTGGTGAAAGTGAAAACAGGCGGCTGGCTCAGAGGAGCCTACGCAGCCGGGCGAGCAGGCGACGAACGACGCCCGGGTCTTGTCCCGCAGACTCGCCGCCACCCTCGGTCCGGGCTGGAGAGTCTGTCTGGTAGTGCTCCGGTGTCGGCGTCGATGGCCGACACGCCGCGCACAACCGCTCCGTTGGCGCAATCCGCCGGCCGCATTGACGGCACTCCGGGGGGCTGGAGTCCTCAGGCTCGTCCTCTGGTTGCGGCCCCACTTTGCGACTGCGCCCAGTCCCGCGCTCCCGAATTGAGGGCGCATCACTCTCGAACACGCGCTCGGTCTGGTGGCTGTTGAGCACACAGTCGTGACTCTCGGGCAGTTGGTGGTCAATGCAGTGCCGCCGGTCACACTGGCTGCATTTGAGCAAGTGAGATGCTTCCTCACCACAGTAGTCACAAGTTGCCATCGTTACTCACTGGACCGGATGATGCCGTTAGTCGTCACACGATGCGTTTCATCGGCCCGACCTGTGCGCTCGCCGCAGGCCTCGCACTCCGGTGTCCCCTGCATACGTCATCCCTTAGCCGGAGTGGGATTAAAGATTATTGCCAACTGCGGCGGCGCTACGCTGCGCCCCCCTCACGCGGTGACCGGGCCGCGAGCCGGAGATTGCTCGCTGACGACGCGCAGAGGACCCGCACGACCGCTGGACGCTCGGCATCCTGCTCGAGTCGCGGACGGATAGCGTGGGGCCGGACCCGCTCAACGAACCGGGCGCGTTCTGGCTCATCATAAGATCTATTCCTCCATCGTCAGAGTCTTGACCGTCGTTGTCCCCACACGTATCTGTCACAAACCGCTCGGGAATATCGACAGATTCCCGTTCGTCAGTGGTTATGTTGTACAAAATTAAGTCACCGTCACCAGCCTCCAGACTAACGAGTCGAATCTCGAACGACCCGTCAGGGAACTCCTCATCGTCGCAGGTCACTTGATCGTGTAAGTCGATGGTGATTGTCTCTCCGAAGGGACCAAGTTCAGACTCGTAGAGAACGTAGTCTTCAGCATCTTGATGATTGAGCAGCACCGCGTCCGATTCGTGGTCGTCGGCGATTGTAACGTTCAGAGTGCCGTTTTCGACCTCCGCCCGCTGTATATCGCCCCCAAAATCATCACTGATGAACGCGAGTTGGTCCTGCACTTCGTCGGGATAGAGGAGGGCCAGCCCCCCACCCACCAGAATGAGGAGCAAAATGAAGCCCCAGACACTGAACAGGGCACGAAACGTTCCAGTAATTTTGCTGTTCATACTACTCATTCCACGCCACAGGTATTTCAACCTACTTCTGTAACTGTGAGCGACCGTCCTGCGGCTTTCGTACGAACTTTTTATCCCGACCCACCCATTATGTTCGATGGCCAATGACTTACACTCGTGATTCTCCGGCAGTTGGTGCTCCGAGCAGTGGACTCTGCTACACTCGTTGCATTTGAACGGCATAGTGAGGGGTTCGCCGCACACAGCACACTCTGTCGACCGGGCCATATCACCGTGTCAGAGGCGAATTAATTAAACGTTACTTCAGAAACGCCGTGCTCCCACCGCTCTCTCACCATCGCCGTCACACCGCCACACCTGTAGGGTCCGATGTCCGAGTCACACCACGTACCGCCGCGCGACGGCGAACAGCGTCGCTGCGAGCCCGATCACGATGAGCGTCCGCGCCAGATTCAACATCGGGGCCGGCAGCACTGCTGACAGCGTCCCGCCGAGCAACAGCAGGA
>CAZFMN010000056.1:0-16261 GCA_964520075.1 uncultured Halobacteriales archaeon | reverse complement strand
ATCGAGTCGGTCGAACCCCGTCACGAGTACGTGTACGACTTCTCCGTGGCCGGACTGGAGACGTTCACGACCGCGGAGGGTGTCGTCACACACAACACGATGAACACTTTCCACTACGCGGGTGTCGCGGAGATCGACGTCACGCAGGGGTTGCCGCGGCTCATCGAGCTGGTGGACGCGCGAAAGGAGCCCGACACGCCGATGATGACGGTCTATCTCGAGGAGGAGTACGCGACGGACCGCGACCGGGCCCACGAGGTGGTCTGGAACATCGAGGCGACACGGATCCTCCAGCTGGGGGATGTCTCGACGAACGTGGCGGACATGCTGGTGCAGGTATCGCTCAACGAGGACACACTGCGCGAGCGGTGGCCGACCGTCGAGGACCCGGTTGAGGTGGCAGAGGAGATCGCAGACACCATCGAGTCGTCGCTCGGCGTCGAGGCACGCCAGCAGGGGCTGGACATCCAGTTCGGTCCCGACGAGCCCTCCTACCGGGACCTGCTACAGCTCGTCGAGGAGCTCCGGGAGATCGTGTTCAAGGGTATCGAGGACATCTCGCGGGTGGTCATCCGGAAGGAGGAGCTGGAGGAGGGCGAGGAGTTCGTCCTCTACACGGAGGGGTCGGACTTCGGGACGGCTCTCGGGATCGAGGGGGTCGACGCGTCCCGGACGACCTGTAACAACATCCACGAGATACACAGCGAACTGGGCATCGAGGCGGCACGCGAGGCGATCATCGAGGAGACGATGAACACCCTCGAGGAGCAGGGACTCGGTGACGTGAACATCCGCCACCTGATGCTGGTGGCGGATATAATGACCAACCAGGGCGAGATAGAGTCGATCGGTCGGCACGGCATCTCGGGTGCGAAGGACTCGGTGCTGGCGCGGGCGGCGTTCGAGGTGACGGTGAGTCACCTGCTCGACGCGGCCATCCACGGCGAGATCGACCAGCTCGACGGCGTGACAGAGAACGTCATCGTCGGCAAGCCGATCAAACTCGGGACGGGCGACGTGGACCTGCGGATGAGCCCCGGCGAACCCTCCGACTGATGCGGGTGACGCTCTCGGGGGATGCGCTCCGGGTCGCGGGGCTGGTCGAGGAGGAGACAGACGTGACCGTGCGGGACTGTCTCGTCGACGACGACCGCGTGGTGGTGCTGGTCGGCGCCGGCGAGATGGGGAAGGCGATCGGTCCCGGCGGCGAGCACGCGAACCGCATCGAGCGACGACTGGGCTCACAGGTGACGTTCGTCGAGGACGCGGACCGGCCGGAGGCGTTCGTGGCGAACACGCTCGCGCCCGCCGCGGTGTACAACGTCACGATAAGCGAGGGGAGCGAGACGGTCGCCTACGCCGAGGTCGACGAGAACGACCGCGGCGTGGCCATCGGGGCCGGCGGGCAGAACATCGAGACCGCTCGCAGTCTGGCGAAGCGCCACCACGAGATAGACGATATCGAACTGGCCTGACTGTCCTGCGTTGTCTTATCCTTGCTGTATTGAAACTGGGAGAGGGCGAGTCGATGGGGCAAGGGAGCCCCCGCTTGCTCGACTCCCGGGACTCGCTGCGGTCCTCACTCCGTTGCGGTCCTTACTTCCTCCGGGTGCGTCGAGCGGGAGGTCGGCGACGCCGACCTCCTGTAACGTGGCGGCGGAGCCGCCACGCAGGCGGCCCCGTTCAATCCACCCAGACAGGCCACGTACCTCCCCATCCGATTGCGCTCCTCAGTCGCGTTGCTCTCACGGGTCGTCTCCCCGTTCGAGCAGCGGAGACCTCGCTCCGCTCGGTCTCCCGCTCCCTGCGGTGCTCACCTCACACGGTGGTGGCTCGCGGGTCCGGCCACGCTCGCCAGCGCGCGCCACCGCGGCGGTCAGGTGGCATCGCCCCGCTGTCCCGCATATTCAAGAGAGCACTTATTTTCCGAACTGTGTGTCGATAGCGGCGAGCAGTTCGGTCTTGTCCTCGACAACCCGTATCTCGCCGCCGTCACCGGCGGTGCGCCGGGGGCCGGAGCCACCGAGGTCGGCCCGCACGCGGGGTGTCTCGCCGGTCCAGTCGGCCATCGTCCCGGCGTCGTGACCGGCGACGACCAGCGCGTCGGCCGCCCGGGCGAGGTCGTGGGCCGCCGCGCGTTCGGCGTCGGTTGGTCGGTCGAACGCGGGGGCCGTGACAGTCCGCAGACCGAGGTCGGCGGCGAGACTCGCGACGACATCACCCTCGGGAACCGGACCGAGAGTGACCTCGTACCCCGCCCGCCACAGGGTTCGCACGGCGGCCACCCCACCCGCGCCGCCGCCGACGACGTGGACCCGTCCGGAGGGGTCCGGGCGGTCCGGGAGCGCCGTGATCCGGTGTGTGCCGGTGACCCGGTTCCGGGAGACGGCCGTCTCGGTGTCGAACGCGTCCGCGAGTGTCGGGTCAGCGAGCACGTGCCCCGGCGGGCCGCGGGCGCGGACCCGGCCATCGGACAGGAGCAGGAGTCGGTCACAGAACCGGGCCGCCAGGTCGAGGTCGTGAATTGCCGCGAGCGCGGCACGGCCCTCGTCGACGAGCTCGGAGACGAGTTCGAGCATCCGGACCTGGTGGTTGATATCGAGATTCGCGGTCGGTTCGTCCAGCAGGAGCCCATCGGGTTCCTGTGCGAGGGCCCGGGCGAGGATGACGCGCTGGCGCTCGCCACCGCTCAGCGAGTCGACCGCACGGTCCCGGAACGGGAGTGTCCCGGTGCGCTCCATCGCCGCCTCGACGGTGTCGGTGTCGTCACTCCAGTCGAGTCGGGAGCGGTGCGGGGTGCGACCCATCTCGACAATCTGCCCGGCGGTAAAGGAGAACCCGACGCTGGTGTCCTGTGGCACGGTCGCGACTCGGCGGCCGACCGCCGACGCGGAGAGAGCGGACACCCGGTCGCCGCCGAGCGTGACCCGCCCGGCGTCGGGGTCGAGGATACCCTGTATCGCGCGCAGTAGCGTCGTCTTGCCGGCCCCGTTCGGGCCGACCAGCGCGACGAACTCGCCGCGCTCGACCGACAGCGAGACACCGTCGAGGATGTCGGTCCCGGCGAGCGACAGGTCGAGGTCGTCGAGACGGATCACAGCGCGTGCACCTCCCGTCGCCGGAGGAGGAACAGGAAGAAGGGCGCACCGACAGCGGCGGTGACGATACCGACGGGCATGGCGGTGCCCGCCCGGGCGACCGTGTCCGCGAGCACCAGAAACGTCGCCCCGGCGAGCGCGCTGGTGGGGACGAGAATCCGGTGGTCGGGACCGACGAGCAGACGCATGATGTGCGGGATGATGAGACCGACAAAGCCGATGATGCCCGCCACGGCGACGGCGGCGGCGGTGATGAGCGCCGAGGTAACGAGCAGCAGTCGTTTGGTCCGCTCGACCTCGATACCGAGCGCGAGCGCCTCCTCCTCGCCGAGCAGCATGACATTCAGGTCGCGGGCGTACGCGAGCAGGACGGCGAAAAACAGCACAGCGAGCGGCAGGGTCGCCTCGACGTGGCCCCAGTTGCTGTAGCGCAGGGTCCCCATCAGCCAGAGGATGGCCTCCTCGAGGCCCTCACCGGAGCGCAGGAGCAGAAAGGAGACAACAGCCCCGAGAAACGTCTGGACCGCGAGTCCGGCGAGCAACAGCGTCGCGACCGGGGTCCGGCCGTCCTCGGTGGCGAGGAAGTACACCCCGAACGCGGAGAGCACCGCACCGAGAAACGCGGCGGTCTGGAGACCGAACGGCATCGCGACCGGAAAGGCGATAGTGGCGACCGCACCGACCGCCGCACCGGAGGAGACCCCGATTATCGAGGGGTCTGCCATCGGGTTCCTGAAAAACCCCTGCATCACCGCGCCGGCGGCCCCCAGCGCGAATCCGACGACCGCGCCGAGCGCGATCCGGGGCAGTCGTATCCTCTGGACGATTATCTGGTCGGTCTCGGCGACCTCGAACCCGAACGGTCGGGTGTAGGAGATATCCGGCACCGGCACCGTGACGACGCGCTCACCGAGACCGAACTGGCTCGACTCCAGCCCCACCCCCGATGGGTAGGCGAGCGTGTTGAGCACCGCCCGGGCGACCGTCCCGATGTCGAGGTTCACCGACCCGACGGTGGTGCTCGCGAGCACAGTCCCGACCAGCGCCGCGAACAGCGCCCCAGACCACACTGCTGTCCGGAACAGTATCCGCATCGTTCATCAACTGCGCTTTGATTAGATAAATATTTGTTGCACTGGCGTCCACGGGAAGATGTGGACAGAAACAGAGTCACAGTGTGCGTGCTGGTCGCGCTCGCGCTGGGGCTGGCGTTCACCGCCGGTCTCGCGGGCGGCCAGTCGGTAGAGAGCACAGTCGCGTCGGGTCACACCTGCGAGTTCCCGCTGACAGTCGAGGACAACACGGGCCAGCAGGTCGAGATACAGGAGGAGCCACAGGAGGTCGTGGCGCTGTTGCCGAGTGTCGCACAGCAGATCTGGGAGATGGACGCCGAGGAGAAGGTGGTCGGGATGCCGGTCCGGGAGTGGACCTCGTATCTGGAGGGGAGTCAGAACCGGACCCACGTGCTCACGTTCGACGACAGTGTGGGGCTGTCTGTGCCGGACACCGAGACGATCGTCGACCTGGACCCGGACCTCGTGCTCGCGCCGAACGAGGTGCCGGAGGATTCGGTCACCGAACTCAGGAACGCCGGGTTGACCGTCCACTACTACGAGCGGCCGTCGAACCTCGACGGTCTGGCCGACGTGATGAACCGGACGGGCCGGTTGCTCGGGGAGTGCGAGGCCGCAGACGAGGCGGTCGAGGAGATGACCGGCACCTTCGAGTTCGTCGAGTCGGCCGTCGCCGACGAGCAGCGACCCCAGGTGTTCTACGACTCCGGGTTCGGCACCACCGTCACCGAGGGGTCACTCCAGCACGAACTGCTGGCCACCGCCGGACTGGAGAACATCGCCGCCGGGTTCGAGAGTCTCCAGTTCGACCCCGAACAGGTCGTCGCGGCCGACCCCGAGTGGGTCATCACCACAGAGGGTGGCCAGCTCTCGTCGTTCCCCGGCTACAACGGGACGACCGCACTCCAGGCGGACCAGATTGTCACGGTCGACCCCAACCTGTTCAACCAGCGCGGACCGCGGTACGCCGACGTCGTCGAGAACCTCGCCGAGAGGTTCCACGCCGAGGCGCTCGCGGCCGCACGAAACAACGACTCCGCCGACGACGGGGCCGACGACTCTGCTGACGACTCCGCGGACGACTCGGCTGACGACTCCACGGATGATTCGGCCGACGACTCTACCGATGGGTCTGCCGACGACTCTACCGACGACTCCGCGGACGACTCGGCGGATGACTCTACCGGTGGGTCCGACGACGCCGCGGATGGTTCGGCAGACGATAGCGTCGGTGAGAACGGCACCGAGGACAGCGCAGACGGTGACGGGACAGGGTTGACAGTCGTCGCGGTGCTGGTGGCGCTGAGTGCGCTCGTCGTGGTCGGGCGACGGCGCACAGACAGGTAGTCGGCAGTTCTGTCGGGGGGACCGTCGCGGTGGGTGACGGGAGCCAGCCCGGCGTTTTTGACTCGCGGCCCCGAGGTGTGTCCGTGCACGACAGCTACGAGGCGGTGACGGCGGGCGAGACGGTCGAACTGGGGAGCTACGAGCTAACGGGCGAGGAGATACGCTCGTTCGCCGAGCGCTACGACCCACAGGAGTTCCACCTGTCGGACGACCCCGACGGCCCGTTCGGCGGGCTGGTCGCGAGCGGTTGGCAGACGGCCGCGGTGACGATGCGACTGCTCGTCGAGGGGTATCTTCGGGAGGCACACACCGTCGGGTCGCCGGGGCTCGATGGGTTGCGCTGGCTGGAGCCTGTCCGGCCCGGCGACCGGCTCTCGGCGACACTGACACTCGGCGAGAAAGAGCCCTTCGACGAGGCGCGCGGACTCGTCCACCAGGAGATAGAGACACGCAACCAGGACGACGAGCGGGTGCTGTGGGTCGACGCGCTCACACTCTACCCGCGGGAGCCCTGACGAGTCGATGAGGCGGGATTTATATACCACGGCCTACCTAACCTGTTAGTATCCAATGAGTGATTCGCTACGAACAGAGGCGGAGACAGCAGGGTCAGAGGGGTTGCTGGTGACAGACGGAGACGGGGTGGTGACGACGCTGGGCGGGAGTGCGGCGGCGCTGCTGGGTGTCGAGTCCGACCGTCTGGTCGGCGAGCGACTCGGGGGCCGGTTCCCGGAGACAGAGCTGGCGAGAGGCTGTCGGCAGGCGCGCCGGTCCGGGCAGGAGGTGTCGTTCACGGGCGGTGACGAGTGGCGGCTGGCGGGGACCGCGTACCCGGTCGGTGACGGTGCGACGGTCGTCCTGCAGGAGCAACACGACAGCGCCAGGAGCGAGGACCAGGCAGACGAGCACGCACTCGACTCGCTGCACGACATCGCCACCGACTCGACACTCGCGACCGACACGAAGATAGACCGGATACTGGAGATGGGGGCCCGGCGGCTCGGGACCGCGCACGCGCTGCTTGCACGTATCGAGGAGAACACCCACGAGGTCGTCAGGTCCGTCGCGGTCGGGGAGGACGAGCCCGAGGGGCTGTCGCCAGGAACAACGGAGCCACTGTCCGTGACCTACTGCCGGCACACGGTCGGGGGGGAAGGGCCGACAGCCGTCACGGCCGCCGGGGCCGAGCGGCCGTCAGACCCGGCCTACGAGCACACCGGGCTGGAGTGTTATCTGGGTGTCACGGTCGAGGTTGCGAGCGAGGAGTACGGCACCGTCTGCTTCGTCGACCCGGAGCCGCGGGCGGAGCCGTTCGACGAGCGCGAGCAGACGTTCGCGGAACTGCTGACGAACTGGGTGCACTACCTGCTGGAGCGGCGGGCCTACGAGCAGGAACTCGAACAGCAGCAGGCGTTCACCGAGAGTCTCATCGACAGCCTGCCGGACCCGCTGTACGCGTTCGACAGCGACGGGAGTCTGACCCGCTGGAACGACCGGCTCGCGGCGGTGACCGGCCGGACGGCGGCGGAGCTCGAGGGGATGCCCGCATCCGAGTTCGTCGCCGACGAGGACCGCGACCGTCTCGAGTCGGCCACCCGCCGGGTGCGAAACGGCGAGTACGCCTCCGTCGAGGCGGCGCTCGAAACCGCGGACGGCGAGCAGATACCCTACGAGTTCTCCGGGGCACCGCTCCGTGATGGGAGCGGCGAGGTCAGCGGCGTGGTCGGGGTCGGACGTGACGTCAGCGAGCGCACCGAACACCGGCGGCGGCTCTCGGACCTGCTCGAGACCACCCGCTCGTTCATGCAGGCAAAGGACCCCGAACAGGTCGCCGAGATAGCGGTCGACGCGGCGCGGGAGCTCCTGGGGTTCGAGACGAGCGTGTTCCGGCTGTACGACCCCGACCGGGGGACGCTCGAACCGGCCGCCGCCACCGAACGCGCCCGCGAGACGATGGGTGAACGCCCCGTGTACGAGGTTGGCGAGGGGTACCCCGGTGAGGTGTTCGCGACCGGTGAGAAGCAGGTGATAGACGATTTCGACGGGGACGAGCAGGGTCCCGACAGTCTGGCCTCGGGGATGTACTACCCCGTCGGTGTCCGCGGGACGCTGAGTGTCGGCTCGACATCGCCCGGCGCGTTCGACGAGGCCGACGAGCGGTTGCTCGCGCTGCTGGCGACGAGCGCGGCGGCCGCCTGCACGCGTGCGAAACGTGAGCGCGAGGTCCGCGAGGCCCGCGAGCACACCGAGCGCGTGCTCAACCGGGTCAACGGGCTGGTCCGACAGACCGTGGAGGTGCTGGTCGAGGCGACCACCCGCGAGGAGATCGAGTCGGGTGTCGTCGACGAACTCGCCGACGCGGAGCCGTACGCGTTCGCCTGGGTCGGCCGACCGGACGTGACCAGCGAGCGGCTCACACCGGCCGCGTGGGCCGGTCGGGAGCTGTCGGGCGGTGACTGGTCGTTTGCCCTCGACGGAGACGACCCGATAAGCGAGACGTACCGCGAGGGAACACCCCGGTTGCTCGACGTCGAGAGCCTGCCGGCGACGGCGCCGTGGACCGGGATCGCGGGTGTGGTCGAGGCGCTCGTCGCGGTGCCGCTTGTCTACAAGAACACCACCTACGGTGTGCTCGTGGTGTGTGCCGAGGACAGGGGAGGACTCGACGAGCGCGAGCGCGTGGTGCTGGCGGCGCTCGGGCGGGCCACCGCGAACGCCACGAACGCTGTCGAGCGGGGGCGCATCCTCGACGCCACCGAGACAATCGAACTCGAACTCGCAATCGGCGACCCGGACCTGCTGTTCAGTCGACTGTCCGGCGACGGCGGGAGCCTCGAGTCCGCCGGCACCGACCGCCGTGCCGACGGGAGTATCGAGATGTATCTCTCTGTCACCGATGTCGACCCCGAGGCGTTCGTCGAGCGTGTCCGGGATGACCCCGAGGTGGAGTCGGTCACCTGTATCGTCGCACACGACCGGGAGTGTCTGCTGGAGGTGGTCGTCGAGGAGTCGCTGCTCGCCACGCTCACCGAGTACGGCGCCGCGCTCCAGGCCGTCACCGCCGAACAGGGCACGACCCGCATCACGGTCGAACTGCCCTACGAGGCCGAGGCGCGCGAGCTGTTCGACCTCGTCGCCGAGCAGTACCCCGGGACGGAGCTGCTGGGCTACCACGAGCGCGAGCGCCCCGTCGAGACCCGGCAGGACTTCACCGCGGCCATCAGCGACCGGCTGACCGACCGCCAGGAGACGGCCCTCCGGACAGCCCATCTCGGCGGGTTCTTCGACTGGCCTCGCGACATCGACGGGAACGAACTCGCCGAGGCGATGGACATCTCGCGCCCGACCTACCACCAGCATCTCCGCGCCGCACAGGCGAAGGTGTTCGAGGAACTGTTCGACTGACCCGCTCCCGCGACCGAATCCAGGGCTCCCGACTCCCGCGTGTGACCGTCCACAGGTCGACCCGGCCGGAGTGCTCGACCGGTACACATTACCGCCACAGGGGGGAATCTCCTGTCGGATGAGTCGCGTCGACGTGGCGGTGGCGGTGCTCGCCGGTATCGTGCAGGGTATCGTCGAGTGGCTTCCGGTCTCGAGTCAGGGCAACCTCGCGCTGGTGCTGACCGCCGTCGGCACGGACCCCGAGGTTGCGCTCCAACTCGCGCTGTTCCTGCAGGTCGGGACGACGCTCTCGGCGGCGGCGTACTACCGCGAGGAGATACGAACCGCCGCCCAGACAGTCCCCGGCTGGCGACCCGGTGCGGCCTACGACGAGCGCAACGCCCTGGTCTCGTACATCGTGGTGGCGTGTCTCGTCACTGGTCTCGTCGGGGTGCCGCTGTACGTCCTCGCCGTCGACATAGCGGATGAACTCACCGGCGGGGTCTTTGTCGCACTCGTCGGCGCTTTGCTCGTCCTGACAGGGGTCGCACAGCTCGGCTCGGAGTCGGTGTCGATGGGCCGGCGGGAGCAACCGACGTTCGGCGATTCACTGCTCGTGGGGGCGGTCCAGGGGGTGGCAATCCTGCCGGGTATCTCGCGGTCGGGCGTGACAACGAGTGCACTGCTGTTCCGGAGCTACGACCCGCCGGCGGCGTTCCGGCTCTCCTTTCTGCTCTCGGTTCCGGCGAGTCTGGGCGCGGCGGCGCTGACCCTCGCCGGTGCGGGTGGTCTGCCGGGCATCTCCCCGACGGCCGCGCTGCTCGCACTGCTCGTCAGCGCCGTCGTCGGCTACGCCGCCATCGACCTCATCCTGCGGGTGGTCGCCCGGGTTCCGTTCTGGCAGGTCTGTTTCGGTCTCGGGGGGCTGGCCATCCTCGGGGGCGCGCTCGCCGCCGTGGTTGGGTAATCGGAGTCCACGATGGGATGGACAGCGTGAAATGTCCCGAGAGAGAACGCGGGGACAGCGACGCCCGCGGTCGGCGTCACAGAACAATGGACAGAGAGCAGGCAACACGCGAGTGTACAGCAGTCGTCGATTCGATCAGCGAGGCGGTCGTCGGTGACCGGGAGTTCCTGGAGACCGTGCTCACGGGGATGCTCGCCCGGGGGCACGTCCTGCTGGAGGACGTCCCCGGGACGGGAAAGACCCTGACCGCCCGGAGCATGGCCACCGCGCTCGGACTCTCCTTCTCCCGCATCCAGTTCACCCCGGACCTGCTGCCGGCGGACGTGACCGGCACCTACATCTTCAACGAACAGGACCGGGAGTTCGAGTTCCGGCCCGGCCCGGTGTTCAACAACGTGGTGCTGGCCGACGAGATAAACCGCGCCCCGCCGAAGACACAGTCAGCGCTGCTGGAGGCGATGGGCGAGCGCCAGGTCAGTGTCGACGGCGACACCCACGACCTGCCCGAACCGTTTTTCGTGATTGCCACACAGAATCCGGTCGAACAGGAGGGGACCTTCGCGCTCCCCGAGGCACAGATCGACCGGTTCATGATGAAGACGAGTCTGGGCTACCCCGAGTTCGACGGCGAACTCACGCTTCTCAGGCGCCGCGACGACCGCTCGGCGCGCAGTCCCAGCGTCGAGCCCGTACTCTCGACCGACGCGGTGCTCGACCTGCAGGAGGTCCCCGAGTCGGTCCGCGTCGACGAGGACCTCATGCGGTACGCACTCGAGATCACCCGGGCCACGCGGAACGACCACCGCGTCGCTATCGGTGTCTCACCCCGCGGCTCACAGCGCCTGTTCGAGGCCGCGCGCGCCCGCGCGGTGCTCGCGGGCGACGACTTCGTCACGCCGGACATCATAAAACGGGTCGCCCGACCCGTGCTCGCCCACCGACTCGTGCTCACAGCCGACGCGCAGGTGAACGAGGTGGACGAGCGGGACGTGGTCGAGGAGGTGCTCGACGAGGTGCCGGTGCCGACTGTGGCCTGAGAGACGGTCGGGGCTCACTCGACGGTCGGGTCGAACCGCTCGAACCACTCGACGATTGTCTCGAGACGGTGGACCGCGTTCTCGGGGTCGCCGGGGCTGTGGCCCTCGTCCTGATAGACGACGAGTTTCGCCGGTACACCCTGTTTTCGGACACTCACGTACAGCTGTTCGGCCTGTGTCGGCGGGCACCGCCAGTCGTTCTCCCCCGCGGTGACCAGAAGCGGTGTCTCGACCTGGTCGATGTCGGGTATCGAGGAGTTCGCCTCGTAGGCCTCGGGGTTCTCCCAGGGCAGGCCGAGGTCGTGTTCGGTGAACACGTGCGTGTCGTCGGTGCCGAAAGACGACCGGCGGTCGTAGATGCCGTGTTCGGGGGCCGCCGCCGCGAACCGGTCGGTCTCGGTGACGAGAAAGCCCGTCGAGATACCGCCGTAGGAGAACCCGGTCGCGAACAGTCGGTCGGGGGCGGCCCACCCGCGGTCGACCAGGTCCTCGAGCGCGGCCAGCTGGTCGACCACCTCGACGCTCCCCCACCGCCCGCGGAGTGTCTCACAGAACGCCTGCCCGTAGGAGGTGCTCCCGCGGTAGTTGGGTCTGAGCACGATGTACCCGCGGCTCGTGAAGTACGTGTTCGTGAACCGGAACGTCGGGTCGTCGTAGGACATCGGGCCGCCGTGTGGCCACAGGACCGTCGGGTGTGGCTCCGGGTCGGCCGGGTCGAACCCCGGTGGTGTGTACACCATCGACTCGACCGTGACCGGGTCGCCGTCGCCCGCCGTGTCGTCGTGGTCGGTCGTCACACGGTGGAGCGCCGCGGTCGGGTGGTCGTCGACGAACGACCGGTTCAGACTCGTCAGCCGGACCGCGCTCTCCTCGAACGACGCGTCGAGTTCCGACCGCGGGAGCGCGTACAGGTCGTGACCCCTCTCCGGGTCGTCGACCGAGCAGACGACCCGGTCTCCCGCCGTGTCGAGCAGTCGCACGGAGCGGTCCCTGTCGAGCCCCTCCGCTCGGGGCCGGGGGTCACCGGTCCCCGCGTCGAACGTGTACGGGCGGACCCAGCCCCCGTCGGCGACACCCGCGAGGAGCGTCTCCTCGTCGAGCCAGACCGGCGAGCCGAACCAGGAGACGGTCCTGTCGAGGCTGGCCGAGACGGAGTCGTACTCGCCGGGCCCGTCCAGCACGTACACCTCTGTCGGGACGTACAGGTTGTCCGGCTCCGCGCTGGTGAACGCGAGTCGGTCGCCGTCGGGTGACCACTCCAGACTGCTCGCGAGGGTGTCGCCGTCGGTCAGTTGCTCGGCCTCGCCGCCCGACGGGTCGACGGTGTACACGTCCATCACACCGGAGTCGTCGGGCCGTTCGGTCCGGTTCGAGACGAACGCGATCCGGTCGCCGTCGGGGCTCCAGGACGGCTGGAGCCCGGACAGCGGTTCCTGTGCACCCTGCCCGTACGCGTCGTCGAGCCGGCGAGCGTCGCCGCTCCCGGTGTCGACCACGAACAGGTAGCTCGTCACCGGGTCGGTCCAGCCGGTTGCCTCGGACTTGTGCTGGAGCCGCTCGGTCTCGATCGGGCCGCCCTCCCGGCGCTGTTCGAGCTGTTCCGCCTCCTCATCGGTCGGGTCGCGGGCGCTCACGACCACCTGCTCCCCGTCCGGTCCCCAGTCGAACTCGCGGATTCCCTCCTCGCGGTCGGTGACCTGTATCGCATCCCCGCCCCGTTCGAGGTCGAACAGCCACAGCTGTGGCTTCGGCTCGTCGTCTCTACCCCCGCCCGCGTCGCTCCCCTCCTCGTCCGCTGTGTCGCTCTCCTCTTCGTCGTCTGCATCGCTCTCCTCCTCGTCGTCGGTATCACTGTCCGGAGGTCGTCCGATGGCGCGGTCGATGTCCTGGTCGCGGGCGGCCACGAACCCGAGTCTGTCGCCGTCGGGGCTCCAGGACGGCTGTGACGCGTCGGAGGCCCGCGCCAGCCGGTGGGGCTCCCGGGAGCCGTCGGTCGGTGCCACGAACAGCGACGAGCGGTCGCTCTCCTCCTCGCCGTCCCGCTCCGCGACGACGAACGCCACCCGCGTACCGTCTGGCGATACCGCGATATCTGCCAGTCTCGAGACGTCGTACAGTGCCTCGGCAGGGACTGTCGAAACCATGTGTTCGACAGTCTCCCCAGTCACAAAACTGCTGGTGTTCCCTCCACCGGCGTCCGCACAGTTATACCGGAGGGCGCGACCAGACAGCGTATGTCCGAGTGTACGGTCATCGCGGGACGATGTACGACGACGTTCGAGGGGGCACGCGACCGTCACCAGCACGGCGACGTGCTGGTGGTGGTCAAGCCCGACAACACGGTGCTGGTCCACGACGCCGAGGGCTACCAGCCGGTTGCGTGGCTGACCCGGCCGGAGTCGGTGACGGTTGCCGACGGAACGGTCACGGCCCGCGACGGCGACCAGCACCTCGAGGTCGAGGTTCACGACACCCACGTCCGAGGTCGGTACCCGACGAGTGACGCGGGCATCCCGGTCGGGGACTGCCCGGACTGTGAGTCGACGCTCGTCAGGAGCGGCGGGAGCGTCTCCTGTCCGTCCTGCGGGAGCTACTCGCTGCCACGGAACGCGACGGTGCTGGAGGAGACCTGCGGTGACTGTGGACTGCCGCGAATCCGCGTCGAGCGCGGCGCGTCGTTCGTCGTCTGTCTCGACCGCGGCTGTGAGTCACTCGACGAGCGGGTGCGTGCGGCGTTCGACCGCGAGTGGTCCTGCCCGGAGTGTGACGGCGACCTGCGGGTCCTCCGCCGGGGCGGCCTGTTGCTCGGCTGTGAGGCCTATCCCGACTGCGAGGTCGGGTTCGCGTTCCCCGACGGGGTCCACGAGGGCAGCTGTGACTGTGGACTCCCGGTCTTCGAGACGACGACCGGCCGGCGGTGTCTGGACAGCACGTGCACCCACCCCGAGGCGACGACACCGGAGACGACCTGACGACCGCGAATCCACTATCCGGTGGACACCGATTTCGGGGGTCGCGGAGATGAAACTCCGCGACCCCCGAAATCGGAGAAGCGCTTGAGGCAGAAAATAAACCTAAAGTTTAGTATTGTAAGCACTGCTAAATTGAGTCCCTCTGTTTGAATGCTTCAACTGGTGGTTGATTATCGAGTGCTTGGTGGCTGCGAGGGTGATTATAGTAGGCGGTGTAGGTAGTCAGCCAGTGCTTGGCGCTGGCCTGACTGCCGTTCCACGTTTCGTGAAGGCGTTCGATTCGCATTATATAGGTCTGAAAGAACTTCTCGACGATGTTGCGGTCAGTATAGTTGAGCTCACCACTCAGTTCAGTCCGAGCAAGAGCGGTGAGATAGCCCATCCCATCGACGAGAAACTCCGCGTCGGAGACGCGGTGGTTCTCTTTCAGCTCAGTGAGAAACTCTTCAGCGGGATTGCGACCCCTGTGTCAAAACTCTACAGACGGAACAGGTCGAGTGCCTCGGGGTCGTACGGAAATCTCCGATTTTCGTGATGACGGTAATCTTCGATTCTTGAAGTACTTGCTCCCGAGGTACTTCACGTCTGAAGAATCCGTTATCTCTACCTGGAGTTCTTCAAATAGCATCTTCTCACCCTGGTCGAAGAACTCCGTTCAGTTCAACCTCAATCTAGCAGTGCCTGCCTGCCAGTTCGCCCACTCCGGAGAACTGGGTTTGAATTGTGGGTTCGACGGCATTACCCAACCCAAATAGCCATTTTAGACCCAAAACTATTAATCTTGAACTTGAATAATACAGATAGACCATGTCAGAAGATACCGACTTGGCGACGCCAGGGGCAGTCGGACCACCGGACGAGGGGAGACACCGGGACGCATGGACGGATAAAACCGCCGGTGTGGACCGTGTAATATCGGTTGCGCTTACACTCGAGCAGCCCCGAACAGCGGACCGGATTGCAGACGAGGCGGAGGTGTCACCAACGACGGCCCGGGACCACCTTTCGCGGCTGGTCGACCTGCGTGTGTTGAGCGCGGTCGAACAGCGCGGCGCAAAGACCTACGTCCCGGATGCTGCGTACCAGCGGTTTCGGGACGTCTCTCAACTCGTCGAGGAGCACACGAGAGAGGAACTCGAACAGATTACGATTACCGCCCAGCAGGACATCGAGGAACTCAGGGAGACCTACGGGGTCGAGTCACCGACCGAACTCCGAGAGCTGGCAACGGCAGAGGAGACGTCGTCTGCTGAGGCCCGAGAGTATTTCAGGAAGGCGTCGGAGTGGGACCGACACCGCCACATCCTGTCGATAGCGAACGAGGCGTTCGACCGATACGATGAGTTTGCAGGACAGCGCAGCCATCAGCCAGTAGACTCCGTTGTATAACAGATGTACATCGACGTCCTGATATCGGATGGTGGGCCATCGACGAAGCTATCCGGCCGTCGAGCGCGCATCTTCTCGCGCTTGCGAGCGGAGCTGAATCATCACCCTGCGACGACGGAAGTGGTGCACGAACCGACGCGGGACGAGAAAGACAGCAGGCTGGTCGCGGAGTTCGACACGAACATTCTGGTTGATGGGCTCGTCGACGCGGAGGAAGCCGAGCTGGTAATCAACTGGTGGACGCATCCACCGGGCTACGATGACCAGTTCAAGTTCCACTACATCGAGTCGACCGGGTACGATTGCGGCTGGCACCGCCAGCCCCATCCGGACGAGTCGGAGATTCCCTTCGACCACTTCCAGCAGCGCGCATCACCCGACGGCGAGTACGAGTATCAGGGAGTCGATTTTCAGGAGAACACTCCGGCTGGGCTGGTCTGGGAGGTGACGACGACTCGACTGGAGCGTATCATCCGGTCGAGATACGACTCGGATTTTGACGCGTGAAGCCGGTCACTGCCGACTATCTGCGAGGCCAGGAAGTGCCGAAGCACTCTCCAGTTCAAGCGGTGGTCTGACACGCTCGTCGAGGACCTGATACACCCGATTGCGGTTCTCGACGACGGCCTTGACGGGGTCGTAGTCGCGGAGCTTCCGGAGGTGTCGCCGCTGGCTCCCCTTGTTGACCGGCATCAGCGGCCGGCGTAGACATCCTCGGCCATCTGGTCGTACTGCTCGTGCAACTCCTCGCCGCCAAGACTGTCCTCGACGCGGAGCAGTTCGTAGAGCACCTGATGATGGAGTGGCAACGACGCGAGGTTGTGCTCGTGGATGCGGTGCAGGACCGCCTCGTGAGCTTCGTCGACGAAATCGTCGCAACGGGATACACCCCCGCCGCGCGGTCCACCGTAGTCCGACTGAACGCGTTCGTCTCAAAGTCAAATACGCTGTCCGGTGGACACCGATTTCGGGGGTCGCGGAGATGAAACTCCGC
>CAZFMN010000055.1:0-16277 GCA_964520075.1 uncultured Halobacteriales archaeon | reverse complement strand
GCGGCGGTCGCCGCCGGGTGTCCGGGTGTAGTCAAGGTCGCCGCTTCGACACCACCGTTTGACAGTTTCGGGGTGGACGCCGAGTTCCTCGGCGAACTCGCCGATAGCGTACCACCGTGGCATCGTCTTGTTACTAATTGTTGCTTACTACTGCTTAAAGATTCGGAATTCAGAAACAGTTACAAACCCCGCCGGTGTCATCCGCTGTCGTCACAGAGGTCGACGAAGTTCCGGAGGATGCGCAGGCCGGTCTCCCCCGACTTCTCGGGGTGGAACTGGGTGCCAAACACCGTTCCGGACTCGTCGGCGACGATGCTCGGGAAGGGGAGACCGTAGTCGGTCGTCGCGACGACGGCGTCGCCGTCGTCGGGGTCGGCGTAGTAGGAGTGGACGAAGTAGGCGTACTCGCCGTCGACACCGGCGACGAGTGGGTGCTCGCGCTCGACGCGGAGACGGTTCCAGCCCATCTGTGGCACCTTCACGCTGTCCGGAAAGCGGAGGTTCGTCCCCGGAATCAGGTCCAGCCCCTCGGCGTCACCCTCGCCGGCGTGGTCGGCCTCCTCGCTGGTCGAGAGCAGCATCTGCATCCCGAGACAGATACCGAAAAGCGGTGTCTGTTCCGCGGCCTGTTCGACGAGCGCCTCGCGGAACGGGCCGGCGTTGTCCATCCCCTCGCTGAACGCGCCGACACCCGGCAGGACGAGTCCGTCCGCCCTGTCGAGCGCCGCCGGCTGCTCGACGAGTGTCACGGACGCGCCGGCCCGCTCGAGTCCACGCGTGACACTCCGGAGGTTCCCCAGCCCGTAATCCACCACCGCAACCTCGGGGTCTCCACGACTCGCTGGCATACGCCGCTGTTTGGTACCGGTGGATAAGTGCGTTCGTATTCGCCGCCCCGGACCACAACCCCTAACTCCGCTGCTGTCTCACCCGCGAGTGTGCTCGAGTTCGCCAGCGGCCCGGATGCGCTCCGCCTGCTCGCGGTCCCGTTTTTCGCGTACGTCGCCTGGCTCGACATCAGGACCAGGCGGGTCCCGAACAGGACGTGGCTCCCGCTCGCGGCGCTCGCGCTGGCGCTGCTCGCCTGGGATATCCTCCGTGTGACGACCGGTGACGCGGACCCGGTGACGAGACAGAACTTCTACGTTCGGCTCGTCATCTCGGTCGGTTTCGTCGTGCCGCTGGCCTACACATTCTGGTGGGTCGGCGGGTTCGGCGGCGCCGACGCGAAGGCGTTTTTCGTCGTCGCGGTGCTGTTCCCGGTCTACCCGATGTACACGGTCGGTGGTGAGACGCTCGTCTGGCTGTTCGAGGCGGTGCCCGGGGCACGGTACTTCGGGACGCTCCCGCTGGTCGAGCCCAGTGTCGGGGTGTTCTCGCTCACGATTCTGTCGAACACGGTGGTGATGGGGGCGCTGTACCCGGTGGGGCTTGCGGCCCGGAACGCCGCCGTCGGCTACGTCTCGCCGGGGATGTTCGTCGCGAAACCGGTCCGGTGGGACCGCGCCACCGAGGAGTACGGCACCCTGTTGCAGATGCCGGACCGCTCGCTCCGGGGGAGTCTCTCGCCCTCGGGGCTGTCGGCGTATCTCAGCGTCCGCGGCCTGGACCTCGACGCGCTCCGGATGTACCTGCGCTGGCGGGGGCTCTCGCTCGCGGACCTGCGCGAACAGCCCGACAGACACCGGAACCCCGTGTCGCTCCCGCCGGACCCGAACGACCCCGGTGACGGCGCCATCCCGACAGAGGGCTGGCCGGAGGCCGACGAACAGAACGAGACAGGCAGTGAGACGACCGCGGTTGCGTTCGGCGATGCCGAGCCCTGGGCCCCGGAGACACGCCTGACCGCCAGAGCTGACGACCCCTGGGGGGCGGCGGCGTTTCTCGACCAGCTCGATGGCTCCGCCTACGGCACCTCACCCGCCGCGCTCCGCGACGGGCTCGACGCGCTCGCCGACGACGATGTTGTCTGGATATCCCCGGGAATCCCGTTTCTGGTCCCGATGTTCGTCGGCCTCGTGTTCGCGTTCGTCTACGGTGACCTGCTGTTCGGGCTGTTCCGGGTGCTCGGCGTCGGCACGGCCTGATACGGTCGTGCAGGACCTTTTTATGTAGACTCGGCTCCGGTACGCGTGATACGCTATCGTTGGCGGTAATTTATCTCGCACGACCGTATGAGACTCACAGAAGCAGAACTGCCCCCGAGATTGTCTCGACGACCGTCTCCCACACCGAGAACCCCGTCTGTGCGGCGAGCACGGTGTCCAGCCCGAAAAAGGCGAACAGCGCCGCCCCGACGAAGTGTGCCTTCCGCAGGTCGAACCGGTGGGCGAACCGGTGGAAGAGGTACGCGTTCGCCAGGCTCACCGGGATGATAGCCAGCATCTCACCGGCCCAGATTGCCGGTGTCGCCCCGTACTGGGCCGCCAGGCTGATCGTGACCAGCTGTGTCTTGTCACCGAACTCGCCGGCGGCCATCATCGCGAAGATGGCCAGAAAGCTACCGACCCGCCCCTCGACGGTGTGACCGAGGATGTCGATACTCGGGTCGAACCCCTCGAGCGGCCCCCCGACGAGACCACCATCTGTCTCCGCTGCCCCGGAAGCCGGCACCGATGTCGGCTCCGTGTCGGTATCCCCGGTGCTCGCCGACTCGTCGGTGTTCGCCGACTCGTCGGTGTTCGCCGACTCCTCGGTGCTCGCCGGCGCCGACCGCACCAGAAGCACCGCAAACAGGAGGAACAGGCCGGCGGTGAGCGCCTCGAGCGCACCCGCCGGGAGCGCCTGCTGGAGTGCCTGTCCGAACAGGATCTCGAGCACCGTCCAGAGGGCAAAGGCCAGTCCCGCGGCACTCACGACCAGCAACGGGGCGAACCGCGTCGAGAGGGCCGCGATTATCAGCTGGACCTTCTCACCCGGCAGCACCGCAAGCTGTGCGAGTGCTGCCACGACGAGTATCTCCAGAAACGCGCTCATCTGTCACACTGCCTGCCGACACCGTCCTGTCCCCCCGACCACCCGTCGGGCAGGTGCCCATCGAGTCGACCGCCCGGTCCCTGGCACGTGTCTGCGCTCTCGTTCATACCCTGTTTTTTGATGCGTCTAATTTAATAGTTGTGGTGTTCTCATCGGGACGGGCCGGCGTGTCCGGTCCTGCCAGGGGTACCGTCCCGGACTCCGACCGACGGTCCGGCGCGGTTGGTCGCTCCGGGGGCGGTCACGGGGTCCGGCAGTCCGGGGCATCCGTTCCTGTGCCGGCGGGTCCACCGGGGCACCGACCGGTCCGTCATCGAGTGGACACAGCAGGTCGGTGTTCGTCACCAGAGAGGGTCGTCTGGCCAGCCTCACTCGGGGAACACCACCGACCCGGTGGTCGGGTCGACACGCACCCGGTCACCGACCGGGAGCGGGGCAACAGGGGTCGTGTGTCCGAAGTCGAGTCCGGACACCAGAACGGCATCGGGGTTGTACCAGCGGACGACATCCCGGATAGCGGTCTGCTGTCGGTCGCGGTAGGTCTCGCGGGCGTCCGTCCCGGGGTCGTGTTCGTGGGTGCGGGTCTGTGGGCGGCCGACCAGCACGGCGTCGAACCGGCCGAGCAGACCGCGCTCGCCCAGACACGAGAGCATCAGTCCGACCATCTCGGCGCTCGGCAGTTCCTCGGAGGTCTCGATTGCGAGCACGGCACCGTCGACCGCATCGGGTGACGGACAGGCCCGGTTGCCGGCCAGCAGCGCGTACAGCACCGACAGACAACCCCCCCAGAGGCGACCCTCGACCGCCTCCGCCGGGCCGTCCCACTCCCACCCCGGGTTCTCCTCGAAGGCCGGGTCCGTCTCTGCGTAGTCGTCGTCCGCCCAGTCGACGGGGTCGTCGGTCCAGCGCTCCGCGGGGTCGAGGCTCCCGAGTGTCCGGTCGAACAGCGCCCGGCGGAGATACCGCTCGGTGTACGCCGGGAACCGGCCAGCCGTGGCGAGGTCGGGCATCAGCGTGCCGCCGTAGTAGGAGACAACACCACAGCCCCAGAGGTAACTGGCGAGACACGAGTTGTCGCTCGTGCCGAAAAACCGGGTCGGGTTCTCCCGGAGGATATCGGGGTCGAGGTGTTTCAGGATCCGAATCTGGTCCGCGCCGCCGATTGTGGCGAACACGGCGCTCACACTCGGGTCACGGAACGCGTCGTGGATGTCGTCGGCCCGCTCGGCCGGGTGCTCGAACAGGTACTCCGAACCCCGCTCGGCCGTCGGGTACACCACCGGGTTCAGGTCGAACCGCTCGCGCAACCGGTCGAGCGCGAGGTCGAGAACGTCCGGGTAGACGGCCGCCAGACCGCTTGCCGGGGCGACGACCGCGACATCGTCCCCGGAGGATGCAGCGGGCGCTCGCACGAACGATTCCGGTCGGGACATCTCGCGCATACGTGTGCTGATGGACACCCGGAAGATAACGATTTCGCCGGGTCGCCGTCGGAGCCGCTGGACCGAGTTCCGTATAGCGATATGTCGTTTATCTCGGGTGCGAGACGGAAGATACCCGACTACAGGACGGTCCAGACCCGTCGACAGGAGCCGAGAGTGGCCCGAAGACAGTTCGGACCGCTCGACGGGGGGCGGTGGTCACTCCAGAAACGGTTTCGAGGTGTCGAACGAGTCGGTCCGGATCGACTCGGCGAGTCCGTCGGTGTCGAGGTCGCCGACCGCGCCGGGGTACTTTCGCTGGAAGTAACCGACGATGTTCTCGACATCCCGGACGAGCAGTTCGTCGGCGTTCTCGTGGTCGGTCGGAACGGCCTGTGGCCAGTCGAACACCGTGACACCGTCGGTGTCGACGAAGACGTTGTACTCGCTCATGTCGGCGTGGACGTACCCCTCGCGGTAGGTCGCCGCCATCTCCTCGAGCACGAGGTCGAGCACCGGCCGGGCCTGTGCGGGGTCGAGCTTCGAGCGGGCGAGTTCGACCGCGTCGATGCGGTCCATCACGATGGCGTGGCGGTTGTGGTCGATCGGCCGCGGGACCGACACCGCCGGGTACAGGCTCTCGAGGGTCTCGTACTCGCGCTCGGCGGCCTTCCGGGCGGTGTAGAGCCAGGAGACGTGGTCGTGGTCGGCGGTGTACTCGCGCTCGCGGTTCACCTCGCGGAACTCGGTGTACCCCTCGCGGTGGAACTTCAGCGCGAGCGGCCGGTACGACCGGACCTCGTAGACGTCGCTCTCCTTTCCGACACCCAGCGGTGCACCGACCCCCTCCAGGGTGTCACGCTCGGCGAACGTGTGTAACGCGAGCGCGTCGTACCCCTCGAAGGTCAGCTGGTAGCCGACGTACTGGATGGTCTTTCGCTCCAGCAGTCCCCGGGTCTCACAGCGGTCGATCCGGTAATCGACCTCCTCGCTCGTCAGCCGGGCGAACTCCGGCACCTTCTCGCGGGCAACCCACTCGGAGAAGCGCATCCCCTGCTCCAGGCCGGAGAGCAGGTAGAAATCCTCGTCCTCCAGCTCGGCGATATCGCTCGCGACGTTCCTGACCATCGGTAACCCGTACTCGCCGGATTCGTATAACACCAGCGTCCAGCCTGTATATGCCGTGTGCGCCGGGTTGACTGTCCTGAGATGCTCGCCTCGAGCGTCGATAAACCAGATATCGATATACGGAACAAGAGCGCCCGGCCGGGAGTCGACCGAGACAGCGCGGTGCCCGGGAGTGAGCGGCCCCGACTGTCGCTCTATCTGCTCGCGGATAGCGCCGATACCGTCGCCGGCGTGCCGGTGAGACACCGACCGTGGAGTCCCGTATACCCCCGGGTCGTGTGTATCAGTCTCTCGCACGGGTACACCTAACTATGGAGGCACCACCAGTATGTACATCCCCATCGAACGTATCACTGTCGGCGAAATGAGGCCGGCGACATCAAATGCCTGAATGTGACCACTGTGGTGCGCACGTTTCGCGTCGGTTCGCCCGGGTGTTCGCGGACGAACAGGGACGGATACGGGCCTGTCCTGGCTGTTCAGCGAACGCGGGCATCGCCGAGGCGGCACGCGAGCGCACGTACAAGGCGTGAGCACGCATCGACCCCGCGGACCCTGCCTGGTTGTCCCGACGTAGACCAGCAACGGGTGTGGGGGAACCTTCCGGGTACGACAGCACGGCAACACGCGAGTGATATCTGACCGTCGTCCGGGACCGGCGACAGTTCGGTAGACAGGGGCAATCGAACGGTAGCCACACGTCTCGACACGGTGCTCTGTGCCGGGACATCGCGTGGTCGGTCTGTCCGCTGGCGGTACCACGTCGGGTGACACGCCAGAGTGAGCGGCGAACGGTCAGTCGTCTCCGGATGCGTCGGCCGGGTAGCGCCCGCGAAACCGGTCGGGTGCCCCGAGCGGTTCGGTGTCGAACCCGAGCGACCGCCAGAACGGGGCCACCCGCCCGTCGAACTCGGCGCGGAGTCGCTCGCGTCGTCCGGCGGCCGCCTCGACGAGCGCCGTGCCGATGCCCTGGTCGCGGCGTCGCCGCCTGACCGCGATGGCGGTTATCTCCTCGCCGTCGAGCACCAGCACACCAAGCACTGTGCCAGTTGTCGAGACCGCGACGAGCACGTCCCCCGCCTCGACCGCACGGCGCAGAGACCCGTACTCCACGGCGAGGAGCGCACCGTCGAGCACGGTGAGCGCCGTCGCCAGGTCGCCGGTCGTCGCGGTTCGTACCCGCACGGCTGTCACCACCGTGTCAGGTCAGCCCCGGTCCGCGACGACAGACTGTGTGTGGCGGGCGCGCGTGCTCTGTGAGAGACCACGCGCACACACTCGGGATTGCGGGTTCCGCTCTCGACAGGTTCGATCATCACGCTCACGTCGGAGACTGGTCGTCGCCGGGTTTCAGCGTATCGCTCCGGTCAGGGCGGCCGGTTCCGGTCGAACGTCATCGTGACCGTCGTGCCGTCGTCGGTCTCGAAGGAGATGTCACCACCCGAGCTGTCGACAACCCAGTACGCGAGCCAGAGCCCGAAGCCGCTGCTGTGTTCGAGCTGTGTCTCCCGGCCGGCCTCGATGGCGTCGAGTTCGGCCTCGTCGATACCGGGTCCGTTATCAGCGATGGTGACCCGCGCGTGCTCGTCGGTGGTGGTGATGGTCACCTCGACCCGGGGGTCGGGCGGGCTGTTGTAGCGTGCGGCGTTGTCGAGCAGGTTCTCGAGCGCGCTGTCGACCTGCGGGACCGCGGACACCCACAGCTCGTCCGGGCAGTCGAGGTCGAACTCTGTCTCCGGGAATCGGTCTCGCAGGCGGGCGACGATGCGCTCCGTGTCCCGTCCGAGCTCGTGTGGCTGTGGGGTCGCCGACTCGACGAGTTCCTCGATGGTCCGGGCTTTCTCACCCCACTCGATCAGCTGTTTGCTGGTCTCGGCTATCACCTCGAAGGAGTCCTCGCGGGATGGCCCTCTGTCGTCGCGCATGAACTCGGCGTGGGCGAGGATGGTGTTGAGCTCGTTGCGGAGGTTGTGGCGCAGGAACCGGCTCTGGACATCTTTCAGGAGTTCGAGCTGTTCCTCGCGGCGGCGCTTGCGGGTCACGTCCCGGCAGACGACGAGCTGTCCGAGCAGGTCACCCCGGTAGTCTGTGAGCACCGACTTCGTGATGTCGAACTCGCGGGGGGCGCCGCTGATACCGACGGTGCGCTCCAGGCTCTGGTCACCCGTGATGGGGTTGCCCAGCGACGGGTCACCGAGGAACACCTCTGCCGGTTCGCCGACTATCTCCGACTCCGGTTCGTCGAACGTGCCGGTCACGGCGGTGTTGACCATGCTCACCCGGCCCCGACCGTCGAGCACGAACACCAGGTCCTCCATCTGCTCGATGACAGTCCGGCGTGCGACCGAGGCCGGGTCCATCAGCCGCCACCGGAAGGTTGCGTACATCAGCACGACTGCCGTCACCAGGAAACTCGCCGGTGTGTAATCGAAGGGGGTCACACCGGTGTAGAACAGGCCGTTCGCCGCGAGTGGGAGCACAATCGCGATCAGGAGCGCGAAGATGCGCCAGCGGTTCGCGTAGGTCGCCCGCAGCATCATCTGTGCGAGCAACCCGAGTCCGGCCACGATGAGCAGATACGAGTACAGGACCGTCACCATCCACACCGGTGTCACGAGCAGTTCGTAGCCCCACGGGACATCGCCCGTCAGGCGGATGTCGACCAGCCACCCGGGGCGAACCAGCGCGACGGTGCTTGTTACCACCGGTTCGACCAGGACGACCCCCAGCAGCCGCCGTGTGATTAGCTGCTCCCGGCCAGTGTACTCGAGTCCCAGCAGGAACACACCGACGGCGGCGACCTTGACCCCGAGCGTCCGGAGTGCCAGCCCACCCCCGGCACCCGGTGTCGGTGCGGTCCACAGCTGGACGAGTTCGGAGACTAACCAGATGATGATACCCACGAACATCACCACCAGCGGTGTCGCGCCGCGCTGTTCGCGGTTCTGCAGACAGTACGGCATGAAGATGGCCGCGGCCAGCAACGACCCGAACAGCACCGCGAGCCACGGCCCCCACGAGACGACTGTCCCCTCGAGCGACGCGGTCGGGGGCCACCCCGTCGTCTGCCCGGCGTTCATCGTGTTGAGTCTGTGTGGAAACAGGGACTAACCAGTTCCGGTCGACCACCCGTGAGACGGGCCGGTGACCTCACTCTTCCCCCGCTGACGGTTGCTCTCGGGGGGTTTATGTCCGGGCCGTCCCTCGACTGTCTCATGAGCGAGGCCGACCAATCACAGGGTGGACGCGAGGAGATCTGGCTTGAAAAGTACCGCCCACAGACACTCCCCGAGATTGCCGGACAGGAGGCCATCGTCGAGCGTCTCCGGCACTACGTCGCGACGGACGACGTGCCGAACATGCTGTTTGCAGGTCCGGCAGGCATCGGGAAGTGTGTCACCGGTGAGACACCGGTCCTCACCGATAGTGGACTCACACGGATCGACACGCTTGTCGGCGACACCGACGGATTTCGAGACGTGACGGACACGCAGGTCCTCAGCTTCACCCAGTCGGGGACGTTCGAGTACACCGAACCATCCCACGCGTTCGCACGAGAGGCGGACACACTCCTCGACGTATCGACCCGTGACGGAGCAGATGCGACGGTCACCCCCGAACATCGGTTTCTGGTGCTTGGACACGACGGTTTCGAGTGGCGCGAAGCAACTGCCCTCGAGGAAGGTGACCGACTCGTGCGTCCACTCTCGGCACCGCTGTCACCCACGGATACCACGCTCGACTGGGTCGGGGAGATGGACGGCGACTGCACGTTCGTGCATGTCACCGAGGAGTTTGCCAGAGAGCACGAGATTCCGTTCGAGGAGAATCTCGTCGGAACAAAAAAGAGCGTGGTCGAGGGGCTGCGGACGGGCGAAACGGTCGAGGAGATGGAGTCACGTCTCGGCGCACCGCGGAAGACAATAAACGCCGCAGTCCGGGAGTTCCAGAACGCTGAACTCGAAACCCCGAGCAGTATCTGTTCGCTCGCGTATCTGCGGTCTTTGGATGTTTCCCGTGATGCGTTGCGAGCACACGTCGGTGGTGTCCAGCACGTCGCTCCAACGAACAACAGACGATCGGCAGTTATCACGCCACCCTGGGAACTGACGCCAGAACTCGCCGAACTCGTCGGACTGGCAATCAGCGAGGCCCGAATCGAGCGCGGACGCGTGAGGTTCTACAACACCGAAGACCGACTCCTCGACCGGTTCGAGAGGCTGCTCGGGGACCTGTTCGATGTTGACCCCGACCGTGGCGTCCAGCAGGACGTGCCATACGTTGTCGTTCACAACAGGACGGTCGTCCATTACCTCGAATCCTGCTTCGACGTGTTCCGGAGTGCCCGGGGCGGCGACGGCATCGGCTCCACACTTCTGCGTGCCGATGCCGGCAGTCGACGCGCGTTCCTCCGGGCAGTGTTCGACTCGGAAGCACATATCACGCCGAGTGGGGTAATCGAGATGACACAGAAGAACGAAGACCACATTACCCTGTGTTCGTACCTCCTCGCCGGGTTCGGTATTCCATCCCGTCGCAAGCGCAAAACCAGCACAGCAACAAACAGCTCGGGTCCGGAGCGGGAGTACCATGCTTTGTACATCTCTGGGGCGCCACACTTGGAGCGGTTCCGAACGGAAGTCGGGTTCTCTATCGACAGAAAGGCGGGTCGACTCGCCGACAACGCGGGTCAGACGGGAAACCCGAACAACGATACGATTCCGACACAGGAGGCAGTCGATACCCTGTCACAGCGGCTCAATATGACGAAACAGACGTACATTCCGGAGACGCTGAATCCGGGAACGCCGGGACGCGAGCGCTATCTGCGTGGCGTGTCCGAACTCGTCGACGCGGCAACAGAGCGGCTGGAGGCCGTACAGGAGGCCTACGAGACGCTGGTGCAGCTGCGCCCCGGGATTGCCGACACAGCGAGCGTTCCGGCCACCTGGGCAGGGACACGGGCTGAACTCGAACCGGTCGAGGTACGCAGAACAGTCACCGAGGAGACGGACATCAGAACCGACACACTTCTCGAATACGCTCGGGGGAACCGGATACCCTACGCCTGTCGGACACAGGAAGTTCTCGCGTCGATGGGTCACGAACCGAGCCCGGTGTCGTCGATACAGGACAGTTTGGCCGACATCGTCAGGCAGCTGGATATCTCGTACAGCAACCTCGCCGACGACACCCAGTTGCGGGGAACCGATATCGGCAATCTGCTGCACAACGACGACCACAGTATCGCGTCGCTCCCCCGGTTCGAGACTGTCGCGGACCGACTCGAGTCCCGACTTTCGCGGATGGCATCGACAGAGACACTCCGCGCGCTCCGCACGCTACATCTGCTCGACGAATCGGAGCTGTATTTCGACGAGGTTAGCTCCGTCGAGCGCGTCGACGACGGTGGCCGCGTGTACGACCTCACCGTACCGGAAACCCGGAACTACGTAGCCGGGCGGTTGCCGACGGTGATGCACAACACGACTTCCGCGATAGCAACCGCGCGTGAACTCTACGGGGACGACTGGGAGGAACACTTTCTGGAGCTCAACGCCTCGGACGAGCGCGGGATCGACGTGATACGCGACCGGGTAAAGAGCTTCGCGCGCACCGCCTTCGGGGGGGCGAACTACCGCATCATCTTCCTCGACGAGGCCGACGCGTTGTGCGTCCCACCCGGTACGAAAGTCGTCGCGGGAGATCCGTCGTCACCAGAGATAAAGCCGATAGAGGAGGTCGACACCGATGGTGAACCGATGCCGTCGGTCGATTTTGAGACCAACGAGATACAGTCCGACAGAGGTACACTCGTAGACTCCGGCGTCGCTGACTTCTTCGAACTCGAACTGGCGGACGGACGAACAGTTGTCGCGAGTCTCAGCCATCCGTTCTTTACGATTGGAGACGACAGGGCACTCGTCGAGAAGGAGTTGCAGGAGCTGCGCCCGGGCGACGAGATCGCCGAATTCAAAGACGATGTCGGTGTGTCACAGTGTGCGGTCTGTGGGGCTTGGACCGCAGGCCGGTTCTGTTCTCTCGAGTGTAAAAGCGAGGGATACAGCCGCGAGATGCAGGGTGAAACGGACGAATTCGAGCCCGCGCCCGTCCTCGACGGTGGACGAAAAGCCGTTCAAACCGTCGAAATAAGCCAAATCGAGTACAGCCACCGCGGGAAGGCATACAACATCAGCATGGAAGGGACTCCCAATTTTATGCTCGCAAATGGCATCTTAACCCACAATACCAGCGACGCACAGGCGGCGCTCCGGCGGACGATGGAGCAGTTCTCGAACAACGTCCGGTTTATTCTCTCGTGTAACTACTCCTCGCAGATCATCGACCCGATTCAGTCGCGGTGTGCGGTGTTCCGGTTCTCGCCGCTCTCCGAGGAGGCCGTCGAACAGCAGGTCCGTCAGATCGCCGAACAGGAGGGGATTCAGCTGACCGACGACGGTGTCGACGCGCTGGTGTACGTGGCGGGTGGAGACATGCGTGCGGCGATAAACGGTCTCCAGGCGGCCGCGGTGACCGACGGGGCCGTCGACGAGGCGGCGGTGTTCGAGATTACCAGCACAGCCCGCCCCGAAGATATCGAGGAGATGGTCACGCGGGCACTCGACGGCGATTTCACCGCGGCGCGGTCACAGCTCGACCGTCTGCTGACCGAGGAGGGGATCGCCGGCGGGGACGTCATCGACCAGCTCCACCGCTCTGTCTGGGAGTTCGACCTCGGGGACGCGGCCGCGGTCCGACTGCTCGACCGGATCGGCGAGGCCGACTACCGCATCACCGAGGGCGCGAACGAGCGCATCCAGCTCGAGGCGCTCCTCGCGTCGGTGGCGCTCGACGAGACCGGCGGCAGACAGTGACCGCCTGCCCTCCGCGGAGCACTGTCGAAGCGCACCCGGGACAGTCGGTCGACAGCCCGTGTCTCCGGCCGAGAGACCCACCAGAAGATTCATATAGTCGCGGGGAGTACGTACAGTTGCACCCGTTAAGGGTGCCACCCAACCCCCCAACCCCCACCCCAATCCCCATTTAGCCTATCCCGCTGCGCTGCCGTTTTGGCATCCGCGGCGGGTTAGTTTTCTAAACTACAACCCACAGAGCGACCGCTGTCTCGTGTTACTGCTCCATCCGGCAGGTGAGCCTGTATCGTCGGTCACGGGAACGGGTGGTGGTCACGGTCGAGCCGTGGTTCGAACCCGAGCGAGCGGGGGACAGACTCGGCACGCTCACCGAAGAACAGGTCACCGAACGCGAGCGGCTGTGCCGCGGGAACGAGCACGCGGACGGCCTCGAAGCCGAGCAGTTCGACATCGCGGGTCGTCGTCCGCGCGGCGTATGCATCGAGACCGACCGCCGTCAGTCGGTCGAGGAGCGTCTCGAGTTCCGCCTGGCTGCCGGGGACAGGCGTCGAGACATCGTCGGCAGCAACCGTCGCCGTGGTGTCGAGAAAGGCCCGGGCACGGTCCGGCAGGTCGGCGTAGGTGCCGATGGCGCCGGAGGCGTTCGTGGCCCGCTCCGGCCCCATACCGCGGAGTTCCATCCAGTTCTGGAGCGCCTCGGCGAGGGCGGACTCCGCGGCGGCACCGGCATCGAGGTCGGCGGCGGTCCCGGCGGCGAAGCGCGGCCACTCCTCGCGGTGGACCGCCGCCGCCACCACGGGGATATCCACGTCCATCGTCAGCAGGAGGAGCGTCACGTCGAGTCCCTCGGAGGCCGCCCGCGAGCGCATCGTCTCGACGCGTTCGGTCCCGGCGGTCAGCCCGAGCGGTTCGAACGAGGAGTACCACGCGAGCATGGCGGCGTCGCGCTCGACCACCTCGTACAGGCCCGAGAGCAGCGCGTCGACGCCGGAGTTGCCGAACCCCAGTCCGGTCGTCACGGCCGGTCGGTAGCGCCGCTCCGGCGGTGG
Source organism: uncultured Halobacteriales archaeon (assembly GCA_964520075.1). Classification (GTDB taxonomy): domain Archaea; phylum Halobacteriota; class Halobacteria; order Halobacteriales; family Haloarculaceae; genus Halovenus. The sequence goes on along the minus strand of CAZFMN010000055.1, from coordinate 2,828 downwards.
GTGTAACACGAAGGACGCGGGGAGACTGACCGACTCACCGCTGACGAGGTCGGTTCCGGGGACCCAGCGAATCGTCTCACCGTCGGGCCGGGTCCGGCAGACGAACGCGACAGGGTCGACAGCACCGTCGACAGCGTCTGGTGTGCCGGACTCGAACCGCCCGGTCCGGTAGACGCCGGCGCAGTAGCGTTCCAGCGCCTCGCCGAGTGCCTTCATGAACGCCCGGTTCCAGTCGGGGTCGACACCGGCGGCGTTTTGCGCGGCGGTCGCGTCGCTGAACCCGGCCGTGTCGGGGAGCTGTGCGAGGTAGTAGGGGACGGGAAACGACTCGGCCTCGCCGAGTTCGTGGACGGGACCGACGAGTTCGTCGAGCGCCCGCTCTGCACGCTCCAGAGCCGCCCCGACGCTCCGGTCAGTGTGTGTCCGCGGCACCGGTCCCGCCGCGGGGGAGCCACAGTCACAGCCGGGCACCGGGAGAAACGGGTGCTCGGTGTACGGCGTGACGAGGACCCGACCGGAGATGTCCGTGCCGTCGAGGTGACGAACCGCCTCGCGGCCGGCGACGGTCCCGGCGAGTCGCGCCGTCGCCGGGTCGACCTCACCTCCATCGGTCGGTCCGTTCCCGGGTGCTGTCTGGCTCATCTCGCGGTTCGCGCGCACCCGCGTGCAGAGACAATCGTAACAGCCGCTGTCGGGTGTGAACGCCGTGACGGCGGCGTCGACAGCCGGGTGTCCGCCGACACCGCCGAGTTCGACCCCGAGCCAGACCGTGTCGCCGGCGAGCGCCAGTTCGTTCGCGCGCTCGAAGCGGTCGTCACCGGCCGGACCGACAACCACCGCGACGGTCGCGTCGTCGACCGTTTCGATGTCGGTGTGGACCTCCGTCACCCGGTCGGTGAGCGTCTCCTCCGCGGCCGCGGCTCCGGGACCGGAGCCGACGACGGTGAACATGTCCGGGTTGAGGGCCGGCGGCCTCAAAAGTCTGCAGTAATTGCGTCGGCATCCCGGGCAGGCCGTCGAGGCGTGAGACGAGCAGACCACAGGCAGTTCCGTTCAGACCAGCCCGAACAGCGCCTGCACGTCGAAGATGGTCACCGCCGTCGTGTCGCCGTTGTTGAAGCTGAACGCGGCCGCGTGCTCGTTCACCGCCGGACTGTCCAGGTTGACGAACAGCGTCTGCACGTCGAAGATGGTCATGCTGCCGTCACCGTCGACATCCTCGTACGTGTCGGGGGTGATACCGAGGTTCTGCGGCGGTCCCTGACTGCCGGGGACCGCTGGCGGCCCCGGGTCGACCGACAGCGACAGGGCCTCGCCGGTCACCGCGTACCCGTTGCTGTCCGTGTCCTGAATCGCGGTCTCCTCGAACCCCAGGGCGAACGTTCCCGTCGCGTCGACATCGACGGTCACAGTGGCGATCTGTATCTCCTCGGCAGGGTCGTACGTGACATCCCCCAGTGCCGCCACCAGCGACAGCGCCGACCCGTCGTCGGCTATCGCCGAGTTGTCGAACGGAACCGAACCGCCCTCCGGGGTCAGCTCGTAGTCGACAATCGTCACCGATTCGTTGCTCGAACTGATCGTCATGTCGTAGGCACCGATACCGCTGTTCGCGCCGGTGACGACCACGTCGAGGGTCACGTTGCCGGTCGTGACCGGTTCGGGGGCCACGAGCTCGACACCGGCCGTCTGCTGGGACACCTCGAGTGACCCGCCGGTGACAGCACCGACCTCGTAGGGGGTCACGCTATCGTCGTCGAGCGCGATATCGACCGAGCTCTGGTTGACAGCAATCGCCGTCGCACCCGCGGACTCGCCGCTGACGGTGAGCGTCCCGAGCACAGTCTCGTTGCTGGCTCCGATTGTGTTGTCACCCATCGCGGCGTTCACCTCGACACTCCCCTCGCTCACCTGCGTGTCGTCGAACGTCGGGTCGTGGGCGTGCTGGAACCCCCCGACACCCGCGACCGAACTGTCGGCGACGTCGATTGTCATCGCGTACGCCGAGATGCCCTCGGTCGCACCCTCGACGACCACCTCGTAGGTCGCCTCCTCACCGACACCGGTGGTCTGGTCTGCCGGTGCCAGACCGACATCAACCTCGGGCCAGTCGACGGTCAGCGTCCCGCCGGTCGCGCTCGCGACATCGTACTGGTCACCTGACTCGTTCGAGACGGCCACCCCGTCGGCGCCACCCGCGAACGCCACCGGTGTCTCGCCGTCGCCGTCACCAGCGACTGTCACCGTCCCGAGAACGATCTCGGCCGCCCCGTCGATGGTGTTGGCACCCATCCCGACGCTCACGTCGACGCTGTCGTTGGTGACCTCGGTGTTGTCGAACATCGGCTCTCTCTCGTGCTCGAACGCCTCGACCGTGGCCACGGACGCGTCGCCGAGTTCTATCGTCATCGTGTACGCGCCGATGCCGTCGGTCGCTCCCTCGACGACCACCTCGTAGGTCACTTGTTCACCCGGGTCGACGGTCTGGTTCGCAGGGTCGAGCGACACGTCTACGTCTGTTGCCGCGCTGTCCCCCGCCGAGGCGGTGGCAACGCCCAGACCCGCCGTCGCGAGGAAGAGTACAGCGCTCAGAACCACCAGCAGTCCGATGGTGCGTCGAAGGTATCTCATACACGTTCAACTCGGAACTACGGGGTAAAAACGATTGGCGTCTAAAAATCATTACTAAAAACAATACTGATGCTGTCGCTGCCGGAGACAATGGGCTGTGCCGTATCTTCCGGGTCTGAGCCGCCATCTGAGGAGCAAAGAAGGCTGTCTGCAGGGGACATCTCGGCGATTCTACTGTTGTCAACTCTGATTTCTAC
>CAZFMN010000054.1:0-16371 GCA_964520075.1 uncultured Halobacteriales archaeon | reverse complement strand
GCTCGCGCTGACACCGGCCGGCTACACCGGACTGGCCGACGAACTCGTGGACAGTTTAGAGTGAGACCGCCTCCGCTCGAACGTGTGGTAGAGCCGTGACGCCTCCTCAGTGGACTCGTGGACCGACACGCGACTGTCCGGATACGTCGTGGTTGGTCGGTCACTCGATTAGTTTACTCACGAGCATAACTAGCTCCGAGTTGACACTGAGGAGTACGATACCGACCGCCGAGAGACGGAGCGAGGCGACACCGGTGTTGCTCCACGCGAGGTACGCACCGAGTACCACGAGCAAGAGCCCGAGCGCGGTCAGGACATGTAGCATGAGTCGCAGGACCTGTACGTCGGCACTGCAGTCGTTACAGAAGACACGTTCGAGCGGTGCTCGCTGGCGCACCCGTATAGAGGTTATCCGGTCGGCACTCTGCACCCACAGTGTCATACTCAGCGCGACTCCGAGCAGGATCGAGGAGTGCAACACGGTGGTTCCAAGATCGTTCGGGATAGTGATATCGTCTTGATCGGCCAGGATCCCCTCCTCGAGTATCATGACCGGGTCGGACATACTCCAGGCCAGCGGAATAACGACAAGCAGTCCAAAGGCCAGCAACAGTTTCCCGAATGCATTCACGAAGTCACCGAACAGAGGGTCTGTCTGTGGCTGACCGGTCGATATAATACGGTGTTCGTTCTGGTGGGGTTCCTCTTCACACAGAGGGAGACCACACCGCCCACAGACAGCCGTAGCCTTTTCTGAGCAGACCTCGCCACAGCGGAGTTCCTTCTGACGAGACTCGTCGACGACGGTGGTTTCTCCACCCGACCTCTGTGAGGATTGCATCACGAATCACCCCCGTCGAGTCGTCGGTCCCCGGTTTCGGTCAGATGCTCCTCTCCGTTGCTGGATCTGCGACCCGGTTCGCCCTCGGCGTCGTTCGGGAGTTCCCGACGGTCACTGTTCGTATCACGCGGCGGTAACTGCTCGTCGCTGCCTTTCTCCGACCCGGTCGTACGGGTGCCCTTTCCGCTGAGGCCACGCTCGATCTTGTCTATCACCTCGATATTGAGCGTCGAGGAGGTCGACCGTGCCCGGATCTCGACTGTGGCTTTTCCGCGCTCCTCGAGGCCACCCTCGTCAGACCTGACGACACGATCGTCTGACTCGTCGAAGGCCGACACCTCCGACCGCTGGCTGACCGCGGTGTACTTGCCGGTGACCTGGATATCCGCATAGACAATCCCCTCGTTACCGAACTCCCGTTTGACCTCCATCCGTGCGGCCCGGTCGTCGTCATCCCCCTTCTCGCCGGCGGTGTACTGGAACACACCCTCGCGACCCGGAACACGTTCCGCCCTCGTGAACCCCTCGCTGGTGAGGATAGTGATCCCCTCCCGGTTGCAGATGGTGTTCAGACGATCGAACGCGTCCTCGGGATGCTCCTCAATACGGATTTCCGCTGTCGTGTGTGTCGTCGTATCGCCTGCCAGTGACTCGGGGTCTATCTCCAGTTTGCCCTTGAGCCTGATTGTGCGGTCGACTGCAAACTCCGGCGAACCGCGCGACCGTTTCGGGTAGAACTGCTGTCCGCTCTGGTCGAACAACCCGTAGATTTCGGCTCCGGTGAGTGTATCGCGGTTAATACTGCCACGGAAACTAGCAGAGATATGACCGACGTTAATCAGCTTGTCGAACGGTCCGACTATATTGTACTTTATGGTTTCACCTGGCCGCGCGTCGCTGTCGCGCCACTCGATGCGCTTTTTTTCGGTATTGTACGTGTAGTTACTGGCTTTCCCGTCTCTCTCCCAGATTTCGATATCACTGAACGTCGACGAGAGGTCGGCGCGGAAGTTCTCTATATCCAGATTTCTTTTACCTCCCCGCTCTGCCTCTGGGGAGTCCGCCTGATACTCGAGTTCGAGCGTGAGCATCGCGTACCCTTCGAGCCGCCGGGCTCTCCGGTCGAACTCCCGTTTTTTTGATTCTGTCAACTGGCGATTTGAGCTGTTCTTTATTTTTTCTTTTATTTCTCCGAACCGCTGCTCGACCTGTTCGCGCGCGTCCCGGTGGATGCTTGCCCGGACGACAACGGGAACGTGCTCTGAGGGGTACCGCTCGATATCGTACTCGTGTGTGGTGGTGATTTTCTGGTTCTCTGACAGTCGTTGCGCGACCCCCGCGAGGTCCCAATCTTTTCCCATCTCGATAGTTCCGTTCATCGGTAGATTCTCCAGCGAGAACGTCTGTGCTCTCATCCCCTGCTGGGCCTGTTCATCGTCCTGCATCGTCGGTGGATCACAGACCAACCCGACGTAGAAACTCGTCCCCGGATACCCTGTCTCCAGCGCGAGCGACCGTGACCCGGTGAGAGAACTCACAATCCGTTCTGGGATACTCACCGGTGGGTGTTTTCTGGCGCGCCTGACCTCACTGTCCGGTTTGACGACCGCCCGGACCTTCCCGTCCACCTCGTGTGTGCTCCGAAACTCCTCCTCTGTGATGTTGTACTCTAGGTCGAGCTGTTCGAGAATCTCGACCCTCTCGAGTGTCCGGCGAATCTCCGGCTCGTACTTCACCATCTTTTGTAGATATGTACTTCGGTACTAAAATGTTTGCAAATATCTAAAAAATAGCACGAGCGCTGGGGTACCGCCGCGTTATTGTGAGAGCAGCGTACTCAGAGCACACCGGTCGCTGTCGAATAGAGTTTATCATCGTATCACGACAGTTCGTCCGGGCACTCGAACCGGTGGCGATGCCGGTCCCGGGGTGAGCGGACAACCCCACGGCCTGCGAGTGCGATGCAGGGCAGACAGGGAGACAGTCGACGAGCACAGACCGGACTTATACGGTCGTGGCAAACCTCTTATGCTAATGCGAGCGTCTATTGCTCAGTCGAACCTGTGTCTGGCTGACGGCGAAAAATAGTTGTGCACGACCGTATCAGCAGAACTCACAGTCACAGTACGTCTCACAGACGGGGTTCGCACAGTCCGCATCCTGCGCGGAGCAGTACTCCTGACCGTGGCGAATGAGCAGGACGTGGAGGCTGTACTTTATATCGTCGGGAACCGTCTCGTTCAGCACCTCGTGGGCCTGCTCCGCGGTGGTGGACTCCTCGATGAGGCCGAACCGCGTCGAGAGGCGCTCGATGTGCGTGTCGACGGCGAAGGTCGGTTTCTCGAAGTGGAAGTTCAGCACGACGTTCGCCGTCTTCGGCCCGACCCCCTTTATATCGGTCAGCCAGTCCTGTGCGTCCCCGGTGTCCATATCCTCGAGGAAGGCGAGCGTGTACTCGCCGCCGGTCTCCGCCCGGATGCGCTCCAGCGAGCGCTGGATGCGCCGGGACTTCTGGTTCATCAGGCCCACGTCGGAGATGACGTCGGCCAGTTCCTCCTGTGGTGCGTCCTCTATCGCGCGGTAGTCGGGGTAGGTGCCGAACAGGTTCTCCGAGGCCCGCGCGGTCTGTACGTCCGCGACGTTCTGGGAGAGGATCGTGGTGAGAAGCTGTCGAACCCCGTCCTCGCTGTAGGTCTTGCTCGGACGCCCGTGCAGGTCGATCAGGTCCCGGTGGAGCGCTCGGATATCCATATCTGTGGTCGGGACTCCGCGGGCATAAACGCCGCGAGGGACGGCTGTTCACCGTCTGTCAGTTCGACCAGCGGGCGTCGGCGAGTGTTCGCTGGACGGCGCGCTCACCGACCGACTCCGCGAGGTGCTCGTAGCCGGCCCGCTCGGCGCGGTCGGTCGCGCCGGCGACCAGTCGCGAGACGATGAACTCCGGGGTCGAGCGGCCGACGGTACCGAAGCGGGGCTGGTAGTCCACCTCCAGGTCGAGGTCGGCGGTCAGCCCCTCGGCGAAGATGCCGTCGACGCGGGCCCGGTCGGGCAGCGGTTCGAGGTCGTCCGCGAGGTGGGTGACGTACACCCCGAGCGCGTCGCTGTCGACGGTCAGCGTCACCAGCCCGTGCAACAGGTCGGCGGCACGGCCGGGTTCGGTGATGGCCTCGAACTCGTCGACGAGCATCAGCGTCCGGTCGGCCGTCGTCACCGGGGGGACGACCGTCTGGAGTGTCGACTCGAGGACACCGGCGTTGAAACTGGCGTGACGCCGGTGGAACACGACCGTGTCGACGATACCGACCTCGGCCTGTTCGGCGGGGACGGGCAGCCCCATCTGTGCGAGCAACTGCACCTGACAGAGCGTCTCCAGCAGTGTCGTCTTGCCGCCGCTGTTCGCCCCGGTCAGCACGGCCACCCGGTCACCGTCGGGGGGCGGGTTCGTGCCCGGCACCGACAGGTCGTGGTCACCGACGGCGTAGGTGACCGGCTGGACCGACCGGCCGGCGTCGGCCAGCGCGAGGTTGCGCGCACCGACGACCCCGGTCGCCCGGCGCTCGACCAGGTCCGGCCGCGTCAGTTCGAACGCGAGCGCGAACCGTGCCAGTGACACCTCGAATGCGATATCGTCCACCGCCGCGACGGCCCCCTCGACCTCGGACTCGGTTTCTGCGAGCACACCCGACAGCCGGTCCGCGACCGCCGCCTCGCGCTCTGTCACCGCGGTCCGCAGGTCGCTCGTGAGTGTCCGGAGCGTGTCCTCGACGAACGACCGGGCGTCGACGGCCTCGCCGGGCATCGACTCGCGCACCCGCCCCAGGTCCACGCCCGCGCTGTCGGCGACGGTCCGTGCCAGTGCCTCGCGCAACTCCGCCGTGCCGCGTGCACCCGACTGCACCGCCGAGAGCACGTCTCCGGGTGTCGCGGCCATGTCCTCGACGGCGCCGAGCTGTTCCCGGAGCGCGTCGAGTCTGTCGTCGGCCCCCTCACCGACACGGTCGCCGCCACCGCCGGAGAGCCCGGCGAGCGCCGCGAGCGCCGACTCCAGCGCGTCGATATCTAGCCCCGCGAGGGGCGCGAACACGCCGGAGTCGAGCCCCGCCTCGCGGGCGGACAGCGCCGCCTCCACCGCGGCCCGCCTGTCACCGCCGGCGTCGTCGTAGGTTTCGAAGATATCGAGCGCCCGCTCGCGCCGGTGCTCGCCCAGCGCGGTCCAGCCATCGCGCGCCGCGAGCACGGTGTCGAGGCGGTCGACCATCGCCGCCCGCGTCGCGAGCGGTGTCAGAACCCGTACCCGGTCGCGGGCCTCCGCGGTGACCGCGTGCTCGCTCACGAGTTCGAGCAACTCCTTGTACACGTCACGGGTGTCCGGGGTGGCGAGCAGGTCGAGCGCCGCGCCGCCGTTTGCGTGTCGGAGGATGCGTGTCGCCCGGCCGTGCGGGAGACCGGCCTCGACCAGCGTCCGCACGTCGCCCGATTCGATTGCCTCCGCCGCGGCCTCCGCACCGAGACTCTCGGTCAGGAGTCGGCGCGTCTTCGGCCCGACTCCCCAGTACTCGTCCAGTCGCATTTGCTGTGTCAACCGAGCGCTCACGGATGTAGCTTCCGACCGGCAGTATCAGACCGCCACCAGCACCACCCACCGGTCCCCGACCGCGACCGCCCGTGCGCGGAGTGTCCCCGTCGTGGGGCGCCACTCACCGGTCGCCGTCTCGAGCACGGACAGCCCCTCTTCGAGTGTGTCCGCGAGACCCGCGGGCAGTGTGCGCTCGCCGGCGAGCACACCGTCGAGGGTAGTGCGCTGGTCCGCGGTCAGATCGAGCGTGTACACCGGCAGGACCGGCCCGAACGACAGCCTCGCGCGGTCGGTCCCCCCACCGTTCCGCATCGCAATCCGCTCTGGTCCGACACGCACCGCCTCGGCGTCGTGGTCCAGTGTGGCCGCGGCCCCGTACTCGCTCGCGCCGACCCGGTCGAGAACACCCGCGGCCCGGTCGGCGTCCGGCGGTGGTTCGTCCGGGAGACTCACCGCCACCCCCGCGAGACCGATGCTGACCAGCGCGACCGCCACCCAGGTGTACCAGCCGTCCATCGGTGACTCGAACTCCATGTGCCTGACTGGCCCCGCCCCGGTACTTGAGTTCGCGGGTGTCGGTGCTGTGGCGTCGGCGCACTGTCACTCGTGGCTGTCGAGACGCTCCATCCGGTCTCTGAGACTGCCCTCACCGGCGTAGGTGCGGAGACGGTAGCGGTAGACGGCGTAGGCGAGCACCATCCAGGCGAGCACGAGCGCGAGCGCGCTCGGCTGGCTGAGACCAACAAGCAGCGCGAGTCCCGCCGAGATGAGGCTGTTGCCGACGGCGACGAACTTCAGCACGGGCATCGGGAGCCGGTAGAAGGAGTGCTCGTACCGCGCCGGAAACACCGTCGGCAGCCGCCAGATGGCGACACCGATGAACGTGAACACGATGAAGATACCCGTGACGACGACGGCGACGAGCCAGTCGAGCATGTCCACCGCGAGAACACCGTCGAGGAAGACGGCAAACGGCGCGAACACGAGCGGTGGCAGACCGAGCAACAGAATCGCGCGGTACGGTGTGCTGTGTGTCTCGTGCAGTTCGGCGAACCTCCCGGGGAGCACGTCGTCACGGCCGGCCCGCATGACCGTCCGGGAGTAGGAGGTGACCAGCGTGTTTATTGTCGTCGCCGCGCCGATCAGCGCCGCGAGCGCGACGGCCACCCCCGCCCAGACCGGTGCCCCGTCGGTGTACGCCGTGAGCGCGAGCGAGAGACCGCCACCGTCCTCGACGACAGTCGCCGCGTCCTGCCAGGGGAGTATCCCCGCGAGCACGACCACCACGGCAATCGACAGCACCGCGACGACTGTCATCCCGATTCCGAGCACCCGCGGGATGTTCTTCACGGGGTTTTTCAGCTCCTCGCCGATCTCGACGATCATAGTAAAGCCCTGGAACGGGACGTACAGCAACACGACAGCGAGGAAGAACGGCGCGAGACTCCCATCGGCAAACGGTGCGGGGCTCCCGTCGGCGGCGGCCCCCTCGGAGGGAAACAGAGTCCCGTACCGGGAGGTGTCGAGTTCCAGCAGGCCGACGACCACGAACAGCACCAGACCGGTAAGGAGCAGTCCGACGAGTGTCAACTGCACCCGCGCGACCATCTGGATACCGAGGTAGTTCAGCATCAAGAACCCCCCGAGCAACAGCCAGGCGGCCGCGACCACGCCGGCACCGCCGAACGTCGTATCGGCAAACTGGATGGTGAAAAACTGCAGGTACTCGGCAAAGCCGAGCGCCGCGAAGAGCAGGTACGCCCAGATGGCGAGCACCGGGATGAACACGCCGAGCATCCCGAAGTAGGGCCCGATGAGCCGCGAGGCGTAGACGTAGGCCCCACCCGCGACCGGGATGGCACCCCCCAGTTGCAGGAGTCCGAGCACACCGAACACCATCGGAACCACCGATATCAGGATGGCGACGGTGATACTCGGCCCTGCCCGGGCCAGCATCTGTGTCGGAACAACGAAAATCGACATCCCTACCGCCGTCCCGACGAGCAGTGCGACTGCCCCCCACAGTCCGACCTCCTCGGTTATCAGCTTGTAGTCTGATGCCATTCTGTCCAGGTGTGCTGTTCTCATTACTCATCTGGTGCGGGGAGACTTAACTTTGCAGGACGGTGACGACGGACGACACGCATATAGCCACAGCAGTCAGAGCCACAGGGGATGCGCCCCGCCCACCCGGTCGAGCGCGCGGTCGGTATCGAGCACTACGTCAGCGACGCCGACGGGACGGGCGGTCGGCTCCGGGATGCGCCGGCGGATTTCCGGGTGCGCGAACTCGAGGCGTTCGAGACCGAGCCGGTTGATGCCGACCCCGGCCCGTACCCTCACCTGCTCGTGCGGGCGACACTGCAGAACTGGGAGACGAACGACTTCGCCGACCGGCTGTCCAGTCGGCTCGGTATCTCCCGCGAGCGGGTGAGCTGGGCCGGCACGAAGGACAAACGGGCGGTCACCACACAGCTGTTCTCGGTCGACGGTGTCGACCCGGGCGAGCTACCGGACCTGCCGCGTGCCGAGTGCGAACCCGTCGGCCGGGCTGGCCGGCCCATCCTCTTCGGGGACCTCGCCGGCAACGCGTTCGAGGTTGTCGTCCGTGACCCCGACCGGCCGGACAGCGCCGCGGAGATTGCGACACAGCTCCGCGGCTTCGCCGGGACCGACGGGACTGCGGTCGGTGTGCCGAACTACTTCGGCCAGCAGCGGTTCGGGAGCAGGCGACCCGTCACGCACGAGGTGGGGCTGGCAATCGTCCGCGGCGACTGGGAGGGGGCGGTGATGGCCTACGTCGGCAGTCCCTCCGAGCGCGAACCGGAGCGGACCCGCGAGGCACGCTCCTTCGCCGAGGAGCGCCGCGACTGGCAGGCCGCGCTCGACCGGTTCCCCGGACACCTGGGCTACGAGCGGGCGATGCTCCACCGACTGGTCGAGGGCGAGGACGAGCCCGCCGACTTCCGGGCGGCGCTGGAGACGACCCCGGAGAACCTCCAGCGACTGTTCGTCAACGCCGCCCAGTCGTACGTCTTCAACCGGATTCTGTCGGAGCGACTCGACCGCGGGCTCCCGTTCGACCGGCCGGTCGCGGGTGATATCGTCTGTTTCGCCGACAGCGACGCACCCGACGGGCTGGCATTACCTGACCAGGACCGAACCCAGCGCGTGACCGCCGACCGTGTCGACGCGGTGACCCGGCACTGCGAGCGCGGGCGGGCGTTCGTGACCGCGCCACTCGTCGGAACCGACACCGAGTTCGCCGGCGGTGAACCCGGTGACATCGAGCAATCGGTCCGCGATGCGGTCGGACTCGACCCCGCGGCGTTCGACCTGCCGGGCGCGTTCGACTCGACGGGCACCAGACGCGCGGTTCTCGTCCAGACGGCGCTCGAGCGCTCGCGGGACCCGCTCTCGTTCGCGTTTCGCCTCCCGCGTGGCTCGTACGCGACGGTGCTGCTCCGGGAGCTCCTGAAGACCGACCCCGGAGCGCTGTGAAACGCTGTCCTTATCGGGGTTCCAGCACCTACTAGCGGTATGCAGTGTCGGACGTGTGCGTCGGCGCTCGACAGGCCAGGGGACTACTGTCTGGTCTGTCGGACGGCGAACGCCGACACCGTCGTGCTGGACCTCGGCCGCGGTCGGGCGACGGTTGCGACACTGAGCGAGGACAGCGTCGTCGGTCGGCGGACGGTGACGACCACACCCGAGACAGACGGGGAGCGTGCCCGCTCGGAACTGCGCTCGTTCGCCGGGCAGATTGCCGACGAGGTCCACCGGAAACGCCCCGAGGAGGTGTACGCGACCGGCGACCGGGCGGTGTTGCGGGCGGTCCGTGCGGAGCTACACTACCCGTTCTACCGTATCGACGCCGAGGACCCAGTCGAGGGTGTCAGGGAGCGGCGCGGCGAACCGGCCCTCGAGGTGGTCGAGGCCTCCGTCGGGGAGAAACTCGGCGGGGCACACTCGACGCTCGTCGGCGGCCGGACTGGCAGGGACGCTCTCCGGGTGGTCGCCGGCCACCCCCACGTGAAGAAGATCGTCCCGGGACCGATCGACGCGGGTGGGTCGGGCTCCCGGACCGGTGTGCGGGCGAAGGCGACCCGGGCCGACACGAACGGGAACGTCCGCCTGCTGCTCCGGGACGGGTCGAGCGTGCAGGAGAACCGCGTCGTCACGACCGCCGGCGAGCGCGACCTCGGCGAGCGGGTCCGCGCGGACCTCAACGAGGCGCTCACCGAGGCCGACCTGGCGTGAACTCACCCGCCGGGTGAACGTGTGACACCGGCTCTCGACCGGCGAAAACTCGCAGGGTTTATCCGCACAGTTGACCCAGATACGTACAGAATGAGCGATCAGGAGAGCAAGGTCGGGAGCGCCGGCAGGTTCGGCGCACGCTACGGGCGGGTCGCCCGTCGGCGTGTCGCACAGATCGAACGCGAGATGCGCTCCGCGACCGTCGACGGCGACAGCGTCACGCGAGTCGGGACAGGTATCTGGGTGAACGAGGAGACCGGGGAGAAGTTCACCGGCGGCGCGTACAGCCCCGAGACGCCGGCCGGGAAGACGGTCGACCGCTCTATCCGTGCCGCACTCGGCGAGGACGAGGACGAGGACGAATGAGCTACAAGTGTTCCCGCTGCAAGCGCGATGTCGGTCTCGACGAGTACGGCGGTGTCCGCTGTCCGTACTGTGGTCACCGTGTGCTGCTGAAAGAGCGCAGCCGCGATATAAAAGAGATCGGCGTCGAGTAGCGCCGTGCGCCACGAGACCCGTCTGACCCTGCGCTACAGTTCCTCCGACCGCGCACACCGTGTCGAGCGCGCCGTCTCGCCCGAACTCGACAGTATCGACGACGACCGGAGTCGGACGCAACTGGACAGGGCCGACGAGACGCTCACACTCGTCGTCGAGGCGGCCGACCTCGTCGCGCTCCGGGCGGGGCTGAACACCTGGCTCTCGCTGGTGAGTGTCGCGGAACAGGCCGGCGACGTGTGCTGATGCGGTGACTCAACCAGACCGTGCGGCCGCCACAATCTCGTCGAGACCCTCCACCTCGTACGTGGGGGCCGTCGAGAGTGACGTGTCGGCGTTGTGTGGCCGGCGCAAGAAGGCAACGTCGACGTTCGCGCGGTGTGCGGCGACGACATCGCTCTCGCTGTCACCGACGTAGAGCGGGTGTTCGATGTCGAGGGCGGTCATCGCCGCCTCGAGGTAGGTCGGTGCCGGTTTCTTGCGGTCGAGACTCGCGAGCGTCGGGTCGCGCGCCTGCACCGTGTCGAACAGCTCCCGCATGTCGTGTGTCTCCAGAACGAACTCGACGATTCGGCGCTGGTTGTTGCTCACGACGCCGCGGGGCACCTCGAGCGCGGCGAGCGCGGTGACATCGTCGTACGGCGGTTTCTCGCCGTTCCGGGTCGCGGCGTGCAGCGCCGCCTCGATGGCGTCGTCACGACAGCGCCACAGCGCCCCGGGGTCGACCCCGTACCGGTCGGCCAGCGCCCGAATCTCCCCGGCGTCGGCCCCGACCTGGAACGCATCGAGCAGCGCCGGGTCGAGGTCGACACCGAGTTCCGCCAGGCGCGGGTCACCGTGCTCGCGGAGGCCGGCGGTGATGTGGTCACGGTCGACCAGTTCGACCACCACACCGTCGTGGTCGAGCAACAGGCCGTCGTATCCAGCCCAGTTCATCGCCTCACAGTGGGCCGTCGAACTCGTCGCCGGGCTCGTCGAGTTCGTCGTCGGACTCGAACGCCTCCGGCGGGCGGCCGGCCTCCTCGACCACCTCGTCGGTGACGATGAGCGGACAGTCCACCCGGAGCGCGATTGCGATGCCGTCCGACGGGCGCGCGTCGAACACCGCCCGCTTGCGCTCGCCGCTGTGGTACTGTTCGGTGTCGATCTTCGCGTAGAAGGTGCCGTCGGCGAGGTCGTCGACGCGAACGCGGTCGATCGCCGCCCCGAACTCCGCCACCATCTCGACGAACAGGTCGTGGGTCAGTGGGCGCTCGAACGGTTCACCCTCCAGGGCGAGTTGCATCGACTGTGCCTGGTCCGCGCTGACGAATATCGGGACGAGTTCCTCGCGCGCCTGCAGTAACACGACCGGCGCGCCCGGTCCCTCGTCGCTGACACCGACGCCGACCCCTTCGACGGTGGCCTCGTGTTCCATACCTCCTGTACGTGTGGGGGGATGAAAAGCAGTCCGCTCGGTCGCTACACGTCGAACAGGTCGTCGACAGCGGCGCGCGCGGCCAGTGCCGCGTCCTCCGCGACCCGCTCTGCATCACCCGGTGCGTCGAGGTAGATGTCGACCGACAGCCGACCCTCCTCGAAGGAGACACCGACGTCGATATCGCGTATGTCGCCCCGCGAGTACCGCGAGAGGATAACCTCCTCGGCCGCCCGAACAGCCGTCTGGACGACCTCGCTGTCCTCCGGTTGGGTCCCGTTGGGAGTCACGCGCCGCCGGGACCGCCGCCGAGGGCACCGCCACCGCCGCCGCCACCGAGCATCTGCTGGAGCTCCTGCTGGAGCTCCTCGAACTGCTGCTGGACCCGGTTCTCCTGTTTCTCGAGGGTCTCGACGCGCACCTCGAGATTGCTGACCGTCTCGTCGAGGTCCTCCTTTGCCTCCTCGTAGTCGGTCTCGACGAGCAACTCGCCGAGTTGCTTGTACATCTGGGTGTCACCGTCGACGTCCTCGAGTGCCTCGAGTGCTGTCTTCGACTCTGTGAGTGTGGACTCGGCCTCCTGTTTCTGCGCGGCGACCTGCTGTGCCGTCTCCTGGAGGTCCTGTAGCTCCTCGATTTTCTCCTGTGCTTCCGGCGGAAGATTTCCCTGCATACTCGTTGCGAGGGGACCTGTCGTCATAAAGCCACGCTTTCGCTCCCGGTCCGCTCACCGGTCGGCCAGCCAGTCCTCGACCGTGTCGGCGAGCGCACCGCGACGGTGGACAGTTTCGCGGGCGACGTCTACCACGGTCGACCCGCCGCCGGGTGTCTCGCCGTCGGCAACGACGACCGACGCGGCTCTCCGAACCGGCTCGTGGAGCGAATCCGGCTCCCGGACCGACGGGCGTCCGCTCTCGTTTGCGCTGGTTGCGGTCACGGGCGCGACACGCTCGAGCAGTGACAGCGCCACGTCGTGGTCGGGCACGCGCAGACCGACCCGGTCCCGCCCGGCGGTCAGGGCGTCGGGCACCCTGTCGCCGCGCTCGACGACGACTGTCACCGGCCCCGGCAGGAACTGCCGCACGAACGCCCGCTCGCGCTCCCCGAGTTCGGTGTACTCGGCCGCCGTCTCGATGTCGGGAACGGCCATCGAAACCGGGTTCTCCCGGTCCCGACCCTTTGCGGCGAACACCCGCTCGACCGCCTCCGGGTCGAGTGCGTCCGCACCCAGCCCGTACACCGTCTCCGTCGGGTAGACCACCAGGTCACCGTCACGGACGGCATCCGCGGCGCGCTCGATGTCGGATTCCGACCCGGGCATCAGTCCGCGTCGGCGACCGCGCCGGCCTCGACAGCCTCGACGACAGCCGCCTCGAGGTCGTCGTAGTCGGGGAGTTCGGGGTGTTCGCGGGCGACCCAGGCGTACTGGACGGTCAGGTCCTCGTCCAGAACGAACGTCGCCGGTCGCGGCTCGACGACCCCGTCCATCCCGTCGAGGTCGTTCGTGATACCGTACGTCTCGGCCACACCGTTCCCGGGGTCGGAGAAGAACCGAAAGTCGGTCCCGGCGAGGTCGTGGTCCTCGATGAAGCGCTTGTGCGCGTACGGCGTCGAGATGGAGAGGCCGACGACTGTCGCGCCGAGGTTGTCGAACCCGCGGTCGCGCAGTTCGTTCCAGATGTACGTCGCCGGAAAGGAGCCGTCCATCGGGTGACAGACCAGACAGACCGGCGCATCGAGAGCCGACAGCGCCGTGTCCTCCCAGTACTCGTCACCGACGAGCGGGCGGGTGAAATCCGGTGCCCGGTCGCCCGCCTCGGGGTGGTCCGGCGCCGGCAACTCGACCACGTCGAACCCCAGGTCCATCTACGACCCCCCCGCGGCCGCGGCCTCCGGGGCGAGCCGCCCCTCCTCGCCGTACGTGTTCTCGAGGTAGGTCACGATGTTGGCGCTCTCGGACATCGTCACGCCGGTGCGCTCGTCGACGATGACCGGCACCGTCCGGGCACCGCTCTCGCGCTTGACCGCGTCGCGCCTCGAGTGCAGCGGCTCGACGAACCGCGAACGGTACGACAGGTCGTACTCCTCGAGTGTCCGGACCACGCGCTCGCAGAACGGACACGCCTGCAACCGGTAGAGTGTGATCGCTGGCTCGCTCATACTCCACGTAGGGACGACCCCGGTGTAAGCGCTTCGGAGCGTCAGACGACCGCGAGCATCCTGACCAGCAGTCGGAGAGAGGCGAGCACACCGAACCCGAGCACCGCGGCCCCGACGAACCGGTGGCGAGTTCGACGTGCGGCCGTCCGGTGTCGAGCCACGGGGGCCCGCGCCGGACGACACGTGCCTCTTCGCCGGGTGAACCCGACCGCGGGCTGTACGCCCCGGACCGGCCGACCCGTGTGCTCTCGCTCCCGTGTGGCGCCCTCGATTACGCTCTCCGCTCTCGGGCAGATACGTCGTGTCGGTCACAGTGCGAAGACGAGAAACAGCGTCAGCACGGCCGCGAGCACGAGCACGGAGGTACCGACGCCGGCACGGAGATACAGCCGCGAGGGGGCGCCGCCGTCTGCCGGGGGCCGCCCGTCGCCGAGGGTCGGCCGGAGCGACTCGGGGAGACGGCGACTCGCCCGCAGAGCCGCGACCGTGGGGTTCGCGCCGACCCAGTAACAGAGCCGTACCGCCCGGACGACGGCGCTGTCGACGGCCCCGTACAGCTCCGTCACGGCGACGACGGTGCCACGACCGCCGTAGAACAGCGCCCGGTTGTACACGAAGTCGATGTCGGGCACGCGACCGATGTGGTGCAGGGGGCCACGCAGGATGGCGAACCCGACGAGTCCGAGTGCCGCGAGTCCGACACCCTCAGCGACGTGGGGGACGGTGAACGTGGTGTAGCTGTACTCCCCCTGCAGCGGGAGCAACTCGAAGAGCAGGTTCGGGGCGACACCGAACAGGACACACAGCCCCGCGACGGAGCCCATCGCCACACCCTGCCCGAGGCTGGCATCCCGGACTGTCCCCTCGTAACTGCCCTCGATAAACGCGAAGTACCCGAGCTTGATGAACGAGAGGAACGTACCGACGCCACCGACCAGGAGCAGCCCCCACAGCAGCTCGAGCTCCTTCTTGTCGGCGGCACCGATTATCATCCCCTTCGAGACGAACCCGTTGAACAGGGGGAACCCGGCGATGGAGAGCGCGGCAATCGTGAACGTGACGAACGTGAACGGCATCCGCCGGGCGAGACCGCCGATATCGCCGAGCCGTTCCTGCCCGGTCCGGTAGATGATGACCCCGACAGCCATGAACAGCAGCGCCTTGTAGAGGATGTGGTTGAACACGTGGCCGAAGGCACCGGCAGTTGCCAGACTGGCGTAGCTGCCGGGTTCAGACGCCACCGTGCCGACCCCGATACCGGCCAGTCCGACCCCGGCGACCATGTAGCCGACCTGTGACTGGATGTGATAGGAGAGGAGCCGGCGCATATCCGACTGGAGAAGCGCCGCGAACGCGCCGAAGACGGCCATCGCACCGCCCATGTAGGCGATCCAGAGATGGCCGTCCGGGAACGCCCGGTACATCCCGTAGACACCGGTCTTCGTGGTGAACACGCAGAGAAAGACACTCGCGGCGATGTGTGGCCGCGGGTAGGTGTCAGGCAGCCAGGCGTGCAGGCCGACGAAGCCGACGTTGACACCGATACCGACCGCCGCCAGCAGTCCGGGCACGACCGAGTCGGCGGCGAGCATCCCGCCCGCCCCGTCGACGACGTGGGGGCTGAACACGAGCCCGCCGGCGTCCCCCGCGGCGGTCGCCGGGTCCGCGAGCAGCCAGACGATCGCCGCCAGCAGGAGGCTCCCGCCGATACCGTGCAACAGGGCGTACCGGTAGCCCGCCCGGACCGCCCGCCCACCGTGGTGCCAGACCAGCAGTGTGCTGAACACCGCCATCAGCTCCCAGAAGAAGACGAGCGTCAGCCAGTCCCCGGCGTAGACAGAGCCGAGGCTCACACCGACGTAGGCCAGTGCGAACGCCGTCTGCCGGCTGTCGGCACCGCTTGCGTAGGAGTAGAGCACCGCCACGGCCCCGATAAGCCCGAAGATGAGCCCCATCAGCCGGGAGAACTGGTCGACGTTGAACAGCACGGCGTCGAACGCGCCGAACAGCGTCACCTGCAGGTACGCGCCACCGGTGACGAACCACGACACGACCGCGGCACCGCCGGTGCCGAGCAGACCGACCGCGTGTGCCGGCCGGCGCGGGAGCACCGCCGCGAGCGCCGCCGCACCGAGCACGAGTAGCCACGGCGGGAACAGCTCGAACACCATCAGCCCGTCACCCCCCTGCCCGCCACGGCCTCCGCCGCGACCGACTCGATGAGCTCCAGAAAGCCGGCCTGGAACGGGACGAGACCGAGCACGACCGCCCCGGCGACGACGACCAGGATGGGACCGAGCATCAGCCACGACCCCTCCGCACCCGTCCAGCCGACCCGCTCCCAGCCACCCGGCCCCGGCCCGCCGTGGTGGTCGTGTCCGTCCCCGTCGTGGGTCTCTCCGCTCTCGTCTCCCCCGTGGTCGTCACCGTTCGCGCTGTCGTCGATGTCCGCGGGGCGGGAATCGTCGTGGTGAGACCCGCCGTCGGTGTGGGGGTCGTCACCGGTGGGCCGGCCGCCGTCGGCGTGGGCAGTCGTGTCGGTGTCGAGGGGTGTGCCGCCGAGTGGTCCCTCGACGAGCGGTTTCGAGTCGGCCCGGTCGTGGGACTCGAAGAAGGCCC
>CAZFMN010000053.1:7520-16702 GCA_964520075.1 uncultured Halobacteriales archaeon | reverse complement strand
AGTTCGTCCTCGTCCTGCTGGTCCAGTCGCTCGCCGGCGGTCGGGCTGTCAGGCGCCGCCGTGTCGTCGGTGTCGGTCCCGGCCGGTTCCGCGTCCGGTGCCGGTGTGGCGCCGGGCTCGTTCCCCTCCGTACTCGAACCGTCATCGGGGTCGTCACCGGACCCGCCGGGTCGTGCTTGGTCGGTCGTCGACTGTCCGTCCGCCCGCCCGACGGTTCGGTCCGGGTCCACCGAGGGGATGGTCCGGAGGTCGGTGTCGGTGGCATCGACCGGGGCTGTCGCGTCCGGTGTGTCGCCCCGCTCGGCCCCGGCCGGTTCGGCGCCCGGCGTATCCCCCGTGCCGTCCTCGGACCGTTCGGCCACCGGCTCGTGCTCGTCACCCGACGGTCCGGCCTCCGTGCCGCCCGCGACCGGGTCTGTCGACCGCCCGGCGGGGCCTGTCTCGGCGCCGTCTCCGGCCGGGCCGGCCGACTGCGCGCCGGCGGTCTCCGCGTCGTCGGGACCGGTCGGCTCCGGGTCGGGTTCGGGTGCCGGCTCCGGCAGGTCGACCGGGTCGAACGTGACAGGGCGGACCTCGTAGATACCCACCTCGTCTGTCGCCGTCTCGAACGCCTCGCGGCCGTCGACGAGACGCCCGGACTGACCGACAAAGCCGACGGTCATCGAGGTCCCGGCGTGGTACACCAGGTAGTAGTCCCCGCTGAGAACGTTCTCCGAGAGCTCGACGTAGCCGGTGAACCCGCCCTGTGAGAGCGTCTCGTCGACCGTCGAGAGGGGTGTCTGCTCTGTGTAGAACTGGTCGCGTACCTCGTCGCTCCGCTCCTGCATCACCGCGAGCAGCGGGAGCGCCGGCGACGGCGCGCTGTACGCGGTTCCTGCTGTCTCCTCGAAGGCATCGATATCGCCACCCCGGAGAGCGACGGCGACGCCGCTGGTCATGAACAGTTCGGTCTCGCCGGCCCGGACCACACCGGAGAACTCGTTCGCCACGAGTCGCTGGAGGCCGTCGAAGCGACGTGTCTGCCACCCCTCGACCCGGTCGAGGACAGGTGTACTCATTGTTGGACTAGACCAAGATGCGACGGATATAGTTTGTCCTAGACCGCGCGCTCGACTGCGCGGGCGAGTGCCTCGAACTGCTCGCACGCGGACGAGTCGGGTGCGAGCGCGGCCACCGGCTGGCCGGTTCGCTGTGCCGACGCGAGCGGGTCCGACTCCGGCAGGACGGTGACCGGCGCACCGAGTGTCGACGCGAGGCGGTCGCGGGAGCCGAGTCGGTCGGCCCGGTTCAGCACCACCCGTGCCAGCGGCGTGTCGAGTTCCCGCGCCAGTTCCCGCGTCCGGACCGCCCCGGCCAGCGCGGCCCGCGTCGGCCGCGTCACCAGCAGTGCCGCCTCCCCGGCCAGCAGTGCCACACCCGCGTCGCTGTGCATCCCCGCCGGTGCGTCGACGACGACCCGGCCGTACTCGCGCTCGACCGCCCGGACCGCCTCGACCAGTGCCGCCGGGTCTGCCGCCCGCACACCCGCGAGTGACCGCCCGCAGGGGAGCACGGCCACCGGTCCGCCCTCCCGGACCGCCTCCACCGCCGACGCCCGCCCTGCGAGCACGTCGTGGAGGTCCGGACCGCGTGCCGAGGGCATATCCGCCATCCCCAGGTCCGCGTCGACCGCGACGGCATCCAGTTCGGCCGCCAGGTTGTACGCGACCGTTGTCTTCCCGACACCACCCTTTCCCGCGGTGACCGTGAGCCTCATGCCAACCGTTCGAGTGCCGACAGCGGAACGTCTATCTCGTCGAGTCTGTCACCGAACCCGCCGTGTCGCTGCCCGATGCGCTCGAGACGCCGCCTGTCCGCGTCGAGTTGCTCACACAGCGCCCTGACCTGTTCGATACCTCCCGCCGCGTCGACGGCCGAACGCGCCTCGCCTGCTGTCTCCACGGCGGCGAGACGCTCCGCCGTCTCGATGCGACCCCCGAGCGCGTCGAGCCAGGCGTCTATCGCCTCGCCTGGCCCGTCCGTGTCTGTCCTCCCGCGCTGACCTGTCGCGGTGCCGGCTGTCGGTTCGTCTGTGCGTGCACGCTCCGTACGCCGCGGCTGTGTGGAATCTGCCGACCCCGACCCGCTCTCACCGGTCTGCTGTCGGCTGCCCGTTCCGGTGTCGCCGGACTGCCGAGTGCGACCTGCCGAGGACCCCGACTCGGCCCCCCGTCGGTTCCCCGTTCCGGCACCGCCGGACCGCTGTGAGCGCCGGGCACCGGAGGTGTCGGCCGACTCCGTGTCCCGGGCCCTCGTCTCACTACCCGGTGTCTGTGCCCGTGCGGTCTCGGAACCCTCGGCCGGGTGTGTGTCGTCGTCTCGCCGGCTGTGACCCGTCTCGTGTGGATGTGCCGACGCCGACCCGCGGGCCGACGGCTGTCCGGAGCCGACCGTCGACTCGTGGCCGGCCGGGCGCTGTTCGTCCGTCGTCGGGCCGTGACCGGGCGAGCGTGAATCCACTCCCGTATCCCGGTCGGTCGACGGTGACCCGTGGGCGGGAACAGCGTCCCGCGGCGGGCCAGCCTCGCCGAGTTCGCGCACGAGCGCCTCGGGGGTCGGTGCCCCCTCGGAGGACCCGGTGACGGGCTCGGTGTCGACGATTGTCGCCGGCGGTTCGACCGGGTCGTCGGGGGAGGCGTAGCCGAGCACCAGCGGCTCCCCGGCGGACACGACACCCTCGAATCCGGACCCGTCCCAGCCCGCGACGGGGCGGTTCTGCCGTCTCGGCGGCCAGACGGGTTCGAGGTTGCTCGCTATCTCGACACGTGTCTCCGTGTCGCTCGTCACGAACAGCTCGACGAGCGTCGTCTCGCCCGCGGCCGCGACCTGCCAGTCGAGCGTAGCCATGTGGCTGGTGGTCGCGCTATCGGATATAAATCTCCGGAGCGTGCCAGGACTCCGCTCGCCGGTCAGTCCTCGACTGTGGTCCTGTCGACATCTGTCTCGCCGAAGTAGAGGTCGGCACCGTCCTGTGCGACCTTCTCCGCGAGGACGGCACACTTCACGCGCATCGGCGAGATGTCGACCCCGAGCATCTCTGTCACGTCGTCGCGGTCCATCTCGCGCAACTCCTCGACGGTGAGTCCCTGGAGCTGTTCGGAGAGCATCGAGGCCGATGCCTGCGAGATCGCACAGCCGTCGCCCTGGAAGGCGACCCGCTCGATCGTCTCCTCGTCGTCGTCGAGCACGACGTCCATCTCGATGGTGTCGCCACACATCGGGTTCTCGCCGACGTGTGTGAACGTCGGCTCCTCGATCTCGCCGTAGTTGCGCGGGTTCTTGTAGTGATCGAGGATCTGCTGCCGGTAGAGGTCAGAGCCACCGATTCCCATTGCACTTTCTTGGTCTGCTGGGATAAAAAGAGTTCTGTGTCACTCACCCTCTGCCCCGGAGTCACCCGCCCGTCGGGAGAGCAGATACCCCAGACCACCCAGTCCCGCCACGCCGGCGGCCACACCGAACCCCGGTCCGTCACCGTCGGCCCCACCCTCGGACTGTCCCCCGGTCCCGTCGCCGGCACTGTCGTCCGGTGTGCCACCAGTCCCGTCGTCGGTGCCACCACCACTGTCGTCCGGTGTGCCACCAGTTCCGTCGTCGGTGCTACCGTCACCATCACCACTGCCTGTGCCACCGGTCCCGTTGTCGGTGCCGACGAGGGAACCGAGCGTCGTCACCCGGTCCCCGTTCCGCGAGAACGAGAGGCGGTAGCCGAGTGCGTTGCACAGCAGGAGGTAGCCGAGTCTGGTCAGCGACTGCCCGCGGAGTCCGAACGGGTGGAGGTTGTGCTGGGCCGCCGGGGGGAGCAGAGAGCCGAGCAGGTGGATACCGACGCGCTCGCCGTCGGTCGGCACGGTCGCGAGCCGTGCACGGCCGTCGACGGCGGCGGCCACCGTCGCGCCGGCCGCGCGGAGTCGACCCGCGGTGACGGTGTACATCGGCACCTCGTTGCGGGCGTAGCCGAGCGGCGGGTGCCGCCAGGGCTCGCGTCGCTCGATACTCGACATCGCGTCGAACGTCCGGCGACCGGCCACCAGCGGGTGATCCGCGTCCGGGTCGGGGTAGGCCGCCGCCGCGAGTTCCTCCCGGACGACGTCGTCCGCCCCGACCCCGTCGAGTCCAGCCACGTCGAGGGCGGCCGCGAGACCGACCCCGCTGTCGGTCAGCACGAGATTGCCGCCCGCCTCGACGTACGCCGCGAGAGCCGCACGCGCCGCCTCGTCGACACCGTGGTCGTGGGTGAGGACGAGGTTGTCGTAGGTCGGACGACCGTCCGTGAGGAGCGTGTCTGGCCCGAGTTCCGCCGCCGTGACGGCCTCGACTGGTCCGTCGGCAGCCGAGTCGAGCGCCTCGAGCGCCGTGAGCGGTGTCACCGTGTAGTCGCGCTGTGCGTAGCCGAGCGCGCGCCTCGGGTCGGGCACCTCGTCGGCGACGAGTCGTGTGACCCGCACCTCGACCGGGGCCGTCGCGACCCCCTCGACGCGCCACCGGCCGGGGTCGGGGTCGAGCGCGGTCAGCACCGTCCGACCGGGTGTGCTCCGTTCTCCCGACCCTGCCGCATCCTCGACGGCAGTTCCCCCGCCGTCGCGGAGTGTTGCCCCGGTGACCCGACCCCCGGGCGCCCGCAACGCCACGGTGAGTGTGTGCGTGCCCGGAGGGATATCGACAGTCGTCTCGACGTCACCCCCGGCGAGGTGGTGGCTGTCGGTCGCGAGTGTCGAGTCGGACCACCTCGGTCCGGACCCCGCGAGGGTCGTCTCGTCTGCCGGACCGACCGTTACACCACCGGCAACCGGTGTGGTCCCCGGCTCGACGTGCGGGAGGTCACTCGCCCGCCGGCGGAGGTCGTCCGCGGCGAGGTAGGCCGTCGAGCGACCGCCCGTCTCGACGGTGGCGTCGACCTCGTCGACCGCGTGTTCGACCGTCGCCGCACAGACGGCCCCGTAGGCACGCACCTGGAACTCGACGATGTCGGGCACGAACCGCACCTCCATCCCCTCGCGGAGCGAGTTCGAGAAGACGACCTCGAGGGTCAGCGGTGTCGCCCCGAGCCCACCGAGTCGCTCCGGCGCGCCCGCCCATCCGGCGAGTCCACCGGAGACGGTGTACTGGATGGTGTCGAGCCCGGTCCCGCTGCCGAACAGCTCGACCGGTTGCTCACAGAGCAGGTCCGGGTCGCACTCGTCGGGGTCACCGACCTGCTGAGCCGAGTCCGCGGCGGCCGCCTCGAAGGCGTCCGTCCAGTCCGCGAGCGGGCCGACTGACTCCCGCACCCGGGCACCGATAGCCCGGGTCAGCAGGTCGCTGTCGGCGCGGTCGGCTGGTGTGCCGCCGCCGGTCTCGATCCCGAGCACCGCGTTCGTGTGGCCGTACATCCCGTGGAGGTCGACCAGGTAGGCGACGTCGTCGTAGGACCTGAGCCGCTCGACCAGCGAGAGCGTCTCGGGAACAGCGGTGGCGACCTGGTCCGGCACGTCCTCGTCGGGGCCGGGCGCGTCGTCGACGAGGTCTGCCCCCAGTGGCTCACCCGGGCGGCGGTCCGGCCGTATCCAGCCCGGACTGGGCTGTTCCCTGTTGAGGTCGCGGTTGGCACCGTTGAACCGGCGGAAATCGGGCGGGTCGACCGGGTTCTCGTAGAGCCGCTCGTCGACGACCCAGCCGTCGGGGTTCGGACAGGCGAAGACCAGACGCCGCTCCGAGAGGAGGTCGGCGATTCCGGGGCGGGCACCCGTGAGCACGTCCTCGATAAACCGGAGACTCGCCTCGACGCCCGCGCGCTCGTCGCCGTGGACGCTCGCCACGAAGACGACCGTCTCCCTGCCCTCGGCCGCGTCGACGTTCTCGGTGAGTTCGGCCACCCAGACCGGTTGCGGGTCCTGGTCGCCCGTGTACCGGTTGCGGTGACCGTGCCCGGCACCGACCGTCTCGACCCGCAGACGGTCGGGGTGCTCGGCGGCGAGGTGTTCGAGTCCGGCCACCGCCTCCTCGAGGGCGACGAACCCGGCACTGTCCCCCGGGTCGGGAAAGACACCTGCCTCGTACTCACCGAGCGGCCAGAACGGGTTCGACCCCGGCGCGTACTCGAGACGTTCGGCCGTGCTGACTCCGGCGACTGTCTCGGCCTGCGCGGGCGTGAGACCGGCGTGCGCCACCGGCTCCTCGGGGTGGGTCCGGAACTCGGTGTCGAGTCCGGCGAGGCTGTCGAACCCCGACCTGTCGGTGAACTGCACGAGTGTCGGAATCTGGTACGCCGTCTCGACAGCGCCGGCGAGGAACTCGTACCGGTCGGTCATCGCCGTCTGCTCGACCGCACGGCCGGAACGGCCTGTCAGCAGGGCGCCGACTGTCGCGGCCGACAGCGCGGTGAACTCCCGCCGGGACCATCCGGACCCGGTCACACCACACCTACGTCTAGTTGGAACAAAACGTTTTCGCCACCGTGTTCCGCGCCTGTGCGAGAGAGGGCCTGCGTTCCGGACTGCACAGTATCTATGTTGGCTCTTTACCTCTTCAATCTCTCGCTGTACGGGACTCCGGCGTCTGCTCCACGCCGGAATTTGTGGCCAGTGTGAGGAAGGTTGATACGTGGTGAACACGCATATCGAGACGAGAGACCGGTATCAGTTCAAGATACCGACAGATAACTGCAGAACAAGAGGAGACACACGAGCGAGAATGCCACCCGACAGGTCGGACAGAGACAGCGGGAACGGAGAGCCCTCACGAGGTTCGACCGTATCCGAGCGGTTCGGGGAGCTGTTCGAGCACATCGAGGACGCGGTCGTGGAGGCGGAGATGTGCGAGGAGGGGCCGGTCATCCGGGCGGTGAACCCCGCGTTCGAGCGGGTGTTCGGTCACGAGCGCGAGGCGGTGCTCGGCGAGTTGCTCAACAACGTCATCGTGCCCGAGGACAAGAGCGCACGGGCACAGGAGTTCGACCACCGGGTCACGGAGGGCGAGCAGAGCACCGCCATCGTCCGCCGGGAGACCGCGACCGGCACCCGGGAGTTTCTCCTGCGCGTCGTGCCCGACCGGCGCACCGGCAGCGAGTACGGGTTCGGTATCTACTCCGATATCACCGAACAGCGCCGGTACGAGCGCCACAGCCGTGTCGTCCACCGCATCCTCAGACACAACCTCCGCAACGACCTGTCGGTCATCCTGGGGCTGGCGGAGTCACTCACGGACAGCACGGACCCGGAGGTGTCCGAGCAGGCCGCGCTGATCGCCGAGCACGCCGAGCGTATCGCATCATTGCGCGAGGAGACCCGGCCACTCAAGCAGGTACTCGACAGCGGGCGCGACGTCGCGCCCCGGTCGGTCGAGCCGATCTGCCGGCTGGCCGTCGACGCCGCGACCGGCGAAACCGCCGCGGAGACGGTGACCGTCGAGGTGCCCGAGGAGCTCCGTGCGCTCGTCATCCCACAGCTCCAGCGGGCCGTCGAGTCGCTGGTGGAGAACGCCCTGACCCACGCGGGCGAGGAGCCGACTGTCCTCGTGCGTGGGCGGGCTGTCGACGGGGCTGTCTATCTCGAGGTTGTCGACGACGGTCCCGGAATCCCCGAGCACGAGCGCGGCCCGGTGTTCGACGACCGCGACATCACACAGCTCGAACACAGTAGCGGTATCGGGCTGTGGCTGGCCCGGTGGACCGCCGAGACCTGTGGCGGCGACCTGGAGTACGAGCGCACCGACGACAGGACGGTCGTCCGGCTCGTGTTGCCCGCGCCGGCGGCGCCGAGATGAGCTGTCTCGTACGGTCGTGCGTGACTCGTTCCGCCGGGCGGTCACAGACTCCCGTTTCACGGGCCGTTCCTCCCGGATTCCGGGGCGGTGCTGAAAATACTCACGCACGACCGTCTCAGGGGACACCCAGTCCGGTCCGGAGTAGCTGGACAGCGATGACAGCGAGGAGTGCGAGCACCGCGCCACGGCGCAGTCGCGGCGAGACCCGGTCGCGCAGGCGACTCCCGACGGCGACACCGGCGAGAGCGGGGACCGCCGCGGCGACCGACAGCGCGGCGACCGTCGGGTCGTCGTAGAGCCCGAGCAGGGCCGCCGCGACGACCCGGACACCGTTCAGCGCGAGAAAGAGCACGGCCACCACGCCGACGAACAGGTCGTGTGAGAGCTCGCAACTGCGGAGGTACGCCACCAGCTGGACCCCGACGTTGGTGCCGCCGAACAGCGCGCCGCTGACACCGCCGACACCGGCCATCGCCGCCGGGTGCTCGACGAAACAGCCCTCCCGGGCGCTCTGTTCGCCCGGAATCGTGACCATCTCCTGGAGGGTCGCGACGAACGCGAGTGCCACCAGTCCGAGCACCACCCGGAGCGGGCGGTCCGGCAGGGAATCGAGCACCAGCATCCCGGCGACGGTCCCGAGCACGGCCGACACGAGGAGCGGTCTGAACCGGCGACCACAGGTCCGGACCTCGGTGCTCGACAGTTCACCCGCGAGTCGGAGATTGACCGCGAGGATGGGGACGATGACGAACACCACCGCCGTCGCGGGGTCGACCACCGTCGCCAGCACCATCGTCGTGACGACGGCGAACCCGAACCCCGCGAGTCCGTTCACCGTTCCCGCGACGAACACGACCACGGCAACGGCGAACAGCGGGACCGGCGACACCGGGAGTGACACGTCTGTTGTACTGGGACCGCGGACAAAAGGGTGTCCCGGCCCGCGCACACGGCACGCGGGGCACGCGGGGGGTCGCCGCGGGCCCGGCCCGGTGTGGGCTGTCGAGACCGACGGCGAACTGAGAGGGTCGTGCAGAGATACGTTCACTTCGATTCGGCCTCGGAACGCGTGATATCCTGTCTCTGGCGGTCATTCCTTGCGCACGACCGTACGGAGGTGTCACCGGCGGTCGGGGACGGCGACGACGCGCGACCGCTCGGCGAGGACTGGCGTCTGGCGGAGAATCACCTCGTCCTCGAGACCACGGTCGACCCCGGGGCGACCCGCCGGACGACCGTCGGCCGGCCCGACTGCCCCTCCGACCGACTCGACGAACTGCTCGACCGACCCGGTATCGCCGTCGAGCAGACGTGAACGCCGGGGTGTGCTGTGGGTGATACGGGGCGACCGGCCCGACCTGCAGCGGACTCCCGGTCGGGTCGTCTCCGTCGGGGTGGTG
>CAZFMN010000053.1:0-7420 GCA_964520075.1 uncultured Halobacteriales archaeon | reverse complement strand
CGACCGGCCCGACCTGCAGCGGACTCCCGGTCGGGTCGTCTCCGTCGGGGTGGTGACCGGCCCCCGGGTGCGTGAACCGGCCAGGACACGAGTCGGAGACGGTCCCGACCGGGGGATTTTTTCGCTGTCGGACCCACGTAGCTGTATGGCGCTGAAAGCGGGTGTCGTGGCCGTGCAGGGCGATGTCAGCGAGCACCAGCGGGCGATAGAGCGGGCGGGTGCGGCAAACGGGTACGACGTCGAGGCCGTCGAGATACGGCAGTCCGGTGTCGTTCCGGAGTGTGACCTGCTCCTGATACCGGGCGGGGAGTCGACAGCAATCTCGCGGCTCCTCCACCGCGAGGGGATCGCCGCGGAGATCAGCGACCACGTGGCCGCCGGGCGACCCGTGCTCGCGACGTGTGCGGGGCTGATCGTGCTCAGCAACGACTCTGGTGACGAGCGCGTGGAGACACTCGACCTGCTCGACGTGACCGTCGAGCGCAACGCGTTCGGTCGTCAGCGCGACAGCTTCGAGGGGCCACTCGAGGTGCGTGGCCTGTCGGAGCCGTTCCCGGCGGTGTTCATCCGCGCACCCGTCATCGACACCGTCGGCGAGTCGGTCGAGGTGCTCGCCGAGTTCGACGGACGACCGGTCGCGGTCCGGGAGGACAACATCGTCGGAACGGCCTTTCACCCCGAGTTGCGTGCGGACCCCCGGATTCACGACCTCGCCTTCTTCCAGGACGGTCAGGGCAGGTAGCGGACGCTGACGATACCGCTCTCGTCGGTCCGTATCTCGACGCGCTCGACACCGTACCGGGCGGCGTTCTTGTGGGTCGTCTCGTCCTCGTGGAGTTCGGTCGTCGTCTGCGCGACGGCGTCCGGGTCGACACGGAGGACGTGTATCTCCCCCTCGCCCTCGCGCTCGACCGTGACGGCCTCCATCGGGTCCATCTCGGCGGCGATCTCCTGGACCTGCCGGGTCGGGGGTTCGGGGCTGGTCTCGACCGGCACGGTGTAGTGTGCCTCGAGGTCCTCGACCAGGTACGAGACCTCCATCGGTGGCTGTGCCACGAGCGTCGCCTCCACGATGTCGTTGTCCTCGAACCCGGAGTTCTCGACGAGGGTGAATATCTGTGCGGTGTCGACATCGTGGAGTGTGACCGACGCGTCGGTGGCGTACTTCACGTAGAAGGTGCCGGTGGCGGTTTCGGGCTCGTGTTCGCCGACCGGTGTGTCGAACTGGACTGACGGCTCCTCCCCGTCTTCATCGGCACCCGGTGGCTGGTCGTGCATCCCTGCCGGGTCGTCGTCGGGTGTCTCCGCGTCGTCGTCGGTCATGTGTCAGGATACGGCAGGCGCGGGCTTTGGGGTTTCGTCTCGGGCGGCCGGCAGGCACCGTCTCGTAGCCGTTATCTGACCACCGCCTCGCCGGTCACACATAGCTTTTTGTATCTCAGACACGAACGGCGTACAAATGGGCACCGAGACGTACGACATCGTCGTCGTCGGCGGGGGTACCGCGGGGGCATTCGCGGCAGCGGCGGCAGCAGGAAAGGGCTGTGACGTGGCCCTCCTCGAGCGAAAGAGCGAGGCGGAGGCGGGTCACATCGCCTGCGGTGACGCGCTGAAGGCCGCGGAGGGGTTTCCCGACACGATAGATACGAACTACCTCCGCGAGGAGGCGGTGTCGAACGGGGAGCTACAGCGGGCGGTGTTTCTCAACCCGGCCGGCGAGGACTACGAGTACCAGTTCCGCGAGCACGGCACCATCATCGACCGGAAGCGCTTCGGCGAGGTGCTGCTGGAGGAGGCCGACCGCGCCGGCGCGGAACTCCACTACAACACCGTCGTCAGGGACGTCCGCCAGAACGGCCGGGTCCGCGGGGTCGATGCCGTCCGCGAGGGTGACCCGGTGACATACGAGAGCGACGTCGTCATCGACGCGGCCGGGTCGCTGTCGCTGCTGCAGGACCAGGTCGACTTCGGGGGGTCACACTACGACACGAACGTCCAGTTCTCGCAGTTCTGCTCGGCCTACCGCGAGGTGATCGAGACCCCGGACCCCGTCGAGTACGACGACGCGCTCGTGTTCAAGCCAACCGACGAACTCGGCTATCTGTGGTACTTCCCGCGCTCGTCGACGGTGGTGAACGCGGGGCTGGGGTTCCAGATGAGCGAGCCGTCGATACCGCTGGTCGAGGTGCTCAAGCGTGACCTGAACACCCGCCCCGAGTTCGAGAACGCACAGGTGAGAGACAAACTCGGCGCCGCACTGCCCACCCGTCGGCCGTACGACTCCGCGGTCGCACCGGGCTTTCTCTCCGCCGGCGACGCCGCGGGGCACGTCAACCCGACGAACGGTGAGGGCATCTCGGGTGCCGCGAAGGCGGGTAACTGGGCCGGCAGTGTCGCCGCGGACGCTGTCAGCGAGGGTGACCTCGGCGAGGAGGGGCTGTGGGGGTACAACCGCGCCGTCCAGGTTACCTTCGGCGGCGGGCACACGGCACTGGACCTGTACAACATCCTCGGAACCGCCCACGACGTGAGCGAGATAACCGAACTCCTCGCCGGTCTGCCCGGCCAGCAGTTGCTCGACATCGTGACCGAGCGCGGCGGGTTCTCGCCGACCCTGCGTGAACTGGTCTCGCTCGGCGCGAAGACAATCGTCGGCACCCGGGGGAACTGGGGACTGCTCTACGAGAGCTACCGCGTGGGGTCTCTCGCCGACCGGATACGGGACATCTACAGCGACTACCCGACCAGCCCCGACGGGTTCGAGGACTGGCGTGACCGCCGCGACGCCGTCTACGAGGAGCTGTACGAACTCACCGGCGCCGACCCGAAATACTGACAGAACCGGTAGCGGTCGTTTCATACGGTCGTGCGCGATGAACGACCGCCAGAGACAGGATATCACACGTTCCGAGGCCGAATCGAAGTGAAAATACGTCTGCACGACCGTATCAGAACCTATCGACGAGCTGTGTCCCCTCGATGTACGGGAGCCCGTTGTCTCGGGCGTACGCCGCGGCGTCGTGGGGGGTCAGCGCCCCGCCGGTCGTGTCGTCGAGCATCTCACAGACCACCACCGCCGGCGGAACCCCGGCCGCGTTCGCGAGCGCGACACCCATCTCCGTGTGTCCCTGCCGCTGGTCGAGCAGACCCTCGGCGGCCCGCAACAGGTGGACGTGCCCCGGGGCGCGGAACCGCGCCGCGAACTCCGTCTCGGCCGGCGCGGCGGCCGCCTCGGCGAGGGAGGTAATCGTCAGCGCACGGTCGTCGTCGGTGATACCGGTGTGGGTGTCGCGGTGGTTCACCGTCAGCGAGAACGACGACCGGTCGTCGTACGAGAGGTCGTGGTCTCCGGCGGCGGGGTGTTCGAGCGTCCCCTGTCGGAACGGAAGCTCGAACGCCTCGGCGACCCTGTCGGCGAGGGCCACACAGACCAGCCCACCCGCGTCGTTGCGCAGACGTGCCACCGCCTCGGGTGTCACCGCATCCGCCGGGTAGACCAGGTCCGTCTCCCCCTCCCGGTCCGCGGCGTCGTGGATACAGACCGGCCGACCGTTCCGGAACGCCGCCACCGCACGGTCGACTGTCGCGGCCGTTGCTCCCGGCTCACTCCGTGACACGGACTGTCACCTCCGTGCCGTCCTCCAGGTCGAGTGTCTCCCGCAACCCCTCCGGTGCGATGAGCTCCAGGTGGTCGTCACCGTGGTGGGTGCGCTCGGGCGCGATGACGTGTGCCCGCTCGTAGCTGTCGGCGGATGTCACCAGCGTCGCCGGGTAGCAGTACGCCGGCCCGTAGGTCCGTTCCTCGCTCTCCCAGCCCTCGATTGTGACCGGCTCCACGGCGTCCAGGCGCGGCCGCTCGCGCACGCTCTCCGCGTCCAGGTCGATGTTCAGCGTGCCGGCGAACGGCTCGTAGCCGAGTTTCGCCCGGAACTGCTCCATGTAGCCCGACAGTGTGATGTAGTGACGACCCTCGCCCATCCCGCTCGTGACCGCACCCGAGAGCGACACCGCCGCCGACCCCTCGAAGATGCGCCGGTAGGCCTCGTACTCCGCCTGGAGCTGTTCCTCGCCGGTGTCGGTCACCGTGACCAGCTGACCGTCTCCCAGCATCTCCCGGTCGATGTAGCCACCGGACTCCAGTTCCTGCAGGCGGCGCGACGCTGTCTGTGTCGACGCGTCGAGACGCTCCGCGAGTGCCGCACACGACAGTTTCGTCTCGCTCCCGAGCGCCCCGGCGAGCGCGAGGTGCTTCAGCGTCCACACCCCGTCGCTGTCCAGCGCTCGCTGTGTCTCTGCCATACTATATCGTTCGGCCCAACGCGCATAAGCATAACGGGTTCGTTACGCGTTCCAAAAATGTGATGCCGGTCGGGAGCGACCGTTCTCGGGCGTATCCACTACAGCCAGACTGTGGGCACAGGTAAGTTTAATAGTATCGGCCGGCAGTACCAGCAACGGGTCGCTACACTCTTCTGGCTGTGGCGGAAACCGAGTACTGTGAGCACAGACGGTAGAGAGTCGGGACAGGACGACGAGGGCGGCGAGATGTCGGGTTCGACCCCCGGCCGGAACGAGTCCGCGGGAGGTGACGGGACCGGGCGCCGCGTCGAGGTGTACCCCGGGAGGGAGGCGGTGGTGGCGTTCGACCCGTCGCTCACATTCGAGTGTGTCGATGGCTGCACGTGGTGCTGTCACCACGGGGTGTTGCTGTACGAGCAGGACCTGTTCGAACTCGCGGGCGTCGCGCCGCTCTCCGAGGCGACGACACAGTTCCGCGGCGAGGACTTCGTGCCGAAGGAGGGGAAAGACCACGACCACACCGGACCGGACGGGCAGGCCTGTTACTTTCTCCAGGAGGACGGTCTCTGTGCGCTGCACGACGAGCACGACTGGAAACCCGCCCGGTGTTCGGTGTTCCCCCTCTCGGTGACCGTCGAGGACGGCGACATCCACGTCTCGGTGCGCGACTCCGCCCGCGAGCACTGCGAGGGGTTGAACGTGACCGAACGCCGGGTCGTCGACCATCTCGACGCCTTTCTCCCGGAGCTGCTGTGGGAACTCGACGACCCCGAGACGCGGCGCGAGCTCTGAGCCGTCGGCCCCGAACTAGTGGGGGGTCGTCTTTATATCTCAGCAGCCGTTAACTGATGTAATGAGTGACCACGAAGGCTTAGAGCGGCGGCAGGTGTTATCCGGACTCGGTGCGGGACTGCTGGCGACAGGTATCGGCGTCGGGCAGACGAGCGGGGGGAGTCACGATGTCACGGTCACGCTGAACAATCAGGGTGCCTCTGCGTGGGTGCTCGACAGTGCCGGGGAGAACGTCGGGGAGACCGGCGTGCCCAATCCGGCACTGACACTGACAGTCGGGACACGGTACCGGTTCGAGAACCTCGGCTGGAGCTTCCACCCGCTCGCGTTCCGGGACGAGGCCGACAACGCGCTGCTCACACAGAGCACGTACGGCAGCGGAAGCTTCGAGAACGACAGCGCGGTCAACTGGGTCGACAACGGTGAGGAACTCGCGTTCACCGTCACCGAGTCGCTCGCGGCCGAGTTCGACGACTACGTCTGCACCGTCCACCCATCGATGGAGGGGAATCTCGGGGCACAGGCACCACAGGAAGCACCCTTCTTCGCGGTGCAGAGTCCGAGCCCACAGTCGGCGGTTGTCACGAAGGGCGAGACAGTCGAACTGAGCGCGACTATCGAGAACACCGGGGACGTGGAGGAGACACAGGCAATCGCGATAGAGATAGACGGGTTCGGCGAGATTGGCAGCCAGTCACAGACCCTGGCCGGCGGTATCGCGAACGACGTCAGCTTTCTCGTCGACACCGCGGATATCGACCCGGGCGAGTACACCTACACGTTCGTGAGCGACGACGACGAGGCCTCGGGGTCGCTGACCGTCGAGTCGGCACCGGACCCGCCCAGCTTCCGGGTCGCTACCGTGACTCCCTCGGAGGTGACTGTCACACAGGGCGAGACAGTCACCGTCGATGCGACTGTCGAGAACACCGGTGACGAGGAGGGAACCCAGGAGGTCGTTCTCGACATCCCGGGGCTCGGACAGATCGGCGCACAGTCGGTGACACTGGCCGGCGGTGGCGCGGACTCGGTCACGTTCGAGGTGGACACGACCGGTGTCGACCCGGGCGAGTACACGCACATCGTCTCGACGGACGACGAGACGTTCGAAGGTGTGCTGACCGTCGAGTCGTCTGCCGACCCGGTCGCGTCCTTCGAGGTGAGCGGGCTGTCACCGGCCGACGGCACCGTCGAGCAGGGTGAGACGGTCACCGCTGAGGCGACTGTCGAGAACACCGGTGACGCCGAGGGCAGCCAGTCGGTGACGTTCTCGGTCGTCGGGACCGACATCAGCGTCTCACGGACGGTGACCCTGGCCGCCGGCGAGAGCACCACCACCTCGTTCGACCTGGATACGACGGACGTGCCAGCGGGTGAGTACACCCACCAGGTCGAGAGCGAGGACAGTTCAGTGACAGGCGCGCTGACGGTCCAGGCACCGCCGGAGCCAGCCGAGTTCCAGCTCTCGGCTCTGGACCCGACAACGGCGTCGGTCACGCAGGGTGAGGAGCTCGTGGTGACGGTTTCGGTGGAGAACACCGGCGAGCAGGAGGCAACCCAGGATGTCGTGCTGTCAGTCTCCGAACTCGGCGATGTGGCCAGCGAGTCGGTGACCCTCGCGGGCGGTGGGTCCGACTCTGTCAGCTTCACTGTCGACACGACGGACGTGCCGACGGGTGAGTACACACACACCGTCTCGACAGACGACGGCTCCACCGAGGGCTCGCTGACGGTTCAGGAACCGCCGGAGCCAGCCGAGTTCCAGCTCTCGGCTCTGGACCCGACAACGGCGTCGGTCACGCAGGGTGAGGAGCTCGTGGTGACGGTTTCGGTGGAGAACACCGGCGAGCAGGAGGCAACCCAGGATGTCGTGCTGTCAGTCTCCGAACTCGGCGATGTGGCCAGCGAGTCGGTGACCCTCGCGGGCGGTGGGTCCGACTCTGTCAGCTTCACTGTCGACACGACGGACGTGCCGACGGGTGAGTACACACACACCGTCTCGACGGACGACGGCTCCGCCGAGGGCTCGCTGACTGTCCTGGCGTCGACACCCGAGGACGACTCCGCAAACGGAGACGGTGCTGGCGGTGAGAACACCACCGATGGTGGAGACAGTGATGGTGAGAACACCACCGACGGCGCGGACGGCAACGGACCCGGGTTCGGACCGCTCGCCGGACTCACGGCGCTCGGTGGCCTCGCCGCGTACGCCGCCCGCAGACTGGGTGTCGCGGACGACACCGACGACTGATACTGCCGGACAGAATACTGGAGAGTTGTTCCGACGAACTGGACAGAGCCGCGAAGAACCGGACTGAACCTGACCGGG
>CAZFMN010000052.1:0-16885 GCA_964520075.1 uncultured Halobacteriales archaeon | reverse complement strand
GGGAGCACCCGTCAAAAAAGATACCGCTCGACGACGTGGAAAGCGACGCGTATTTGCCTCGCTCGCGGGAAACTGGGGTATGTCACACGTTCCCTCGGAGACGACCGTGGGTGTCGTCGGGGGCGGACAGCTGGGCCGGATGCTGGGTGAGGCGGCCGCACCGCTGGGTGTCGAGCTGGTCGTCTCGGACCCCACACCGGACGCCCCGGCCGCACCGGTGGTGCGCGAGCAGGTCGTCGGCGACTTCGACGACGAGGAGACGGTCCGGGCGCTCGCGGAGCGTGCGGACTATCTCACCTACGAGATCGAGCTCGCGGACCCGGACACCCTCGAACGGGTCGGCGAGGAGACCGGTACACCGGTTCATCCCCACCCCGAGACGTTGCGGCTCGTCCAGGACAAGCTCGTCCAGAAGCGCCGCCTGCGCGAGACCGGGGTTCCGGTGCCCGCGTTTCGCGGGGTCGACTCCGTCGCCGACCTCCGCGGGGCGCTCGACGACCTGGGCTACCCGGCGATGCTGAAAGCCCGGAAGGGCGGGTACGACGGCCGCGGGAACGTTCCGGTCGAGTCACCGGACGAGGTCGAACCGGCGTTCGAGGCCGTCGACGGCCCCGCGATGGTCGAGGAGTTCGTCCCCTACGACCGGGAGCTGGCGGTCATCGGCTGTGTCGGTGCCGGTGAGCGGGAGACGTTCCCCGTGACCGAGACAGTTCACGAGGCGGAGATACTCAGGCGGACGGTGTCGCCGGCCCGGACCGACGCGGCGACCCGCGAGCGCGCCCGGTCCGTGGCAACGGACGTGCTCGACGCCCTCTCCGGTCGGGGTGTCTACGGCATCGAACTGTTCGAGGTCGACGGCGAGATACTGTTCAACGAGGTCGCACCCCGCCCGCACAACTCCGGGCACTGGACCATCGAGGGCTGTCACACCTCGCAGTTCGAGCAGCATCTCCGCGGTGTCCTCGGACTGCCGCTCGGCACGACAGACCGGCGCGGACCGACCGCCTCCGCGAACATCCTCGGTGACGTCGAGCACCGCCAGCCGGCGAGTCTCACCGGTGTCCCGGCGGCGCTGGCGAGAGACGCACTCGCGCTCCACTGGTACGGCAAACGCGAGGTGTACCGGCTCCGGAAGATGGGGCACGTCACACTCGTCGGTGACAGTGAGCCGGCGACACTGCTCGACCGGGTCGGGGCTGCTGTCGACGAACTGCGCTTCTAGCGGTCGTCGAGAAGTTCGTCGATTGTCTCGGAGACGTCACCGTCCGTATCCAGGTCGAAAACATCGTCGAGCCCTGCCTGCTCGATCGCCATCTCCAGTTCCAGGGCTGTGATCTCTGTTGCCGCGGCCGCCTCGTGAAGCCCGGCGTCGGTCAGCGCGTACAGCCCGACCGCCGTCGCCAGGTTCCGGTCCAGCTCCTCGACCGATCGCTCGACGCCCATATGTGTGTGCTTGTCTACCACTGGCTTGAATGTATCTGAGCTGAACCTGACTGTATCACGCGGAAACATCTCTCGGACAGGCGAGACAGGACCGCAAGGGGGTCGGGCGGGAGCCCAGTTCAGCGCATCGCCGACTCCGCCATCCGCTGTGGGAAGCCCGTGACGAGCTCCCACAGTCCGCGTCTCTCCTCGTCGGAGCGCAGTCGGGCGCGGAGTCGCTGGCTGAATATCTCCACGGACATGATGAGAAAGAAGATACAGAACAGCGTCGCCATCAGGTTCGTGAAGTTGAACTGAGCACGCTGTGCGGCGACGACAGCCCCGAGCCCGCCGGCCCCGAGGACGCCGACGGTCACCGCAGACCGGACGTTTATCTCGAAGATATACAGCGTCCACGCGATGAACGAGGTTTTCACCTGGCTCAGCATGCCGAAAAAGACTATCTGTGTACTGCCCGCACCGGTTGTCTGCATGGCCTCGATAGGTCCCTCCTCGAGTTCCTCGAGGTCCTCGACGAACAGGCGACCGAGATTACCGACAGTGTTGAGTCCGATTGCGAGCGTCGCCGGGACCGGACCGAGCGAGGCCAGCGGGACGAACAGGAGTGCCCAGATGATGGCCGGTATCGCCCGGATAAACGACATTATCGCGCGGAAGATGAAGTTGAACGGGAACGGGGTGACACGCTCCGAGGCGAGTATGCTGAACAGGAGTGCGAGGGGAAACCCGAGCAGCGTCCCGACGAACCCCATCGCGAGGGTGATACCTGCCTGGCCGAAGACGCTGAACATTCCGAGTTCAGTGACGAAAAACCCCCAGAAGTCGGGGGGCCACTGGAGCAACAGACCACCGATCTGTGGGTCGTACAGCAGATTGAGCCCGATTATGAAATCGATGTACTGCCCGAAGTCGAGAAACGGCACGCCAGCGTAGGAGGTGACCGGGAAGTAACTGGTCAGCGCGTCGGTGAACGCGTTCCACCGGAGTTCGGTGTCGATAAGCTCCGTCGCGGCCGCACCCTGGTACAGCAGATATCCGAGGACACCGATGAGCACGGACCAGCCGAGTGCGCGACGCCGACGGGTCCGTCGGATGTTCTCGAACTGCTGTCTGATCGACCGTTCTGCCCTGTCCAGTTCGCTCTCGACGGTCCCTCCAGCCGTCAGCGCCTCGCCGTCCCGGGTCGTCTCCTCGACACCACCGTCGGGTGTAGCGTTCTCGCCGGAGTCGTCGTCGGCGTTGCTCATGAGGCTATCTCCGTCTCCTGGTCGTCGGTTGGTTCACTGTCGGGTTTCACGAACATCCCCTCGGTGTCGATATCGCCGTAGATGCGGTCCACCGCGTCGATGGTGAGCTCGTCCCGGTAGCCGTCGAACACCTTCTCACCGTCCCGGAGTCCGATGAACCGCTGGCCGAACTTCCGTGCGATGTTCACCTGGTGGAGGCTGATGAAGGTGGTGAGCTCCCGCTGTTCGGAGGCGCGCTGGAGGTACCGCATCACGTCCTGGGCGCTCCCGGGGTCGAGACTGGCGACCGGTTCGTCGGCCAGCAGCACCTGTGGCCGCTGGACGAGCGCCCGGGCGATACCGACCCGCTGTTGCTGGCCGCCACTCATGCTGCGGGCTTTCTGTTCGGCCTCGCCGAGGAGACCGACCGTGTCCAGCGCCTCCAGGGCGCGCTCTTTCTCCCCGCGGTCCTGGAGCTGGAAGATGCTCTCGATGAGCCCGGCCTCGTGGATACCCCCCGACAACGCGTTCGAGTAGGCGCTCATGTCACCGATGATATTGTGCTGCTGGAATATCATCGCAACCTCGGGTCGCGGGGCGAGCATCGGCTCCCCGTCGATGACGATTTCACCCGACGTTGGCTCCGCGAGTGCACTCAGACACCGGAGCAGGGTCGACTTTCCCGAGCCGGAGACACCGAGAATGGCGACGAACTCGCCAGCCGGTACCTCGAACGAGATATCGTCGAGCGCGACGGTATCCCCGAACGTCTTCGTGAGCCCGTCGACGACGATTTTTTCCATATGTCTGGAACCTTTGAGCTGTGATTGGTCGGTGTCGTTACTGTGCGGTGTTAGTTGCCGAAGTCGATACCGATGTCGTTACTGAACTGCTCGATGGGGTCGTAGTCCTCGACGGTTCCGTCGGTGATACCGCTGAACCACAGCTCGTTGTCTTGGAACTCGGTCCAGTCGTCGGCCTGACTGTCGCTCAGGCTGTAGGCCTCCTGCGGGTTGTCCGCAACCTCGCCGTTGTTGTAGTCCTCGAGCAGCTGGTCGGGCAGGTCGAGTCCGAGCGCATCGGCGAGATTGAACGCGTCGTGCTCGAACTGCGACGGTTCGGCATCGAGCATGAACTGGTCGATCTGGTCGCGGAGGTCGTCGTCCCACCCGGAGTTCGCCAGGATGGGTGCCCGCGGGAGCGGGGGCGAGATTCTCAGCAGCTCGAGTTCCTCCTCTGCAGTGCCGGCGTCCGCGAAGTCCGGCGAGATATCCGCCAGCGTCTCACCGTTCTCGGCCGAGGTGATCTGCTCGGGCGGAACGTGTTCGACCGTGACGAACGCGCCAGCGCCACACGCGTCCACGTCACCGCGAACCACGGCCTGAACCGAGGTGTCGTGTGCGTCGGCCTGCACCCAGTCGAAGTCGTTCGCGTTTCCGCCGTCGGGTGCGTTCCCGATGTCGAGTCCCGCGTCCTGGAGCATCCAGAACGGTGCGACACCGCCCGAGAGCGAGGAGACGTTCTGGGTCGTCACGGTCTCGCCCTCGAGGTCAGCCACCGTGTCGATTCCGCTGTCAGGCTGTGTCACCATCAGGCTGAAGTACTTCTCCGCGCCGAACGCCACGCGAAGTCCAACCACGTCGATCGCGTCCCCGAGCTGTGGAACAGCAGTCGGAGAGGTGTCCGCGTACACCCGGTCACCCTCGCCCGCTGCCTCGAGTTCCTGTGCCGTGCCCGCGTAGCTCGAGGTCTTGACGCCGTTCATCTCGACGTTGAACTCGTCCTCGATCGCGTTGAACAGCGGCTGGTACTGCGCCTCGATGTCGACCGACTCCACCGCAGGGTTCAGTATGAAGTCGATCTGTGCGGGGTCCTCACTACCGCCGTTGTCCCCACCGTTACCGGTCGTGTTGTCGTCGCCGTTGCCACTCGTGTTGTCGCCATCATCGTCACCATCACCACCAACGCAACCTGCGACGAACGCTGTGGCGGACGCGCCCGCTGCAGTTAGAAAACGACGCCGTGTGTGTCGCCTGTTATCGCCTTGTTCAGGCATCGGTTGTGGATGGGTGAAGAGCCAACATAATAGTTGTGGTGTCTGAATCTCTGTGCCAACTGTTTCCAGCATTCGTCGCTGTTATCCTGTTACCGGTGGGCAGAGGTATATAGTCGCATATAGCGCTCTGTATTCCACCGCGGGCGGGCGGCTCTGCACCTGTCTCCGGGTTCCAGCCCGACTGTTCGGGGGTCACGACCGGCCGGTGTTCGTGGTCGCCGGTCAGCCGTCGTACTTGGGTTCGCGCCGCTCGGCACGGTCGAGGGCGCGCTCGACGACAGTCCGCACGTCACCGGTGTAGATATCGCCGTGTCCGGCGTACATCCGGTCGACGGTCTCCGGGAGTCGGTCGAGCAGTTCGCGGATGCTCTCGACGAGACGCTCGCGGGACTGGCCTGGGTAGTCGGTGCGGCCGAAGCTCCCGTCGTCGAAGGCGCCGTCGTTGTAGACGACGACGTCGCCCGAGAACAGCGAGCGGTCACCGACAAGCGAGACGTGGTCTCCGGCGTGGCCCGGGGTGTGAACCACCTCGACGGACTCAGAGCCGACAGTGACTTTGTCGCCGTCCCGCAGCGCGTGTGTCCGGTCGGGGTGGTCGCCGTGTGCGTACAGGTCGGCGTCGAACGCCGAGAGCACCGCGTCGAGTTCGCCGACGTGGTCGCCGTGCTGGTGGGTCAACACCACCCGCGAGAGGCTGTCGGTGTGTTCGCGGATGGTATCGACGACCCCGGGCACGGCGCCCGCGTCGACCAGTGTCGGCTCCCCGCCCGGCGCGAGGTACGCGTTGCAGGTGAACTCCTCGGCATCCGCCGTGACGTTCGTGACCTCCATACCGGGATACTCGCCCGCGTCGGGCTTGAACCTGACCCTGCCGCGCGGGCCGGGGTCACGGGCCGCACCGAGGTCGTTCGGTTTTTATCACGGAGGACCCTCCGTACAGGTATGAGTGAACACTCCGGCGACAGCCAGACGGGGGACAGTTCGGAGGCAGCGCCGGACGCTGACGGCGGGGGAGACGAGACGCAGTCCGGTGATACGCCACAGGCGACAGACGACACGCCCGTCGAGGTCGGGCCCGCGGACCTGCTCGACACGCTCGACGGGGGCGCGTCTGCCGTCGAGGACCTGCCTGGACCCGCGGAGGTCGACCCCGGCGACCGACTCCGTGAACAGGTCGACGCGGCGTCGACCGGAACGGTCAGGGAGGCGCTCGCGGTCCTCGGTGAGCGGGTGGACACGCTCGAGGCCGAACTGCAGGCCGAGCGCGAGCGGGCCGACGACCTCGAGTCGCGGCTCCGTCGCAAGCAGGCGGAGTTCCAGAACTACAAGAAACGGAAAAAAGAGGAGATGGCCGAACAGCGCGAGCGCGCGACCGAAGACCTCGTCGAGCGCCTGCTCGACGTGCGTGACAACCTGGTCCGCGCACTCGACACCGACGAGGACGCCGACATCCGGGGCGGCATCGAGTCCACGCTCGCCCAGTTCGACCGTGAACTCGACCACGAGGGTGTCGACCGGGTCGACCCCGCTCCCGGTGACCCGGTCGACCCCGTCCGTCACGAGGTGCTCGCCACCGTTCCCGCAGACGAACCCGAGGACACCATCGCGGACATCCACCGCCCGGGCTACGAGATGGCCGGCAAACTGCTCCGACCCGCGCAGGTGACCGTCAGCGACGGGCAACACGACTCCGGCGACACCGACGGCGCGAGCGAGGACGACGAGGAGGGCGCAGGCAGCGGTACGGACGACACGGACAGGTGAACACTCGCCCGCCCACGGTCGCAAGGTTGATTCTGCTCGCATCCAGAAAATAGGTGTGCGCGTCGAGAACACGTTCCTGGGGGCAGAACAGGTCGGTGAGCGAACCGAACAGCGACTGTGGGAGCAGGGGGCGACCCGGTGGGAGGCGTTCGACCGTAGCTACCGGGGTATCGGGTCGACACGCGCAGCGCGCATCGAGCAGTACATCGACGGTGGACGCGACGCGCTGGCCGACGGCGACGTCGATTTCTTCCACGAGCGGTTCCCGACACGCGAGCGCTGGCGACTCTACGAGTCGTTTCGCGAGCGGACCTGCTTTTTCGACATCGAGACGACAGGTCTCGACGCCGACTCCAGCGTGGTCACGACGGTCACACTCCACCAGAACGGCGAGACACAGACACTGGTGCGGGGTGACGACCTGACCCGGGAGCGTCTCGCGGCGGCGTTCGAACCGGCGACACTGCTCGTGACGTTCAACGGCGCCCGCTTCGACATCCCCTTTCTCCGGTCGTCGTTCGGCCTCGACCTCGACCGGCCACACATCGACCTGCTACCCACCTGCCGGCGGGCCGGACTCAGGGGCGGTCTGGACACCGTCGAGGACAGACTGGGTATCGACCGTGCGCTCCCCGATATCGGTGGGCGCGACGCGATTCGGCTCTGGCGCAATCACGAGCGCGGGGTCGACGGGGCACTGGAGAAACTTATCGCGTACAACCGCGAGGATACCGAGAACATGGTCCCGGTGCTCGAACGGACAGTCGACAGACTCGACCGGGAACTCCTGCCGGACGGGACCGTCGAGGGCTGACCCGCTACGCGCCTGCTTCCTCGAGTGCCGTCTCGATGTCGTCGGCCTGCGTGACACCGATGAACCGCTCGACGACACCCTCGTCGTTCTCGACGACCAGCGTCGGCAGTGAACGCACCGAGTACTCGTTCGCGATATCCTGCTGTTCGTCGACGTCGATCTTCTCGAACTCGACGTCGGTCCAGTCCTCCTCGACCTCCTCGAGGATCGGGTCCTGTGTCTTGCACGGGCCACACCAGTCCGCGTAGAAGTCCTTTATTATGACAGTCATGGGCTACAGTACAATACGTCGTCGGTCTGCATAAGGGTTTTTTTCGTGTGTCCGTTCAGGACACGACTACACAACGTGGACACCCGGGGGTTCGCGAGACGGGCCGAAACGCTTACTACCGGTGGTGACACAGATACAGATATGAGTTCACAGGAGCCCGGTTCCGGCCTGATGTCGAGTGCCGGCCTGGTCCGGTATTTCGACTCGGAGGACAACAAGGGGATGAGCATCGACCCGAAATCGCTCGTGGCGTTCAGCGTCCTGCTGGGCGTGCTGGTGCTGTTTCTGAACGCGTTCGGCGCGTGACCTCTGTCTCGGGGGTGCGATGTCTGCCACACGAGCAGTCGAAACGACCGAACTAAGTTCCGGCGTCGGATACCACCGGGTATGGATTCGCGCACGTACGCGTCAGATGCAACACCGGGCGAGACGGCGACCGTCGCCGGCTGGGTACACGAGATCCGCGACCTCGGCGGTATCGCCTTTCTCATCCTCCGGGACACGACGGGCAAACTGCAGATCAAGTTCGAGAAAGACGGGATGGACGACGACCTCGTCGAGACCGGACTCGGTGTGCACCGCGAGAGTGTGCTCTCGGTGACCGGACGCGTCGAGCAGGAGGAGCGGGCACCGACAGGCGTGGAGCTCGTCCCCGAGGAGATGGAGGTGCTCGCGGAGGCCGACCCCGAACTGCCGCTCGACCCCTCCGGGAAGGTCGACGCCGAACTGCCGACACGGCTCGACAACCGCACTCTCGACCTGCGCAAGCCCGAGATACAGGCCATCTTCGAGATTCGTGCCGCGGTGCTCGATGCCGTCCGCGACGCGTTCCGCGACCTGAACTGCACGGAGATCAACACGCCGAAGATTGTCGCGACCGGGACAGAGGGCGGCACCGAACTGTTCCCGGTGACCTACTTCGGGCGAGAGGCGTTCATGAACCAGAGCCCACAGCTGTTCAAACAGCTGATGATCGGGTCGGGGTTAGAGCGTGTTTTCGAGATCGGCCCCATCTTCCGCGCCGAGGAGCACAACACGCCGCGACACCTGAACGAGGCGACCTCCATCGACTTCGAGTCGGCGTTCATCGACGACAGCGAGGCGATGGACGTCTGCGAGGCGATCGTCGTGGCGGCCTACGAGGCCGTCGCGGAGAACTGCACCGACCATCTTGAGACACTCGGACTGGGCGACTCGTTCACGGTGCCGGATACGGGGTTCCCGCGTCTCTCCTACGGCGAGGCGATCGAGCGGATAAACGCGACGGGCGAACTCGACGCGCCGCTCGCCTGGGGGGAGGACCTCTCGACCGAGGCAGAGCGCGCACTCGGTGACGAGGTGGGCGGGCACTACTTCGTGACCGACTGGCCAAGCGAGATAAAGCCGTTCTACATAAAGGACCGCGACGGCGACGAGACGCTGTCGACGGGGTTCGACC
Source organism: uncultured Halobacteriales archaeon (assembly GCA_964520075.1). Taxonomy (GTDB): domain Archaea; phylum Halobacteriota; class Halobacteria; order Halobacteriales; family Haloarculaceae; genus Halovenus. Next base: position 7,873 of record CAZFMN010000052.1, on the reverse strand, counting down.
TGATGCACCCGCGGCTGGAACTCGTCTCCGGTGGTCAGCGCGAGCACCGATACGACCACCTCGTCGCGGGGTTCGAACAGCAGGGGCTCGAACCCGAGGCCTTCGAGTACTACACGAAGATGTTCCGCTACGGGATGCCGCCACACGCCGGCTGGGGGCTCGGCGGCGAGCGCCTCGTGATGACGATGCTTGACCTGGACAACATCCGCGAGACGGTGCTGTTCCCGCGTGACCGCCAGCGGCTGTCGCCCTAACCAGGAGAGCGGAGCAACCGGGTCCCCCGACATCGAAATCACACCACCCCCGTCACCGGTCTCTGTGCCTGGTCGCGCCGAGCGCGCCGGTCCGCGTGTCACCGACACCGAGAGCCACGACACGGGCGTCGACGACGAGCGGGTGCCCGCTGCCCGCGAGCACCGGACCCGTCGAGCGCGGACCGTACTCCTTATTAATTACCGGGAGGTACCACACGGTAATGAAACGACGTGGATTTCTTGCGGCGGCCGGTGCAGGTATCACCGCGGCACTCGCAGGGTGTGCCAGTCAGTCGAGTTCCGACGATAGCCTCGTCGTGGGGACCTACAGCTCGTTTCTGGACGCGCCCTCTATCAGTCCCGGCGAGTGGCTGAAGGGTGAGTTCGAGTCCGAGTTCGACACGACGCTGGTCTGGCAGTCACCCCCTCAAGAGGTGAATCACTACATCCAGCGCAAACAGGAGGGCGTGAGCGTCGATGCCGACGTGTATCTGGGGCTGAACACCGACGAGATTGTTCGCATCGACGACGAACTCGACGGGTCACTGCTCGCGGAGGCGCCGAGCATCGAGGGGCGTGACAGTGTCAGGGAGGGGCTGAGATTCGACCCCGAACAACGGGCAGTACCGTTCAATACGGGCTACATCTCGCTGGTCTACGACGGCACAGAGACAGAGGCACCGACAACGTTCGACGGGTTGCTCGACGAGGAGTACAGCGGCGACCTGATCGCACAGAACCCGGGTACGTCAGCAACAGGCCGGGCGTTCATGTTGCACACGATCGATGCGTTCGGGACCGACGGCGAGTACACGTACCTCGATTACTGGTCGGACCTGCAAGAAAACGGTGTCACCATCCTGGGCCAGTGGGGGGACGCGTACGGTGCCTGGCAGGAGGGGGAGGCCCCGATTGTCGTCTCGTACTCGACAGACCAGGTCTTTGCCGACCAGGAGGGGGCAAATCTCGAGGAACACCAGGTCCGATTCCTGAACGACCAGGCGTACGCCAACCCCGAGGGGATGGCGATGTTCGAAGCTGCAGACGAGGCTCTGGTCCGGGATTTCATGGAGTTTATGCTCCGCCCGGAGATACAGGGCGAGATTGCACAGCGAAACGTCGTCTTCCCGGCGACAGACACCGCCGAACTTCCCGCCGACTACGCTGACCTCGCCCGCGAGCCACCGGACGCGGTCACGTTCAGTTACGAGGACCTCCGGGGGTCGGTCGAGGGGTGGATTGACGACTGGGAACGAGAGATAGTTCAGTGACCGGCCCGTGAGCGACCCCAGCGGGTCCGGTTCCGGGCCGGACCGGGATACCGGTGCAGACAAACACACCAGGTGGGTGCGCGAGCGCGCCGAGCGACACGCGCTCGCGGTGTTGGGGGTCACAACAACCGTTTTGTTACTCCTGTTGTTTTACTATCCTGTCGCGACTGTGCTCGTCGAGGCTGCTGTTGTCGAGGGGGAGGCGACGCTCCGGGTCCTCCTCGACGTCCTGCGGGACCCGTTCTACTTCGGGGACCTCGCGGGGTTGTTTCGTGGCGAGTCACCGGTCGATGTCGCGGCGAGACTGCTCTCCGGGGACCGCGAGACCGGTATCGTCGGGTTCACAATCTACCAGGCAGCCCTCTCGACAGTCGCGAGCGTCGCCCTCGGTGTTCCGCTGGCGTACATCCTCGCGCGTCACGAGTTCCCCGGCCGGCGCACCCTGCGGTCGCTGACCATCCTTCCGTTCGTGCTCCCCTCGATACTGGTGGCAGTCGGCTTCCGGGCGGCCTTTTCCGAGGATGGCCCGCTCAATGCTGTGCTCGCACTTGCGGGGATTGGACCTGTCGAACTACTGTTTTCGCTGGAGGCGATCGTCATCGCACACGCCTTCTACAACGCACCGCTGGTCGCACGTCTGACCATCGCCGCCTGGGAGTCGGTCGATGCGAGTGCCGTCGAGACGGCCCGAAGTCTCGGCGCGAATCGCCTCCAGGCGTTTCGTGACGTTATCGCCCCACAGCTGTACCCGTCGGTGCTGATGGGTGCAACACTCACATTCGTGTTCACGCTCGGAACCTTTCCGATTGTGCTCGCGCTCGGCGGGGTCGAGTTGATGACAGTCGAGGTGCGGGTGTTTCGGCTCGTCGAGAGTCTCGACTACGGTGAGGCCGCGGCGCTGGCTATCGTCGAGTTGATTCTCTCCCTGGCCGTGCTGTACGGCTACCTGCGCTACGAGGCCCGTCAGTCGGTAGACGCCCGTGGCGCACGCCCACTTCCGCGTCGGCCACTCGTACCTCGGTCGCTGTCGGTTCGGACGGCACTCTCACGACTGGGTATCCTGGTGTACACGCTCGTTGCACTCGTCGTGTTCGTGCTCCCGGTTGTGAGTATGATAGCGGCGAGTCTCACCGACGCCGGTGGGCTGACACTCGACAACTACCGGTTCCTGCTGGAGCGCCAGGCCGAGGGGGCGGCCTTCCAGGTCCAGCCCTGGCCGGCCGTGCGCAACTCACTCGTCTTTGCCGGTGGGTCGCTGTTGCTTGCACTCCCGATGGGTGTGACCGTCGCGGTGCTCACCACGCGCCGGTATCGCGGCCGGAAACTCGTGGATGTGGTGGCGATGGCGCCGCTTGCTATCTCGGGTATCGTGGTGGGTATCGGCCTGCTGCGCGGTCTGGTGTTCGGCATTGAAATCGGTTCCCGGCGGGTCGTCGTCGGCGGTGCAGTCGCAATCGTCGCCGCCCACGCCGTCGCGGCCTACCCCTTTGTCGTCCGGACAGTCGCGCCCGGTCTCGAGCGGATCGACAGACAGCTCGTCGAGTCCGCCCGCGCGCTCGGTGCTGGCCGGAGTCGGGCACTGGTCGACATCGAACTGCCGCTCATCTGGCCGGGTGTCGTCGCCGGCGCGGCCTTCGCGGTTGCAATCTCGATGGGTGAGTTCACCTCGACGGTGGTGCTGGCAACCGGTACCGACTGGTACAGTATGCCGGTTGCCATCGAACGGTTCATCGGTCGCCGTCTCGGACCTGCCACCGCGATGGGTGTTGTACTGCTCCTGGTGACGAGTCTCAGTTTCCTCCTCGTCGACCGTCTGGGGGGTGAGTACCGTGGCGGACTCTGACCAATCCGGCAGTGCCGGCAGACAGACACCAGCGGTCGAACTGGACGGGGTCACACGCCGGTACTCCGGGACAACTGCCGTCGAGGCTGTCTCGGTGTCGGTCCGGAGGGGGGAGTTTTTCACACTCGTCGGACCGTCAGGGTGTGGAAAGACCACCACACTGCGACTCGTCGGCGGGTTCGAGCCGCCAACAGAAGGCGCGGTGCGACTCGCCGGCGAGGATGTCGCGGGTGTGCCCCCGGAGGACCGCGATGTCGGCATTGTCTTCCAGAGCTACGCGCTCTTTCCACACATGAGCGTCCGGGAGAACGTCGCCTACGGGCTGCGCTTCTCGGCCCCCCCGGGTGGGGTCTCCGTCGACGAGCGCGTCGAGGCGCTGCTCGACCTGGTCGACCTCCCGGAGATGGGGGGCCGGGACCCGGAGGCGCTGTCGGGTGGCCAGCGCCAGCGGGTCGCGCTCGCCCGGGCGCTCGCCCCCGGCCCGGCGGTGCTCCTGCTCGACGAGCCGATGAGCGCACTCGACGCGCAGCTGCGCGAGCGCCTCCGGGTGCAACTGCGCGATATCCAGTCCGAACTCGGTATCACGACCGTCTACGTCACCCACGACCAGGAGGAGGCGCTCGCAATCTCGGACCGTGTGGCGGTGATGCGGTCGGGCCAAATCGAGCAGGTCGGCCGACCACGGGAGATATACCGGCGACCGGAGACGCGCTTCGTCGCCGAGTTCCTCGGTGACAACAACGTCCTCACCGGCGAGGTGCTCGCGGTCTCCGGCGGGACCGACTCGGTCCGGACGACTGTCCGTCTCGGCGAGGCACAGTTCGACCTCGCGGTCGACGCCGGGAGTCACGTGCGCCAGCCTATACCGGGGGACCGACTCACGTTCTGTGTCCGGCCGGAGGCACTCACCGTCGACGGCGCGGAGAACACGCTGACCGCGACCGTCGAGACCACCGAGTTCCTCGGCGAGACGACCCGCGCACACCTCGACTGGAACGGTATCGACCTGCTCGCCCGGACCGCCACCCCGCTCGAGGGCAGGGTGACACTCGGGTTCGACCCCGGCGACACACACGCTGTCACCATCGAGTGACCGCCGAGAACGGACCACAAGAGTGATACCGCTATCAGCCCTATGCGGCCACATATCAGATAGTATACCGTACTGGCCCGCGACCGGCCGGAGTCACGCTCCACGGTCCGCCGGAGGAACGGGGGTGTGTTGAGCGTGCTCCGGGACAGTGTCTCCCTGCCGGTGGTCGGACTCGTCTCCGCGGTTCGTGCTGGCGCGTTCTGGGGTGCCGTCGCGCTCCCGGTCGTCTATCTGCCGGTGCTGGCAGTCGGGCCGAACAGTCGGTCCGAGCAGTTGCTACTCGTCTCCCTGCTCTCGCTGAACGTCATCCTGTTGATCGTTGGTCACCCCCACCGGACGAACTGAGCGGGCAGACCGCGGTCGGTCCGTCCCGCGGACTCGTGGTGACACGGGAACGGCGGGCCACCGCGAGGAAACGTTGATACCCCGGCCTGTCGAACGTGGACACATGAGCGAGGAGACACTGTTCACGAGAATCGTCGAGGGAGAGATCCCGAGCGACACGGTCTACGAGGACGAGACGACCTACGCGTTTCTGGACGTCAACCCGCTCGCGCCCGGACACACGCTGGTCATCCCGAAAGAGCCCTACGAGCGACTGTCGGAGTTGCCGCCGGCGGAGGCGGCCGACGTGTTCAGTGTGCTCGGCGAGATAACCGCGGCGGTGGAGGCGGCCGTCGACGCCGACGGGACGACGGTCGCGCTCAACAACGGCGAGGCCGCCGGCCAGGAGGTGCCACACGTCCACTGGCACATCATCCCACAGTTCGAGGACGACACCGCCCGCCCGATTCACGCCCTGTTCGACGGCGTGGACCTCTCCGACGAGGAGCGCTCGGAGATTGCGGCCCGTATCCGCGACAACCGGTGACCGATTCCGGGCCCGACCGGCCGAAGGGTCCACACGCGGAGAGCGAGGACTGGTTCGCCCGGACGCCCGACCGGTCGGCCGGGTCGGGGTTTTTGTACGATAGCGCGCCAGTCCCGGTATGGCGACCCGGACACTGGCGTTCGTCGGAGCGGCGGGCGGGGTGGGGACGACGCGGCTGACAGTCGAGTGTGCCGCGACGCTGGCCCGCGCCGGGCGGGACGTGGTGGTCGTCGACGCGGCGTTCGCCACACAGGGGCTGGCGTCGTACCTCGACCGGCGGGTCGACGGTGACGCGACGGCGCTCGCAACTGGTTCGGCGGCAATCGAGGAGGCGCTGTACGAGACCGGGGCCGACCTGCCCGGACGGTTCGCGGTCTGTCCGGCACGCGCCCCCTTTGGCCGCCTGGCACGGGCAAAGACCCCCGAGGCCGCCGAGCGCCTGGGTGACTGCATCGCCGCAACCTCGCTCGGGCACGACGCGGTGCTCGTGGACGTGCCGCCGGTTGCCGCGAACCAGGCGGTGACAGCCCTCGAGGCGGTCGAGACGGTCGCACTCGTGACGACCGACACGGCCCGTGGTGAGCGTGCGCTCGCCCGCCAGCGCGAGCGACTGGCCGATATCGGGGAGCCGCCGGACCACCGCCTCGCCAACCGCGCCCGCGACGGCCCCGTGGACGCCGACATCACCGTCCCCGAGAGCGGCGTGCGCGCGCCGCGGGCCTGCCCGGTCTGTGCCCACCCGGAGGGTGAGTCCGCGTTCGCCGCGGCGGTCGCCGGGGCGACCGAGACGCTCCTCGACAGTTCGCTCGACCTGTCTGTCGGGCGTCCGGGACTGCTCGGCCGACTCGTCGGGGCCGGTTGACACGCCACGGCGGCGCCCGCCTATGTCGACGGCGACCGCCCGCGGCCGGCGGCAGACTTTTTCACGCGCAGTTCCATGTAACGGGTATGAGTGTCGAACACGTCACGCAGGTGCTGATGGGGTTCTATCCGGTGCCGTTGCTGTTCGTGGTGGGGTTCGCGGGTGTCCACCTGCACATCCGGTTTCTCGCGGCCCGCGGTGGCGAGGGGCGCTACCCCGACACCATCCAGCGTGTCGTCGAGAAGTACAGAGAGGAGAACTACGGCGAGCAGCGGGGTGAGTGATGGAGCCAGTCGTAATCGCGGTGGTGGCCGTCGTGGTCGTGGTCAACCTCGCGGCGCTCGGGGCCGGCTACTACATCGGACTGGGCCACATCGACCGCATGCTCGACATCGAGGAGGACTCCGAGGAGGCCCCGTTCCCGCCGGATTTCGGCGCGCGCGAGAGCGAACGGATGGGTCCGCTCTCCGCCGAGGACATAGACGAGATCGACGACTGGGAGCGCTGGAAGTGAGACGACACGAGACGAGACCGACGGCGGCCTACCCTCCGGGTCGAGGCATCGATCCGGTGCCGAAGGGTTTAGTGATGCAAGCCCCCGATAGTACACAATGGCAATCGACTCGCAGTTCGAAAAAACCCACGAGGAGGCCGACGGTCACGAGGGACACCGGGTCTGGACGCCGGACGGCGAGGAACCGACGGCCGAGAAGGCGGGGATTCACGGGACACACGTGGCGGTGGATTTCGATATCTGTATAGCCGACGGGGCCTGTCTGGAGGACTGCCCGGTCGACGTGTTCGAGTGGGTCGACACGCCCGAGCACCCGGAGAGCGAAATAAAGGCCGACCCGACCTACGAGGACCAGTGTATCGACTGCATGCTCTGTGTTGATATCTGTCCGGTCGATGCAATCGACGTGGATGCGGGTCGTTCCAGCCGTATCTGAGCGGTTGGCTCAGTCGACAGTCACGGCAGGTCGTGGAAGGTCACGTCGCCGGTGTCGGTGTCGAGCACGACAGCAGCAGGAGGGTCGCCGTCGTCGGACCCGGTCGAGACACCGCCGGGGTTGATGCGGACGGTGTCCCCGACAGTCTCGTGGGCGCGCCGGTGGGAGTGGCCGTGGAGAACGTAGTCGTAGTCGCCACAGCCGACCAGCGCGTCGACGATGGGTCTGCTGGTGCCGTGGTACACCGCGAGGGACGCGCCCCCGAGCGAGAGTTCGCCGAACTCGCCGAGATAGGCCCCGAACGAGCGGACAGCGTCCTGGAGGCGCCACTCACCGTCGTTGTTCCCGCGGACGACGTAGAAGTCGTAGTCACCGTCGAACGGCGTCGCCGAGAACGGTGCCACCACGTCCCCGCAGTGGACCACCACGTCCACGCGCCCGTCGAACAGTGTTGCCGCCGCCTCGACCACCTCGCGGTTGTCGTGTGTATCCGAGACGATTCCAACGTCCATACGACACGTTCGACTGGCACCGCCATCAAGATTTGGCACGGCTGTCGGACCCACACACGACCGGGGAAACAACGGACGACCCGGCGGGCACCGGTCACTCGTTTATCAGTTCCTCGAACTCGGGGAGCACCTCGTCGTCTGCCGCGGTGCCACCGTCGCCACGCTGGTCGTCCGCCTCGCCGGGGGACTCCGCCTGGTCCGGTGGCGACTCGGACTC
>CAZFMN010000051.1:16297-17504 GCA_964520075.1 uncultured Halobacteriales archaeon | reverse complement strand
CCCCGATAGCTCGACCAGCGGCGACCCGGTATCGAGCGGTATCCGGTTGCTCTCGTCTGTCGGGTTGTCGACATCGATGGCGAGGCTTGCGTTTGTTGCCGTAGCTGTGAACGTGCTCACGGTCTCCTGTGTCGCCTGGACCGGGTCGGAGGACGCGACGGTTTCGTCACCACCCGCTGCTCCCGCGCCGAGTGCCACACCGGCACCGACGCCAGTCGTCTTTATTAACTCTCGTCTGTTGATGTGTTCCATGGTGTCACCCCGTGGCTCACGTTTACTCGTATGCCCTCTTATAGCTTGTTGACTCTCCCCGCCGTCTCCGTCCCGGAGTCTGTCGGTCACCAGACAGCCCTGTCCACGGACCCTGTCGGCGGCAGTCTGGTGCCGACGCGAGGGTGCCTGGCGCCGGAGCCTCCGCGGGGGTCGCGGCCCGTGGAGGTTGACCAGTTCAGAACCGCGAGATGGGGGTCCTGGGTCTGGACCTCGAAGAGAGAGCCTCGCCCGGGAGCGCGGTCTCGCGCTCGGTCAGGTTCGCGAGCAGTTCCTGATACCGGGGGCTGGACGCCTGCCACCCGGCGGAACGCCTGGCCTCGATTGCTCGCCGTTTCGAGCGCAGTGCGAGGTGTGCCTGCACGGTCGCGTCGAGTTCCTGCCGGGCGAGCAGTTCCGCCACGAGTTCGCGGAGTTCCGAACAGGAGACCGGTTTCCGGACGTACGCGTCGATGTCCAGCGAGAGCGCCTCCTCGCCGGGTTCGACCGCCGAGACCACAGCCACCGCGGGGTCGAGTCCACGCTCTTGAATCGCCGCGAGAATCTCTGACCCCGAGATATCCGGGAGCCGACGGTCCAGCAACACGACATCGACAGCCGGGCCGAGCGCTTCGAGCGCCTCCCGGCCGGTGTAGGCTGTCCGCACCGCGTGCTCACCGGCCAACGAGTCGGCGAACACGTCCGCCAGTCGACGCTCGTCTTCCACTATCAGTACTGTTGTGTCTGCTGTCTCGTTTCGGGTCATTGCTGTGTGAGGACGGCGCGAGACCGCCTGTCGACCTGTTACACGCTACGTGGAACCGCGTCATAAGAACTCGCCTGATATTATCACTATCAATAACAAAGTTGCCGGGTGGTTCACAGACAGCGGCTGCTGTGACGGCTGCGGGCGGAGTGCGATTCCCGGGTCGAACAGGACGAGACTCACAGGTCGAAC
>CAZFMN010000051.1:0-16197 GCA_964520075.1 uncultured Halobacteriales archaeon | reverse complement strand
CTCCGCCGTCTGTGCTGTCGTCGCCACCACCTCCACCGTCTGTCGTATCGCTCTCGGGGTCATCCATCGCGTCGCCACCCCCGGAGTCATCGTCGGCAGGTGTGTCGCTACCAGCGGGGGCGCTGTCCTCCCGGCGGACATCGTCGGAGGCCGTGTCGGTGCCGGTACAGCCGGCGAGCGCGGCGACACCGAGGGCGGTCCCGAGCCCGGCAAGCAGACGGCGACGCGTCGGCGCGGGTGTCTCTCGGTTCGTCACTGTGCGGCGTTCGGGGCCGTACCGATATAAGCGGACCGGAGACCGGCGAGCTACCCGTCCTCCGGGGTGTCGAGCCGGTGGAACCCCTCGATGATGACCTGTTTCGCCACCGCACCCTCCGTGCTCCAGTGGTGTGCGTAGTCGAGCATGTCGTCGTAGATATCGGGTTTACAGCCCGCGGCCTTCGGGTGACCACCGCCGTTTACCTGTCCGGCGACCTCGTGACACCGCTCGAACGCGTCGGTCCCGCGTATCGAGGCCGAACCCGACGGCTTGACCACGACAGAGGCGTCGGCCCCCTGTTCGCGGAGCCGTTCGGCGACCTCGTTCTGTGAGCACCGGCCGTAGGTCACACCGACCGTCCAGGGGCCGACCTCACGCAGACTGGCCCGCTCGACCGCCTTGTCGATCAGTCTGTCTTTCTCGATGCGGCGCTCCGCGAGCATCTCCGTGACCGCCCCGGGGAGGTCGGCGCCGTGCTCGCGAACCGTCTCGATGTACTCCTCGTGGTCGGCCCAGTATGCGTAGTCCGCGAGGTCGTCCGAGCGCTCGTCCTCGCGCAGCCAGAGGTCGTGGTCCCGGGTGACCGCGACGAGCTCCGTGTGCTGTCGGTCGAACTCGGTGTCGAGTTCTTGGAGTGTCACGTCCGCGCTGCAGACCTCGTCGGAGTCGCCGACAGCCAGTTCGACGCCCGCCGTCTGGACCTGGTCGGCGAGGGCCGGTTCCCACTGGTGGTGGTCGTACCAGGCGACCGATTCGGCCCGTTCGACAGCCCCGGGGAGTGCCGACAGGTCCTCCGGACTGTCCGGGCAGAGATCACAGATGTACACCTCGGTCCCGGCGGCGTACTCGGCAACCCACTCGAGTGCCTCGTCGAGTCTGTGGGGGCTCGCCGGGACGAGCGCGCCCTGACCACGGGCCTCCCGCACGAGTGCCACACACGCGAGGCCGTCGGCGTCGGGGTCGGCCACCACCGCGACATCCGCCGCCTCGAGCGACTCGATGGCCTCGCGCTCGGCCTGTTCCTGCTGGAGCGAATCCGGATAGAAAAAGCCCTCGCCCGGGAGCACCGATTTCCGCTCGGGCGACAGCTGGTCGTCCTCGATGAGCCTATCGTCCATACCACGTACTGTGGGGCTGTAGACAAGAACCCCCCGGAATCAACCGGCGACACTCGGGGCCGCCGGACCGCTCGGTCGAGTCCGGCCCCCGGTCGGACCGGCCGGCACCGACCACAGTCGACCGGACCCCCGGGGGTGTCCGGCAGTCGGGAGGCGGTGTGTTCAAACATCTGGCCCCCCAGCGAGGAGTATGAGCGAGCGCGACCCGCTACTCGGGGTCGACGTCGGCGGCACGTTCACCGATGTCGTGCTCGTCGCCGGTGGAGCCGTGACGACGGCGAAGGTTCCGACGACAGACGACCAGAGCGAGGCTGTCATCACCGGGGTCGAGACCGCCTGCGAGCGCGCGGATGTCGACCCCGACGCGGTCGAGGGGTTCCGCCACGGCACGACGGTCGCGACGAACGCCATGCTCGAGGGCGGGAGCGCCCGGACAGCGCTGGTCACGACAGCGGGGTTCGGGGACGTGCTGGCGATCGGCCGGCAGGACCGGCCCGCGCTCTACGACCACACCGCCGCGAGACCGGACCCGCTGGTCCCCGCCGAGCACCGGTACGAACTCGACGAGCGCGCGACACCCGAGGGTATCGAGCGCGAACCCGACGAGGACAGACTGCTCGCGCTCCTCGACCGACTCCGCGACGTGACCGGGCGCGAGGACCAACCGGTCGAGAGTGTCGCCGTCTCGCTGCTGCACGCGTACGCACACCCCGGGACAGAGCGGACCGTCACCGAACGGCTCCGTGCGGCCCTCGACGTGCCGGTGGTGCCCTCCCACGAGACCCTGCCGGAGTTCCGCGAGTACGAGCGCACCGCGACGACTGTCGTCGATGCCTCCGTGACACCGGTTGTCCGGACGTACCTCGATGCACTCCTCGACCGGACCGGCGACCACGACCTGCCCGACCCCGCGGTCGTGCAGTCGAACGGCGGTATCGCCGATGCGGCGACCGTCCGGGAGCGAGCGGTCACGACGGTGCTCTCGGGACCCGCCGCGGGCGTTGTCGGCGGGTCGCTGTTCGAACCGCCGGACTGTGCCGGTGTCGTGACCTTCGACATGGGCGGAACCTCGAGCGACGTGGGGCTCGTGCGCGAGGGCACCGTCGAGCGGACGACCGACGCGACGGTGGGCGGCCACCCGGTGCAGGTCCCGATGGTCGACGTGGAGACGGTGGGCGCGGGCGGTGGGTCGGTCGCGTGGGTGGACTCGGGCGGTGCGCTCCGTGTCGGCCCGCGCTCGGCCGGTGCCGACCCCGGTCCGGCCTGCTACGGCCGGGGTGGCGGGGAGCCGACAGTCACCGACGCCGCGGTCGTCTGTGGCTATCTCGGCCCGGAGACCACGCTCGGTGAGGGTCTCGAACTCGACACCGACGCCGCGGCGTCCGCGCTCGCCGACCTGGCCGACGAGGCCGGACTCGACGGTCACGTGGCCGCGGCACGCGGGGTTCGCCGGGTGGCGAACGCGGCGATGACACGCGCCATCCGGCGGGTCACACTCGAACGCGGGCACGACCCCCGGGAGTTCGCGCTCGTCGCCTTCGGCGGCGCCGGCCCGATGCACGCCGCCGGTCTGGCCGACAGACTCGGCATCGACACCGTCGCTGTCCCGGTCGCCAGCGGTGTCTGCTCCGCGCTCGGGATGCTCGCGGCCGACGAGCGCCACGACGCCTCCCGGACCCACCGGGTGCGCCTCGGGGTGGCCGACCCCGAGCAGGTCACCGACCGGTACGAGCAGTTGACCGACCGCGCGCTCGCGGAGGCGAGCGACCCCGACCGCGCCACGGTCGACCGGGCGGCCGACCTGCGCTACACCGGCCAGAGCCACGAACTCACGGTCGCGGTCCCGGACGGGTTCGACCCGGACCAGGTCGCCAGGCGTTTCCACCGGGTCCACGAGCGCCGCCGCGGCTACCGCCTCGACGACCCTGTCGACCTCCTCACCCTCCGAATCACCGCGACGGTCCCCAGCGACCCGCCGCCGCTCGCCCACGACGGGACACACCCGGACCCGGTCGAGCACCGCGCGGTCTCCTTTGCCGGCGAGTTCCGCGAGACGCCCGTCTACGACCGGAATCTGCCCGCCGGAACCGGGTTCGACGGGCCTGCCGTCGTCGCCGGCGGGGAGAGCACGACTGTCGTCCCGCCGGACTGGCGGGTGACCGTCGACGACCGCGGCACCATCCGGATGGAGGTGAACCCGTGACGACGAACACGACCGGCGGGTTCGACGCGGTCGAACTGGAGATACTCCGGACACAACTGGAGAGTGTCGCCGAGGAGATGGGGAGTGTGCTGGTACAGGGTGCGTACTCGCCGAACATCACCGAGCGCCGGGACTGTTCGACCGCGCTGTTCGACGGTGACGGCCGGATGCTCGCACAGGCAGAACACATCCCGGTCCATCTCGGCGCGATGCCCGAGGCGGTCGGGGCCGTGCTCGACTGTGACCCCCGACCCGGTGACGCCTTCCTGCTGAACGACCCCTTCCGAGGCGGGACCCACCTGCCCGACGTGACGCTCGTCTCGCCGATTCCCCACGAGGGAGATATCGTCGGCTACGCGGTGTCGCGGGCACACCACGCCGACGTGGGCGGGGGGACACCGGGGAGTATGCCGGCCGGGGCGCGGGAGATACACGCGGAGGGGGTCCGGATACCGCCGGTCCGGTACGTCGCGGGTGGCGAGCGAAACGAGGCCGTCGAGCGACTCCTCCTGGCGAACGTCCGCAACCCCGACCAGCGCCGGGCGGACCTCCGGGCACAGCGCGGGGCGAACGAGCGTGCCGGCACCCGCCTCCGGGAGCTGCTCGACGACCACGGCGACCGCCTGCTCGATGCCTTCGACGCCGTCATCGACTACTCCCGGGCGCGGGTCGCGGCGGAACTGCGCGAGATTCCCGACGGTGTCTACCGCGCCAGCGACGCCATCGAGGGCGACGGGATAACCGGGGCGGACGTTCCGGTCGAGGTGACTGTGACCGTCGACGGCGCGACCGTGACCGTCGACTTCGAGGGGACCGCCGACCAGGTCCCCGGGAACGTCAACGCGCCGCTGTCGGTCGCAAAGAGCGCCGTCTACTTCGTCGTCCGGTGCGTGACAGACCCCGAGATACCGCCGAACCACGGCTGTTACGACCCGGTGACCGTCGAGGCCCCGGAGGGGTGTCTCCTGAACCCCACACTACCCGCGGCGGTCGTCGGCGGCAACGTCGAGACCAGCCAGCGCGTCGCCGACGTGGTGTTCGCGGCGCTCGCGGAGGCGGTGCCAGAGCGGGTTCCCGCCGGCGGACAGGGGACGATGAACAATCTGATAATCGGCTCCTCGGAGTTCGTCTACTACGAGACCGTCGGCGGCGGGATGGGCGCGACGGCAGACAGCGACGGTCTCTCGGGCGTGCAGGTCGGGATGACGAACACGCTGAACACGCCCGTCGAGGCGCTCGAGGCGGCCTACCCGCTGCGTGTCGAGCGCTACGCTCTCCGGAACGGCAGCGGCGGCCGGGGCCGGACAGACGGCGGTGACGGCCTCGTCCGGTCGGTGACCGTCGAGTCCCCGGCGACGGTCTCCCTGCTGACCGGACGCCGCCGACACGCTCCACGAGGGCTCGCCGGCGGTGAGGACGGCCAGACCGGCCGGAACCTCGTCGACGGCGACCCCGTCCCCGCGAAGATCACGCGCGAGGTGGACCCCGGAACGACCGTCACCGTCGAGACACCCGGCGGCGGCGGGTACGGGAGTCCCGACAGCGCCGACGAGTCTCCGGACTCCCAGCACCCCCCGGGGTCCACGGACTGATACGGTCGTGCGCAATAGATTACCGCCAACGATAGCGTATCACGTGGACCGGGGCCGAGTCCAGATAGAAAGAGTTCTGTACGACCGTATGAGACAGCCCCGAACCGGGACGTGTCCCGTCGAGCACCGACGGGAGTGTCGGGCCGACAGACCCCGTCTCGCGGCGTCACGGGGGACGTGACTCCCCGATTCGACCCCTACGACTCGAACTCGTCCTCGGTGACCCGGACGAGCAGCGTCTCCTCGACCTCCCGGAGGTCGTACTCCGGAAGACCCCCGCCGGTCCGGGCGACGAACATCGGCTCGACGAGTCGCGGCGCATCCGTTGCCGCGTCGCTGCCCCCGGGACTGCCCCCCGTCACTGCATCACCGCCACCGCGCTCTGTCACGGTATCCCCGCTCGCCGCCTCACCCGTTGCATCGTTGTGCTCTCCTGTCGACTCCGCCCCGGAGTCGGGGTACTCGAGACCGTAGCGTTTGAGCAGTCGGCCGGTCTCGTCGGGTTCGCAGACCCCGTCGCGGATGTCGGTCGCGAGGTCGCGAGAGAGCCACTCGGTCTCGCTGACGGAGGGTTCGAGCACCATCGCCTCGGTGACGAAGCGGGCGAGATACCAGTCCAGGTCGTTCAGCAGCGCGACCGCCGCGCCGAGACTGACCGTCTCGACGGCCACGGAGCTGTGGTACGGCTCGCGCAGGTCGTAGGCCGCCAGCGCGTCGCGGGCGGTCTCGCGGGAGAGCAGTTCGTAGGGCAACTGCAGGTCCTCCTCGCCGACCAGACAGACCCGCGTCATACCCCGAGCCAGGGTGGCCCCGGACATACCGGTTTCGACGACGACCCCTCGTCATCTTCTGGAGCAACCGCCGTCTGCACCGAGATGTTGTCGGCTACCGCCCCGGGAACGCCTCGCTGGCCGGTGACAGCTCCAGGGTCGTGCCGACCCCGGCCTCGCGGGCACGGTCGTCGAGGAGTTTCGCCGCCGCGACGGTCTCGATACCGGTGCCGCCGCTGTCGAACAGCGTTATCTCGGTGTCGTCTGTTCGCCCGGGTGCTCGACCCGCGACGACCGCGCCGAGTTCGGCGTGTGCGTGGTCCTCGTCGATTGCACCCTGTTCCAGCGCCCGCAGGAACGAACCGGCGTCCTGTTCGAGGCGGCCGCGCAGGTCGGGGACGTACGTCGCCCTCGCGACGGTGCCCGGGTCGATCTCGGCGCGTTCGGGGTGGTACTGTCCCATCGCGGTGACGTGGGTGCCGGGGTCGAGCAGGTCGCCGTCGAACACCGGGTCCGATGCCGTCGTCGCGGTGACGACGATGTCGACACCGGTGACCGCCTCCGCGCTGCTCGAAACGGCCCCGACAGTCGCGTCGATGCGGTCGTCCATCTCGGCGGCGAACGCGGTCCGGTGGTCGGCAGTCGGGGAGTACACCGACACGTGTTCGAGGTCCCGGACCGTCGCCGTGGCGAGGAGCTGTCCCCGGGCCTGTGTGCCGCTGCCGAGGAGTCCGAGTCTGGTGGCGTCGGGCCGGGCGAGCGCGTCGACGCCGACGGCGCCTGCCGCGCCAGTCTTGAACGGGTTCAGGAGCGAGCCGTCCAGAAGCGCTAGCAACTCCCCACTGTCGGCGTCGAACAGCGGCAACACGAAGTGGGCGTCGTTGCTCTGGAACCCCGCGCTGTACGTGTACCCGCCCATCGCGCCCGTCTCGGGCAGGATGGCGAAGTAGCCCGTCAGCATTCCCTGTGGGCTCTCGCTGTCGAGTCTGGTCCGGGGTTCGGCGGGTGCGCCCGCGCCGCGCTGGCGGTACCCCTCACGGACCGCCGCGACGTACTCGGCGGGCGAGGCCAGCCCCGCGATGTCCGGACTGCTGAGATAGCGTATCTCGGTCACGACCGGTGTTTCCGTTCCGCGAGCTTAGAGGCTACGCTCGGTGGGGGCTGTGCCGGGACTCCAGGAGAGAGTGTATCGAGCGCGACATTCAAACCTCTGGGAGTCAGACGGCCACACATGTCGGCATCCGAACTGTCCGCCGCCGTCCGCGAGGTGCTCGACGTGGACCCCGAGGAGTTCGAGCGCCGGGCAACGGCAGAGGCAGAGGAGCTCAAATCGGAGGTCAGGGGGGGAACGTTCGACAACTCGCAGTCGCTGGTGGGGCTCGAACTCGAGTTCTACGCGGCCGACGAGCAGACGGACTCGCTCCGGCGTGTCCCGCGTGGGCTGCTCGACCTCATCGGGTTCGAGAAGGAGCTCGGACTGCACAACGCGGAGATGCAGACCACCCCCCTCCCGCTGACGACCTACGGGCTGGCGGCACAGGAAACGGAGATCCAGGCCCACATCGTCCCCGCCATGGAGAAGACACCCGCCGAGGACATCCGTCTGGTCTCGGCCGGTATCTGGACGGTCCCGCCGGTCGGTGAGAGCGCGGAGCGGTATCTCACCGACAGCATCGGGCAGGACGGGGTCCGTCTCGCGACGAATCTGAGTGACTCGGTGCGGTACCACACGATGGCGAACGCGGCCTACCCCTCCCGGTGCACGCTCGAGGCGCCCCACGTCACACTCTCGGCCGACACCGTCATGCCGGAGAGCCTGAGCACATCCATCCAGCCACACTACCAGGTCGCACACGCGCCGGATCTGCCCGTCTACTTCCGGTACGCGCTCCGGGTGGCCGGCCCGCTGCTCGCGCTCGGGGTCAACTCGCCGTTTTTCCCCCCACAGCTGTACGACGATGTACCCGATGCGGAGATTCTCGCGGACGCCCACATGGAGAACCGCATCAACGTCTTCGAGTCGGTGATGAACCCGGACACCGGAGTCGACGAGGCCCGCAAGGTCAGGTTCCCGCCCGATTTCGACACCGTCGAGGAGGCGATCGACGATATCGCCGGCGACGCCTGTATCGTGCCGATGGAGCTCGACCGCGGGAACCGCTTCGACGACGATTTCGTCCATCTGCGGCACAAGCACGGCAGCTACTGGCGGTGGGTCCGTCCGGTGTTCGACGGGGCCTGCCGCTCGGACGCGAACGCCCGCATCGAGTTCCGCCCGCTCCCGGGGCAGCCGACCGTCCGGGACGCCGTCGCGTTCGAGGCGGCCTTCGCCGGTCTCATGGAGAGTCTGCCCCGCCGTGACCACCCGGTCCGTGCCCTCGACTGGGAGCAGGCCGAGGCGAACTTCTACAGCGCCGTCCGGAACGGGCTCGACGCGGATATGCGCTGGCTCACGAGCGACGACGAGGAGACCGGTGATATCGAGCGGATCTGTGCGGAGTGTCTGGACTTCGCCCGCGACGGACTCGAACTCCGCGGGTTCTCCGCCGACGAGGCCCGCCGGTATCTCCGCCCGCTCCGGGTGCGACTCGAGGAGGGTGTCACCCCCGCCCGCTGGCAACACGACCACGTCCGGCGCAGCGTCGACGATGGGGTCCCGCTGACCGAGGCCATCTGGGGGGTGCAGTCCGAGTACATCGACCGGCAGGCCGAGACCCTCGTCGAGGGCTGTTTCACCGACTGGCTCTGAGCGCCCACTGAGCGTCCGGCCACACGAGACGACTGTCACCCGCTCGTTCCGACGGCCGCCTCGACGTACTCGACGGCGGCCACCGGTGTCTCGACGTGTTCGACGGCCAGTCCGTCGACGCGGTGGGTGTCGAGCCCCGCAACCGGTCGGCCGTAGTCGCGTGCGAGCGCAATCTCCGAGAGTGTCCCGGTGCTCCCGTCGACGGCGATTGCGGCCTCGCCGTTCATCACGACCAGTGCGTTCCGGGCAGTCCCCAGACCGGTCGCGATAGCGGTCTCGACGTGCGGGTTCGCCGCTGTGGGGTCCTCGCCCGGGAGCACCCCGACGGTGTGCCCGCCCGCTTCGCTCGCCCCGCGACAGGCGGCCCCCATGACACCACCGAGACCACCACAGACGAGGTCGTGCCCCCGCTCGGCGAGTTCCCGTCCGACCTGCCGTGCCTGCTCGCGGGTCTCCGCCCCGACTGTCGACCCGCCGATAACACTCACGCGCATCGAGACACCTCCTGCCTCTCGGGCCAGGACCTGTTGCTGTGATACATACCTGTACTCTACTCCCGCCGGGGCAAGTAACGCACGCCGGTGACTCTCCGCGCGAGGACCGGTGTGACTCTCCACACCGGAACCGTGACTCTCCGCGCGGCGATGTCGGCCGTACAGTCGTCGAGGTGTGTCCGGCGGGTCGCCGTGTGAGATGTCGTTGCCGAGCAGGTCGATAGACTCGGCGAGCCACCCGGGATGGTCGGGCCAGGCTCTCCGGGGCGACTCACGTCCCGCCGTCACCAGCTCCATCCGCGAGGGCCGCTCGTTCAGTCGTCCTCACCGACAGCGAGCGTGGCACCCGCACAGTCGTCGACGGTGTAGCGCTCGGTGGTGTCATCGAGCGGGGCGACCTCGGTCCCGTCGTCGACGGTGAGCACGAGTGAGGCTCCGTCGTCGCCGGTCACGGTCACCTCGGCGACGGTGATCTCCTCGGCAGGGTCGTGGTCGGAGTCCGGTCCCATCGCCGCCGCCATCGTGGCGCTGGTGTCCTCGCGTTCGGTGACCGGGACGACCGGGTCACCGGTCAACTCGACGCCTGTCACACGCCCGGCTCCCTCGAGAGTGACGGCGCTCTCGTAGGCGGAGATACCGCTGTCGGCCCCCTCGACGGTGAGTGCGAGCGTCGTCTCCTCGCCCGCGGGAACCGACTGCTCGGCCGGCCGGAGCGAGACTGTCACCGCTCCCGGGTCGTCGGTGTCGGTCATCGACTCCCTGTTCCCGGTGGCAGGATATAAACGGTCGGTTCGCCCGCGAGCGTCACGACTATACCCGCGCCCGGAGTACCGGTGTGTATGTTCCTCGCGATGCGCGACGAGGTGGAGACGGAGCTGGCCGGGACACTCGAGGAACTCGGCTACCCCGCCGACGACCTCGGCATCGAGCGCCCGCCGGACGATATCGACGCGGTTCTTGCTTCCAGTGTCGCGTTCCGGCTCGCGGAGGTCGCCGGCACAGCCCCGCCGGCGGTCGCGGACGAACTCGCCGACGCGTTCGACGCCGACAGCTGTGAGTACGTCGACCGGGTCGAGACACGGGGCCCGTATCTGAACGCCGTGCCGAGCGAGCGCTACGCCGGGGCGACGCTCGTGGCCGCCGACCGGCCGGGGTACGGACAGCTCGACAGCCGGGAGACCAGTGTCGTCGTCGAGCACACGAGCGCCAACCCGACCGGCCCGGTCCACGTCGGTCGGGCGCGGAACCCCATCATCGGGGACGCAATCGCCACCCTGCTCGAGTACGCCGGCTACGACGTCGAGCGTCACTACTACGTCAACAACGCCGGCCGTCAGGTCGCGATGTTCACCTGGGCCTACGAGCACTTCGACGGGTCAGACCTCCCCGACCCCGAGCGGGACAAACCCGACTACGACCTCGTGCGCTACTACCGGAAGGGGAGCACGTTCCTCGAGGAGGCCCCCGAGTCGGAAACCGAGGAGGCCGAGGCGGAGATACAGTCCATCATGCAGGGGCTGGAGGCGGGCGAGGAGGCGACCTACGAGCGCGTCTCGGCGGTCGTCGAGACGGTGCTCTCGGGGATGGCCGAGAGCCTGAACCGCCTCCCCGCACCGTTCGACGAGTTCGTCAGGGAGACCCGGTTCATGCGGGACGGCTCCACCGACGACGTGGTGGCCCGGCTGCAGGAGCTCGACCACGCCGTCTACGAGGACGGCGCCTGGCAGGTCGACCTGCCCGACATCGAGAAGAACCTCGTCTTCCTGCGCGAGGACGGCACCTCGCTGTACACCACCCGGGATCTGGCCCACCACGAGTGGAAGCTCGACAGCTTCGACCGCGCGGTGACCGTGCTCGGCGAGGACCACGAGCTCCAGGCCCGACAGCTCCAGCGCGCGCTCGACCTGCTCGGCCACGACACCGACCGGATAGACGCGATTCACTTCTCCTGGGTGAACCTCCCCGAGGGCGGCATGAGCACCCGCGAGGGAACCGGTATCGACCTCGACGACCTGCTCGACGAGGCAGTCCGTCGCGCCCGCGAGGAGGTCGAGGACCGACTCGAGGGGCGCATCCGTGACGACTCGCTGACCGAGGCGGATATCGACCGCATCGCCCGGCAGGTCGGTATCGGTGCGGTCCGCTACGATATCGTCGCCCGCCAGCCGACGAAAGCGATCACCTTCGAGTGGGAGCGTGCGCTGGATTTCGAGGCCCAGAGCGCCCCGTACGTCCAGTACGTCCACGCCCGCGCGTCCAGTATTCTCGACGAGGTCGAGGAGACACCCGACCCGGGTGCCGTCGACACGACGACCCTCGACACCGCCGCCGAGCGCGACCTCGTCCGGGAGATCGCGCGGTTCCCGGCTGTCGTCGAGGCGGCCGCGGAGGGGCTCGAACCCCACGTCGTCGCCACCTACACCCGCGAGTTCGCCGAGTCGTTCAACGCCTTCTACCGGGAGTGTCCCGTGCTCGACGCGCCCGAGGAGACACGCCGCGCCCGACTGGCGCTCGTCGCCGCCGCACAGACCACTATCGCGAACGCACTCGACATCCTCGGCATCGCCGCGCCCGAGTCGATGTGACCGAGTCCGGGTGCACTCCCGGGCGCGAACAGCCTCTCACCGTGTCTGAACCGCGACCAGCAGAGAGCCGCTTCAGCCCTGCGTGCGCTCCATCTCGTAGGAGAGCCGGTGGGACATCAGCGCAAGCGCCCGGACGATGGCGGCGAGTGCGATGAAGATACCCGTCAGGATGTGAGCGATACCGCCGAGTTTCAGCCACAGCAGCGCCACTGGTGAATCTCGGTCAACCCTGCGCACTCCCGCAAGATTCATACAGGTGGATTGTGCTTCCTTAACTGTCATATCGTGAGCAACGGGGTCTGCAGCACAGACGAAGCAATCGTGCCGACAGGAGCCCTCAGGGCTGTGGAGTCACCCGTGTCGCCGTCGTCTTGAACGAGGCCACGACCGCTGTACCGGGCGCGATTGCCAGTCGCTCACAGCTCCCGACGGTGAGCAGTGCGGTCAGCGGCCGGTCGGCACCGACATCGACCGTGACGTGCGCGAGGCGGTCCTGTTTCTCGACCCCGAGGACGGTCCCGGTCAGCCTGTTTCTGGCGCTGGTCTCGGCGACCGGCCCCCCGTCCGCGCGGTGGAGCGTGACGGTGTCCGCCCGGACGGTCACACCGACACTCGAGGCCTCGACCGGTGCGAGCGCGTGGAGCAGTCCGGCGTCTGTCTCGACAGTCACCACACTCCCGGTCCGGTCACGGACCTGCCCGGGGAAGACCGTCTCCGTGACCTCCGCGACACCCGAGAACCCGGTGCGCAACCGCTCGAACCGGGCGAGCAACCGGTCGGCCCGGTCGGTCAGCGCGCTCCCGCCGCCGTCTGCCCCGCCGCGCCGTGACTCCACGAGCGGGCCGAACGCCTCCTCCAGCGTCGCCAGCCGCCGGTGGGCGTGGGAGTACGACCGGCCGAGCGCCGACGCCGCCGCGTTCAGCGACCCTGCCTCGTCGACCGCCCGGAGCAGGGTGCTGTCAGTTCGACCGAACTCCACGCCACCGCTGTGGAGTTTGGTCTCGAACGCCGCGGTCTCTCCCCCGCCGTCACCGGCCTCTCTGTTCCCCGTCATACCGTCCTGGATGGTCCCGCCGGTGAAAACGGTTATGTCGGCCCCGACACAACGGCGCGTTGTGTCCAACAGGAAACAACGCACCGGGGCCGAGGGGAGCCTCCCGCTCTCGCGGCGGGGGTTTCTGGGGGCAGTCGCCGGGACCGCCGGACTCGCGGGCTGTGCCGCGCTCGGGACAGGCGGGGTGAGTGTGCTGGCGGCGGGCAGTCTCGCGGGGACAGTCGAGGAGTTCGTCGGCCCGGCGTTCGAGGACGAGACCGGTCTCGTGGTTCGCGGCGAGTACCACGGCTCCAACGTCGTGATGCGGATGGTCGAGGACCGCACAGCCGCCCCGGACGTGGTCGTCAGCGCCGACGCGACACTGCTCCGGGACCGGCTCTACGGGCGGATAACCGACTGGGATGTCGAGTTCGCGAGCAACAGCATCGGGCTCGGCTACCGCAGGGGGACGGCGTTCGCGGACCGTCTCGAGAGCGGGACCGCCTGGTACGACGCGGTGCGGGAGGCCGAACCCGGTGAGGTTGCCATCAGCGACCCGGATCTGGACCCGCTGGGCTACCGCGCGGTCCAGGCGTTCGAACTCGCCGAACGGCACCACGGTCTCGACGGGTTCCGCGAGACACTGCTGGCGCGCGTGCACGTCGAACCGTCGGAGCCACAGCTGCTCGCGGGTGTCGCGAGCGGGGCGCGCACAGCGGCGGTCGTCTACCGGAACATGGCGCTCGACCACGGGGTCGGGTTCCTCGGGTTCCCCCGGGTCTACAGCTTCGGGGACCCGGCGCGTGCCGACCACTACGCCACCGTCGAGTACACCACAGACGGGGGGTACACCGCCCGCGGGAGACCGGTCGTCTACAGCGCGACGGTCAGCGACGACGCCGACAGTCCGGAGGGTGGGCGACGGTTCGTCCAGTTCCTGCTCGACAGACCGGGCCTGCTCGAGGAGGCTGGGCTGACCGTCAGCAGTCCGCTCCCGCGCCCTGTCGGGGCCGTTCCGGCCGAGGTGGAGCCGTGAGTTGGAACTGGACCCGCAACGGAGCGACGTACCGACACCGGGGAGCGGTCTCGACGGGGGTGGAGCCGTGAACTGGAACTGGACCCGTGACGGCAGGTCGGGCTACACCCCGGAGCGTCTGCTCCCGGCACTGCTCGGTGGACTGATGCTCGTTTACCTCGCGGTCCCGTTCGTGGCCTTTCTCACGCGGACGGGTGTCGACGGGGTGGTCTCCGGGCTGTCGACCCCGGGGGCACGGCGGGCAATCCGGAACTCGCTCCTGACCGCGCCGGTGTCGACGGCAGTCGCGACAGCGCTCGGTGTGCCGCTTGCGTACGTGCTCGCCCGGTACTCGTTCCGCGGCAAGCGACTCGTCGAGGCGCTGGTGGTGTTGCCGCTCGTGATGCCGCCGCTGGTCGGTGGGACGATGATACTCACGGCGGTCGGTCGGTTCACCCCGGTCGGTGCCGCGGCGGCCTCGGCGGGTGTCCCGCTCACGGACAGTCTGGTGGGGGTGGTGCTCGCACAGACGTTCGTCGCCGCACCGTTCGTCGTCGTCACCGCCCGGGCGGGGTTCGGTGCGGTCGACAAGCGCCTGGAGCAGGCCTCGCGGTCGCTCGGTCACGGCCCGCTCGCAACCGCCCGGCACGTCTCGCTGCCGCTGGCCGGTCGGGCCATCCTCGCGGGTGTCGTCCTGACGTTCGCGCGAGCGATGGGCGAGTTCGGCGCGACGATGATGGTCGCGTACAACCCCCGGACGGTGCCCACCCGCATCTGGGTCGAGTTCGTCCGCGGCGGTATCGACGCGGTGGTGCCGCTCGCGCTCGCGCTGCTCGTTGTCACGCTCGCGGTGCTCGCGACGGTGCTCCGTCTCGGCCAGACACCCGGTGTTGGTCCGCGATGAGACTCGAACTCGATGGGGTCTCTCACCGGTACGGTGACGAGCGCGCGGTCGAGGGGGTGTCGCTGGCTGTCGAGGCGGGCGAACTGGTTGGTCTGCTCGGACCGAGCGGGTGTGGCAAGACCACGCTGGTGCAGGCGATTGCCGGGCACGTCAGACCGACGGCGGGCCGGGTGTTGCTCCGCGGCGAGGAGGTCACCGACGACCCGCCCGAGACGCGGAACGTGGGTGTCGTCTTCCAGCAGTCGACGCTGTTTCCACACATGACCGTCCGCGAGAACGTGGCCTACGGGCTCGCCGGGCAGGCGACCGACCGTGTTGCGGCGTGTCTCGACCTCGTGGCGCTCGACGGACAGCGGGCAGCGTACCCGGCGGAACTCAGCGGCGGGCAGCGGCGCCGGGCCGAACTGGCACGGGCGCTCGCCCCGCGACCCGATGTCCTGCTGCTCGACGAACCGCTATCGGCGCTCGACCGGACCCTGCGGGAGCGTCTGCGCGACGAGATCGCCCGCATCCAGCGCGAGACCGGCGTCACGACGCTGTTTGTCACCCACGACCAGACCGACGCGATGGCGCTCGCGGACAGGCTCGTGCTCCTCGATGCGGGGCAGGTCGCCGGTGTCGGCCGCCCCCGAGAGCTGTACCACTCCCCGCCGACCCGGTTCGTCGCGTCGTTTCTCGGCCGCTCGAACAGCCTCACCGCGACCGTCGTCGAGACGGACCCACTCGCTGTCGCGCTCGCCGAGACGAGGCTGACTGCACCCGAACTGTCGGGAGTAGAGGACCTCGAACCGGGCGCGACGGTCACCTGCCACGTCCGCCCGGAGCACATCACGCTCTCGAACACCGGCGATGTGACGCCTGCCGGTCCCGCCGGGCAGAGGCCCACGAACAGCGGCGAGACGGCAGACACCGATACCGGAGGGCAGTCCCCGGGCGGTGACGGGGCGGTGCTCACATTCGCCGGGGCGGTCGCCCGCGTCACCGACGTCGGCCACCGCTACGACGTGACCGTCCAGTCACGGACTGGCGCGGAGTTGCTCGTCGAGACGTCCGCCGAACCACCGCCACCGGGGACGTCGGTCACGCTCGGCGTGCCCCGTGACCACCTGACGCTGTTCGACTGACTCCACCGCCACGACGGCCGCCGGTCGGTTGTTCGCTGGTCTCTCAACCGCTCCCACGACAGGTCCCCGAGATGGAGCTCACACAGCAACTGACCGGTAGTTGTGCCGCTGTCAGATTCGGCGCCCGCGGTCCCCCGAGAAAAGATATAAATCTAATGAGGCTCATCCATCGGCTATGGCCGAAACAAACGTTGGTGGCCGCGACCGACTCGTCCGCTCACTGCTCGCCGTTTTGCTGACCGTCGTCGCGATCAGTACGCTGAAGAAAGGCAGGCGCAAGGCCGGCGTGCTGGCTCTCGTCGGCGCACTCGGATTCGGGTTCAACGCGACGACCGGGTTCTGCGGGATGAA
>CAZFMN010000050.1:2102-18115 GCA_964520075.1 uncultured Halobacteriales archaeon | reverse complement strand
CCTCTCGACGTACAGATCTGCGGTCCCGTCTCGGATCGGGTCACGAGACGAGAGGTCGGGTCTCTCGCCGGCGGCTACGGCGGGTCGCGGCTGTCGTCGAGCGCCTGCTGGAGACGGTCACGGTGCTCGCGCAGGTCGGTCAGGGTCGCCTCGACGTCACCGGATCGGAGCCGTCTGCGGTCCTCGTCGGTGAGTTGCTGGCTGGCGGTGGCGCTGTGATGCAGGCGCTCGTAGTCAGTCGCACGCGGGAGGGCCGCGACGGCCCGTAACTGCTCGACGACGGGGGGTGCAATCCGGTTGAGCGCGGCCGTCAGTTCCCGACAGCGGTACCGGAGCCCCTCGGCCGTCGGCGGTGGCCAGCCGATCCGAAGCGGCTCCGCGTCGAGTCTCGAGAGGAACGTCTCCTGCCCCCCGACGACACGCTCGAACCGGCCGGGGTCGTCGACGTAGTGGCGGAGCTTCGACCGGGAGTACCGGGTGTACTCGAGGAGCTTCGGCACCGGCATCTCACCGGGTTCGGCCGTCTGCAGGTACGCCGTCAGCGCGTCCGGCGGTGACTCGAACGGCACGAGCGGGTACGCCTCCATCGCGTCGAGCGCCGCGACCACCTCGCGCGCGGACTCGTCCTCGACGAACGCTCGAAACGCCTCGGTGGCCTGCTCGTTGTACGTCTCGATTGGCTCACGGAGCCGGTCGGTCGGTGCGTCCAGGTCCGCCTCGCTCAGTTCGACCAGCCGCTCGAACTCCGAGATGCGCTCTCGCAGGCCGCGTATCTCCCGCCGGACCGCCTGACGAACGTCGCGGTACTCCTGCTGTCTCTGCTGGTACTCGTCGAGTCGGGCCACGATGTCGCCAACCGGCTCCAGCTGTTCGCGCACGTGCTCGAAGTCCGACTCGGTGAAGTACTTCTGCTTGAGGTAGTCGGCGGACTCCTGGAAGGTTGCGTACAGCAGTGTATCCGACGGGATGTTGCCGTAGACCTCCGCGACCTGACTCTGGAACTCGACGATGGTCTGTACGTCACCCGCGTCGCCGACGACCTGGTCCTCGTAGCGGTCGAGCAGACCCGTGAACGCCCGGTAGGCGTCGGCCAGTTGCTCGATATCCCGCTGCCCGAACTCCTCGACACGGGCCTGTGCCGCGAACACCTGCCGTTCTGTCCGCTCGAGACGGTCGACGAGCGCCTCGGTCTCGGTGGTGGTGTCCGCGCTACTCATAGACCTCTTCGGGGTCGAACGCCCGGTCGGCGACCGTCTCGCCGTCGAGCGAGCGGTAGAAACACGTCTCGTACCCGGTGTGACAGGCCCCGCCATCCTGGTCGACGAGATACAGCAGGGCGTCGCCGTCACAGTCGACACGGACCTGCTCGACGTGCTGGACGTGACCGCTGGTCTCACCTTTCTGCCAGAGCTCGTTGCGACTGCGCGAGTGGTAGTGTGCGAGCCCCGTCTCCCGGGTCTGTGCGAGCGCCTCCCGGGAGACGTACGCGAGCATCAGCACCTCGCCCGTGTCGGCGTCCTGTGCGACCGCCGGCAACAGTCCATCCTCGAAAGCAAGTTCCGGGGTGTCGACACTCATACCCCGAGTGTGGTCTGTCGCCCGCATAGTTCTTTTGTGATGACCCCCGCCCGAGGACCGACGGGCCGAACGCGGCGGTCCGTGGCCGGTCGGAGCCGCCACGGTCACTCGCTGGAGCTGTCGGTCCGACACTCGCCGGAGTGTACAGGGGGAGTGTGCCCCGCGACAGCCCTGTCACCACGCGAACCCTCGGCGGGCCCTGGAACTGTCCGGTTGTCAGATGGCGTCTCAGATACCGAACGTGAACCGGAGCATGTCGCGGGTGCCCGGTCCCAGGCCGACGGCGATAATCGCACCAAGTAGCATGATGCCGAACCGCGGGCTCTCCTCCATGAACTCGTCGTTGAACAGCGCGACGATGGCCAGCGGAATCGCGAGTTTGACGAGCGCGAACGGCCAGGCCTCGCCGATGTAGACACCCGCGATGGTGTCACCGCCCTGGAGGCTGCCGGTCGTGTCGATGACGAACTCGTTGAACGGGTGTTTGGGGCTGTAGCTGACACCGAGATTCCAGACGTGGGTCCAGTCGTTCGCGAGGACGTTCGCGAACCCGTCGACGGCGTGGCCCCAGATCACCACCAGACCGATGACACCGGTGGCGGCGTTCGCGGCGGGCCAGAACCGCTCGGCGCCCGCGTAGACGAGGAGCGCCGACACCGTCGCCAGACCGACGATGCTCGCGGCGATTGTCGGTTCGAACGCGATGTAGTCGGTCGTCAGCGCGAGCGAGACCAGATAGCCGAGGGTGACCACGAGCACCCCGACACCGATTGTGGCGAGCGGGTAGGTGTAGGTGTCTGTCGTGCCGCGACGGTGGAGCCACTTGCTGAGGAAGAACGAACCGGTTGCGATACCGAAGACGGTGAAGTAGATGAACGGGCTGATCAGCAGCGCGCTCGCGGGAAACTCGAGGGCCGGGGTGGCCCCCGCATCGAGCGCGGCGACGAACGCATCCTCGACCGTGCGGAGGGCGCCACCGAACAGCACGAACGGCACCAGCGCGAGGAAGAACTGCTTGTACGGGCTGAAATCGGTGTTCTCGAACAGCAGGTACACCCCGCCGAGCATGAACACGAGCACGGTGATGTAGCCGAGCGTCGAGACGACGGTGTAGCCGGGTTCGGCGACAAACGCCGTCGTGTCGTACGACCCCGGTGAACAGTTGGCGCCGGTGGCCTCGATTGTCTGGCCCTG
Organism: uncultured Halobacteriales archaeon; assembly: GCA_964520075.1. Lineage (GTDB taxonomy): Archaea > Halobacteriota > Halobacteria > Halobacteriales > Haloarculaceae > Halovenus. The sequence continues at coordinate 15,343 of CAZFMN010000050.1, read as the reverse complement.
TTCGGTGAGTCGCACGTAGCACTCGACACCGTCCGCGTCGGCGTGAACCGGCCCCCAGAAGTACTGCCAGATGAACCCCCAGTACACCCGCTCGGTGAACGCCACCGCGGCGCCGGCGACCGCGAGCGCACTCGCGACGAGCGCCGACACCCACGCCAGTTCGGGGCTGATTCCGTACCGCTCGAGCAGTTCCATACCCGACTCTCGGGGGTGCTCCCCAGTTGAGCGTTCCGGTCCTGTGTGACGCAACCGCACCCGGGCAGCGAGATGTTCAGTCAGAACGTCCGGCGTTCGTGGGCGGTGATGCGCTCGCGCCAGGTCTCCGGAATCGGTGTCGGGTCACCGGTCTCGTCGAGCGCGACGATGGTGGTCTCCGCGGTCGCCGCGAGAGTGCCGTCCGCGCGTATCTCGTAGTCCATCGTCACACTCGACTGTCCGATATCGGTGACCCCCAGCGCGACGACCACCGTCTCCCCAAGTTCGATGGCACGCTCGTAGTCGACGCCGACGTTGGCGACGACAAAGCCGGGGTCCTCCGGTGTCGCGTCGAACACCTCGCGGATATACTTGACACGGGCCTGTTCCAGATACGTGACATAGACCGCGTTGTTGACGTGCCCCAGCGAGTCGATATCGCGGTACCGAACCCGGAGTTCGACCTCGGTCTCGTGTGCCGTCATACCGTGTCTGTGCCCGTTGTCCCGTTGTGTCTGTCGGTCGTGATTGTGTCTGTCGGTCGTGATTGTGTCTGTCGGTCGTGACCAGACCCGGGGCGGGAGTCTGTCCCGACCAGTCGACACGGGGGAGTACAGATATCTGTCATGGTCGATGAGAAGGGTTATATGGATGTGCTGGTTGCCACCAGATATGGAACGGCGAACGGCGCTCGGTCTGCTGGGGGGCTCGCTCACGGTTGCACTCGCCGGGTGTCTCGGTGGTGACGGCGGTAACGGCGGCGGTGACGGCGGTGACGGTCAGGTCGTCTCGGGTTCGTTCCGGGCAGAGAGCAGAGAGGGCGGAATCGTCGCCTTCGGCACGTCGAGCGAGGAGGAGTTCAGGGAGACCGACCTGAACCTGCCGCCCTCGGAGGACATCCCGGACCCGGTTTCGGTCGAGGCCGAACTGAACGACGACGGCACCTGGGAGTCGACGACGCTCAACTTCCCACCCATCGACGTTGTTCCGGGCATCACACCGGAGATTGCGGCACCGAACGGGTTCTCCGGCGACTACGACGAGGAGGAGGGTCGCATGACCGTCGAGGGTGGCATCGAGGCGACAGTCGAGAACAACGAGGGTGAGGAGCTCACGCTCGAGTTCCCGCTGAACGCCACCACCGGGACGAGCGGCGAACTCTCGGGGTCGTTCGAGGTCCAGGACGGCACCGTCGTCGCCACCGTCGTCGACAACGAGTCCATCGTCGAGGACACGTTCGGCAACGAGTTCGTCGACGAACGACTCGGTCTCCCCGGCGAGTTCGAGGGCGACAACTGGTTCGAACTCACCCTCGAGATAGAGCCGCTGTAGCCGACGGCCCGACACCTCCCGAACCGGTGTGTCTGCCGGAGACGCGACGGGACAGGCGCTCTCCCGCTGGCGTTCCTGCCGGTGACAGGTCTGGCCGGGCACGGACACCCGCCGGTACTCCGCGGCTCCGGGGGGTCTGCCGGTCACTGTCGTGGTCCACGACGGGTGACCGGGCAAAAGAAGTCTTATGTACGCCCAGATGAGTCGTTGGGATATGGAACGTCGCAGACTTCTGGCACTGTTGGGCGGTTCGGCGTCACTCGGGCTGGCAGGCTGTCTCGGTGGTGGTGGTGACGACAGCGACGACAGCAGTGACAACAGCACCGGAGACAACGGCGACGACGGGGGCGGGGACAACGGGGAACCGAGCGCGGAGGCGAACCTCGGGGTGGAGATACAGTCCGCGACGGAGAGCGTCGAGCCCGGGGGGTCGGCGACCGTCTCGTGGACGGTCGAGAACACGGGCGACCTGGAGGGGACCCAGACGCTCGTGTTCACCGTCGACGGGAGCCAGGAGGGCAGCCAGGAGGTGACCGTCGGCGGCGGCGAGACGGCCTCCGGCGAGTTCAGCTACACGGCCGCCGGGGACGCCAGCGGCGAGCTGTCGGTCGCGGTCGCCACCGACGACGACGAGACCAGCATGTCGGTCGACGTTCTGGCGGCGGCCTCGTTCGCGGTGGACATCAGCGCGCCCGGCCCGGTCCGCGTCGAGGCGGGGTCCGAGACAACCATCCCGTGGATGGTCGAGAACACGGGCGACCTGGAGGGGACCCAGACGCTCGTGTTCACCGTCGACGGGAGCCAGGAGGGCAGCCAGGAGGTGACCGTCGGCGGCGGTGAGACGGTATCGGGCGAGTTCAGCTACACGACCGCCGGGGACAGCGAGGAGAGCATCCAGGCGACCGTGGCGAGTGACAACGGCGACGCGAGTGTCGACATCGTGTTCGGGGTGGAGGTGGTGAGCGGGTTCAGCGCAACCGCCGAGAGCGCCCGCGCGGCAATCGACGTGAACCCAGAGCAGTACACCGGGACCGAGGCGGAGCCGTTCACCACACTGGACACCGGGGAGCCGCTGGTCGAGTTGAGCGCCGAGACGTTCAGCGACGGCAACTGGGAGAGCACCCAGTTCGACGTGCCCGACCTGGTGGATGTGTTGCTCGGTCTCGACCCGAACCAGCTCGTCTCCGACCTCGTCGCCGGGTTCGACATCCAGGCCGACCTCGTCGAGGCGTTCACACTCGACGAACTGGTCCAAGAGATAGCGGCGGCAATCGAGGGGTTCTACTTCAGCACCGAGCAGTCCGAGGCCGCCGCCGACCTGTTCCAGATACTGGCCGAGGAGTTCGACCTCCCGGCGCCGAGTATCCTCCCGGGTGTCGTCCAGGGCATCCTCGAACACCCCGACTTCGGTGAGGACGGACAGAGCGAGAACCCGGTCGACGTGATCGCGACCAGCATACAGGACCTGCTCGAGTTCCTGCCGAGCGCCGTCGACGGGCTGGACAGCCCACCGGAGACTGTGGAGGACCTTCTGGTCGCGGTCACGGGGTTCGTCGACGGGATACCAGAGGGGGAGATCGACCAGATCCTCCCGTTCATAGAGGAGATACTCGCCGGTGTCGACTTCGAGGGGCTGTTGAGCGACTTCAGCCTCGCGGCCGACCCCGCGCCCGTCTCGGGCACGATGGAGTCGACCGGGGAGGAGGAACTGCTCGTGACGGTCCCGCTGACGACGGTGACGGTAGAGGCAGACCTGGGCGAGGGGTTCTCGACGGACCCCCCAGAGATCGACCTGGACCTGGGTCTCGAGCTCACGACCGGCACGAGCGGCAACCTCGCGGGTGGTATCGACCTCGACACGGAGACCGACACCGCCGACGCGACGGTCGTGGACAACGAGTTCACCGCCGACCTGACCGAGTTCGACCTGGTCGGACTGGTCGAGGGGCTCGACGTGGCCGAACTGCTGGCCGGGCTGTTCCAGGCGTTGCTGGAGATCGACCTCCGGACGCGGGTACCCGAGACGTTCGACGCCTACGACAGCTTCGACGAGCACGTCCAGCGGCTGGACCCGGTGTCGCTGGTCGAGGAGGGCGAGCCACTCGGACTGGTCGCGGGGCTCATCACCGACGAGCCCGGACGGCACGCGGTGGTGGCCGAGCTGGCGATGGAGTTCGACGACCTGGGGGCGGTCGTCGAGACCGTCTGATACGGTCGTGCAGAAGTATTTTCACTTCGATTCGGCCTCGGAACGTGTGATATCCTGTCTCTGGCGGTAATTCATTGCGCACGACCGTATGAACGGGGCCCGCGCCCGTGTCGGCGCCAGCAACCACGCGTCACAGTTATGACTGTGGGCGACGACAATCAGGTAGTGACACCCGAGAGTGGGTCCCCGTCCTCCGGTAGCGCCGGCCACACCAGACGGCGCGTCGTGTTCGTGGTCTGTTCGGTCGTCGCGGTGGTGGCCGGCGGTGCACTCGTCGCGTCGGTCGGCTCCGGTGGGCTCGCCGGGAGCCCAATCGACAGCGTCCTTCCGGGCGAGAAGATCCCGGCGGAGGAGGCGAGCGACGAGCGGGGGTTCGGTGACGGCGGGTCCGACAGGCAGGGGTTCGGGTCGCTGTCGCCGGGGGGACAGACCGGTGCCGGCGGCGAGGTGCGACTCGACAACGGCACGTTCGCCTCGACGGACACGGAGATACACTTCGTCGCGCGGAGTTCACAGCCGACGTACTGGCGAACGGCGGCCTACGACAGCTACACCGGGACCGGATGGGAGCGAAACACGGAGACAGAGCCGTACGACCCGCCGCTGGAGAGCAACGGGTTCGAGCGTGTCGAGTACAACGTCACGCTCAACAGGTCGGCGACGGCGCTGCCGGTGCCCTGGCAACCGACGACGGTCAGCGGTCTCGACGGCGGGGGGCTACAGGTGAGCGCCGAGGGTGGGCTGGAGTCCGACAGCCGCCTCTCCGCGGGGACGCGTTTCACGGGTGTGAGCGACAAGCCGCCGAGCACACCCGGACTGCTCCGCGAGGCGAACGGCAGCCAGCCGGCCGGGTTCGACCGCTACACCGAACTGCCGTCTGACGTACCACCCCGGCTGGCGACCCAGACGGGGAACATCGTCGCCGGGGCCGACAGCCGGTACGAGGTCGCCGAGGCGGTGAAGGACTGGCTCCGCCAGGAGAAGGCCTACTCGCTGGAGGCGTACCGCGACAGCGACCAGGTCGCCGACACGTTCGTCTTCGAGATGGAGGCCGGCTACTGCGAGTACTTCGCGACGGCGATGGCGACGATGCTGCGCACCCAGGACATCCCCACGCGGTACGCGGTGGGCTACTCGAGCGGCCAGTACGTCGGCAACGACACCTACCAGGTCAGGGGGATGAACGCCCACGCGTGGGTGGAGGTGTACTTCCCGGACGTGGGCTGGGTGCAGTTCGACCCGACACCGGGCGGTGCCCGCCTGAGCACACAGGAGGACGCACTCGCGGCAGTCGGCGAGGACTACAACGTCACCGACCCGGCCAGCCCCGGCGAGCAGTTCGACCTCGACGAGGACAGCGAGGACGCGGGACCAGGCTGGGCGGTCGAACTCAACCGGACTGCGGTCCCGGGTGTCACCGTCGAGGCGACCGTCACCGAGAACGACGAGACACGCAACAACGTCCGCGTCGAATTCAACAACCAGACGGTCGGCACAACAGGTCCCGACGGGACCGTGACCGGAGTGGTGCCCGGGACCGACACGCTCGATATCGCGCTGTACCCACTCGGGGCTGTGAACGACACCCAGCCCGAACCGATACCCGAACCGACACCCGAACCGGGTGACAACCGGTCTGACAACGCGACCGACGACCAGGGGTCGGGCGGCCTGTTGGGCGGCGGTGTCTCGATGCCGGGCGGTCTCGGCGGTGGCGGTGTCCTCGCCCAGCCAGACAGGGAGAACGGGACGGAGGAACCGGTGTACAGGGAGACGGTCGGCGTGACGACGGAGGTGAGTCTGGAGATAAGCGGTGAGGTGGTGCCGGGAAACGAGGTGGGGGTGACAGCGCTCGTCGGGGGTGAGCCGCTGGTCGACGCGCCGGTGCGACTCGGCGGTGAGGTGCGCGGCCGGACCGACGAGGCCGGCTGGGTGACCTTCGACCTGCCACCGTCGGCGGGGTCCGCGACCCTCGCCGTCGAGCAGGGTCAGTTCACCGGCGAGCGGACGCTGGAGCTGTCGCCGCTCGAGGTGAGCGTCGAGACCGGGTGGCCGCTCGCGGTGCCGCTCGCACCCGCGACCGTCGAGGCGACCTACGGTGACGAGCCGGCGGTCGGTGTGCCGGTCGAGGTGAACGGCGAGACAGTCGGGACGACCGGAACGGACGGAACGGTCTCGTTGAGACTGCCGCTCGCGGGGTCGGCCGACGTGGCCGTCACGCGGTACGGTGTGACAGCCGGGGCGACCGTCGACGGGTTGCTGGTGAACACCGCGCTCGTCGCGGGGGCGGTGTTCCTCGTCCCGGGGGTGGTGTATCTGTTCGTCCGGCGGCGGAGCCGGTCGGGGAGTGTGCGCGACAGTATCCGGCGGGGGGTCGGGAGACTCCGGGAGATGCCGGTTCGGGCGCTGGTCACCGGGGTCGGCCGCGGGGACTCGGTGGTCGGTGCCGCGGTCGGTCGGGTCCGTGACGGGGTCAGACTGGTGTTCGTGGCGCTCGGGCTGTCGGAGCCGACCGACGAGGGGGACCGGTGGGGGGACGGACAGGACGGACCGGTCGTCGTCGACGCGGCGGCGGCGGTCACAGACGAGCGGGCCGGCGTCAGGGCGGCGTGGTCGCGGTTCCTCGAGCACGTGAGCGCGCCGGCGGCGACCCGGACGCCGGGCGAACTCGCGGCACACGCGATCGAACAGGACGGGTTGCCGGCCGACGCCGTGCGGACACTCCGTGACGCGTTCCGGGCGGTCGAGTACGGCGGCCAGCCGGCCAACCTCGACCGGGTCCAGACGGCCGTCGAGGCGATCGAGACCGCTCAAGAGAGAGAGGACCGGGCCACCCGTGACGGTCCGGCCGGGGGTGACGACTGATGGGTCGGGTCGAGACCGGGCTCGGCGTGTTCGGCGTGCTGGCGACACTGTTCGGTGTCGGACTCGTGCTCGCGCCGGGGCTGGTCGGCTCCGGACCGGTCGAGACGGCGGTCGAGACGGTCGCCTCCGCGGGGACCGCGGAGCTGATGCTGGTTCTGGGCGGTGTCGTCGCGGTGCTGGTCGGGGCGGTGCCGTGGCGGCGGTCGCGGACCGACGGTGACCCGTTCGAACGAGCCACGGAGCCCTCGACCGACGACACCCGCACCGACAGACTCGGGACCGAGGTCGGAGCCGCCGTCCGGGAGGGCGGCGAGGCGTGGGAGCGTGTCCGGTCGGAGCTGGCCGAGCTGGCCGCGGAGACGTACGCGGACGCGGCGAACGTCCCGCCGGCCACGGCAGAGCAGGCAGTCCGCCGCGGGGAGTGGACCGGTGACGACCTCGCGGCGGGTGTGCTCGCCGGCGGTGTGTCACGGCGGGCACGCCTGCGACTCTGGCTCACGCCGGAGCGCGAGCGGCGGCGACGGGTAGCGCGGACAGTGCGAGCGGTCGAACGACTGGGGGGACGATGACGGCCGACCGGTGGCGCATCGGGCTGGTGGCCGCACTCTCACTGGCGGGGATGGGGCTGGCGTTCGCGGAGCCAACGCTGTACGGCGCGGCGGTCGTCCCGCTCGTGTACGTCTGTTACGGGCTGGTCTCGGGGCTGTCCGCGGCACCCGACCTGCGTGCAACCCGGTCGTTCGAGCCCGAGGATGCCGGACCGGGCGAGCGTGTCACCGTGAGACTCCGTCTCGAGAACGCTGGTGACCGGGTGTTGCCGGACATCCGGGTGGCCGACGGTGTGCCGGAGCTGGCGGTCGTCGCGGGGTCGCCACGGACCGCGGTCACACTCGCACCCGGCGAGACGGCCACACTCGAGTACAGCGTCGTCGCCCGTCGCGGCGAGCACGAGTTCGACGGGCCGCTGGTCCGGGCGCGCCCGCTGTCTGGCTCCGGGGTCCACACCGGGCGGGTGTCCGTCGACAGCGGGGAGCGGCTGACCTGTCGGACACCGAGCCGTGACCCGCTGACCGACGCCGTGTTGCGCCGCACGGAGCAGCTGTCAGGCGGCGGGCGCGGCGAGGGGACCGAGTTCCACGCGACCCGGGAGTACCGCCGCGGTGACCCGATGCGGCGCATCGACTGGCGCCACGTCGCGAAGACCGGCGAGTTCGTGACCGTCGAGTACCGTGACCAGCAGGCGGCCCGGACGGTGGTGGTGGTCGACGTCCGCGAACCGGGTCGGACACGACCGGTCCCCGACCACCCCTCGGGGGCGATGCTGGCACTCGAGGCCGCCGGGCGGCTCGTGACCGGTCTGGAGCGGAGAGACACCCTCGCCGGTGTGGGTGTCGCCGGTCTCGACCCCGGGGGACCGCTGTCGACGGCCGGCGGTGTCGCCTGGACCGACGGAGCGACGCGACAGACCGACCCGGCGGTCCTCCTCGCCGACGTTCGTGACGTGATGGAGGGGCGAGACCCCACCGGACGCGAGCGGGCGGGGGCCACGGAGACGGCAGACACAGCGGTCGGGACCGGCACACCGCGCGAGCGCGCCGCTCGGCCCGACGGCGGGGCCGGGCGAGAACTGGACCGGTCGACCCGGCAGCTTCTCGACGAGTTACCGGCGGCGACACGGGTCATCCTGTGTACGCCGGCGCTGGAGGACTGGCCGGTCACGTTCGGTCGCGCGGTGACCGACGCGGGGCACGGACTGGTCGTGGTCAGCCCGGACGTCACGACCGCGGGCGGTGTCGAGACCCGGCCGGCCGGTCTGCGCCGGCGGCTCCGTCTGCGGCGTCTCGAGGACCTCGGTGAGGTGTTCGACTGGGCACCCACACAGAGCGGGGAGGTGAGCTGAGTGGCACACGCGGCCGACCGGAGCCGGAGCGGGACCCGCGTGACACGCCTGACAGCCGCGGTGGTGGTGGTGACGACAGCCGCGGTGGTCGGGCTCCTCCTCCGGGCGTTCCCGACCGCGGTCGGCCCGACAGCCATCGGAGCCGCCGGGATGGTGGCGCTCGTGCTCGCCGTCCGGCTCTCGACGACACTGGACCGGGTCGGCGCGGGAGTTGGCGGCGGACTGCTCGCGGCTCCGGCTGGGGCGGGTGTCGTCGGGGGTATCGCGCTCGTGACGATCCTGCTGGTGGAGGATATCTTCCCCGTCGAGAGCGAGGCGCTGCTGTCGGTCGGCTGGCTGGAGATACTGGGGCAGGTCAGCGTCGTGGTCGGCTGCTCGATTGCGGTTCTGGGCGCCGCGCTGACGGTCCGAAGCTGGGAGCCTGGAACTGAACTCCGCACGACGACGGCTGTTGTCGTCGCGTCGGGGGTGCCACCGGCCGTGACCGCGGTCGTCTTTCTGCTGGTCGCACAGGCGGGTGGGAACCCCGAACGGGCGGTCGTCGAACCGGTCGGTGGGTTCACGGGGACGCTTCTCGCGCCGGCGACCGGGGTCCTCCCGGAGTCGGTCGTGCTCGCGTCCGCGCTCGCGGTGCTCGCGGCGCTGCTGACCGTCGGTGTCGGCCGCCTGCCGGGACCGTTCGCCGGCCGGTTCAGCCCGGGGCGACGGGTTGCCGGGGCCATCGTCGGCGGCGCGGTCACGACAGTCGGTGTCGTCGTCGTGGCCGAGTGGGCCTACCGGCGGGTGACCGCGGAGCTGCTCCGGCGGTTCCCGATGGAGATCGAGGACGGGGTCCGTGACCTGTCGACGACAGTCGCCGACTCGTTCGGCGAGTCGACGGTGCTGTTGCTGGCCGTGCTGGCGTGTGTGGGCGTGACGACGGCACTGTTGCTGGGGGTGCGGCTCGCACTCTGGTCCGGACTGCTCTCGGCGACGAGTCCGGGCGCGAGTCTCGCGGCGGGTGGACTGTTCCTCGCGCTCGCGTTCGGCGCGACGGTGGGGGCGCCGGCGTGGCTGGTGGTCGGGGGTGTCGCGGCGTGTCTGCTGGTCAGAGATGCCGGTCAGTTCGGGGCGAGGCTCGTTCGCGAGGTGGGGGTCGGCCGGGCCCGGCGCGTCGAGTTCGTCCACCTCGCCGGGACCGTCCTGGTGGGTCTGGGTGCGGCCACGCTCGCGCTGGTGGTGGTCGGCAGACTCCCGGCACCGACCGGCACCGCGACCGGGACCGACCTGCTCGCACTCGCCAGTTTCGTCGCCGGACTGGTGTCGCTCGCACTCGCACTCGCGCTCCGGTAGCGCCGTCAGTACCGGTCGCCGTCGGCTCTGGGCGCTCCATCGCTGGGCTCGACCGACGGCACCGCCACCCGCTCCAGCACCTCCCTGACGACGGTCTCCGGCGTCGTTCGGCGGACACTCGCGTCGGTCCGCAACACGAGTCGGTGTGCGAACACCGGCACCGCGAGCCGCTTGATATCGTCCGGGACGACGTACCCCCGACCGGCCATCGTCGCGACGGCGCGGGCGGCCTCGAACAGGCGCTGTGTGCCACGCGGCGAGACCCCCACCTCGACGCGCTCGTCGGCACGGGTCTGACGACCCAGTTCGACGATGTAGTTCCGGAGCGCCGGTTCGACCCAGACCTCCTCGGGGACCTGCTGTAACTCGGGGACCCGACTGCCCGGGAGCACCGGGTCGACACTGGGCATCCGGTCGGTGCGGTCGGCCCGCCGGTCGAGCAGCGTCCGCTCGCCCTCGGCGTCGGGGTACCCGATGGACGTCTTCATCATGAACCGGTCGCGCTGGGCCTCCGGCAGACCGAAGGTTCCCTCCTGCTCGACGGGGTTCTGCGTGGCGATGACGACGAACGGCTCCGGCAGGTCGTGGGTCTGTCCGTCGACGGTGACCTGTCGCTCGCCCATCGCCTCCAGCAGCGCGGCCTGTGTCTTTGGCGGGGCACGGTTTATCTCGTCTGCCAGCACCACGTTCGCAAACACCGGACCGGGCGCGAACTCGAACTCGCCGCGGGCCTCGTTGTAGACGTTCGACCCGGTGATGTCGGCCGGGAGCAGGTCGGGCGTGAACTGCACCCGGGAGAACTCGAGGTCGAGCACCTGCGCGAACGAGCGGGCGGTCAGTGTCTTTCCCGTGCCGGGGACGTCCTCGAGCAACACGTGTCCGCCGGCGAGCACGCCCGCGAGTGCCGTCTCCAGAAACGCACGGTCGGCGATGACGGCCTCCTCGAGTGCCGCGAGCACGTCTGTCGCCAGTCGTCCTGCCCTCTCGTGTTCCATACCCACTCTTCGCCGGTCCGAAGTTAACGGTTGTGTGTCGACTCGGCCGCCGAAACAGGTCCACCGGGCCGCGCCAGCGTGGACTGTCATATCCCTGTTGTGTCCACAGCACGGGTAGTTCCTCGCTTTTTATATCCCTCGGTACGTAGAGGGGGATAGCCCACCCCGGGCGGCAGTCGGCGGCGCCGGCCGCGGGCGAGACGCGGAACACAGGTATGACAGACGAGATACTGATCGTCGAGGACGACCCGGACCTGCGGGCGCTGCTCGAGTACACCTTCGAGAGCGAGGGGTTCGAGATAGAGTCGCGCGAGGGCGGTGCCGGGGCGCTCAGCTACGTCGAGGAGGGAGGGCGACCGTCGTGTGTGCTGCTCGACCTGCGGATGCCGGGTGTCAGCGGGTTCGACGTGCTCGCGGAGCGCGCCGACGACGAGGCGTTCGCCGCGATTCCGGTCATCGTGCTGACGGGGATAGACAGCGACGGCACCGTCGAGCGGGCGTTCGACCGTGGTGCCGACGACTACGTGCTCAAGCCGTTCAGCCCCGACGAACTCGTCACGAAGGTCCGACAGGTGCTGGAGTGATACTGCCGGAGGGAAATCCGTGCGGACGTTCGCCGCCAGTAGAGCCTGCTGTCCGGTCGGCCACCCGCCGCTCACGGGTCGTTGCTCGCGGGTTGCTTTGCTCCCCGCTCGCCTGTCGACGTCCTCGTCGACCTCGTCGCTCCCGACGGAACAGACCGGGTTGGCATAACGGTCGATATGTTCCACGACGAGAACGAGTTGCCACGCGGTCTGGCCAGGACAATCGCCGAACGCGTCCACCTCGACGGGGAGAACACCGGGACGGTCTCACACCCGGTCACTCTCGCCCCGTCGGGATGGGTCGACGACTTCGGCGTCCGTATCGAGGAGGTGTGACAGAGCGCGGAAGCGCACCCGTCCACGGTGACCGTCAGAACCCGGACTGTGGGTACAGATACGGAGAGACACGACACACTCCAACGGCGGGAGTTGCTGGCGGGAGTCGGGGCCGGTGTGGTGGCGACGGCTGGCTGTGTGACGACGCTGAACCCCCTCGGACAGCGGGTCCGGTACAGGGACATCGACGAACCGGCACCCGGAGAGCCCGTATACAGGGACTGGATACCGGAGGAACTGGCGGGTCTGGACGACTACGTCCGTTATGCAGTTCACCGGACTCGTCTTTCTCGCCTACGCGCTCCACCGACTAGCGGTCACAGACCGGCGACGTCCTCGATTGCGTCGGTGAGCGCCCGGATACTCTCGACGGTGTGCTCGCCCATATGCCCGATGCGGAAGCTCTCCTCGCCGAGTGCCCCGTAGCCGCTGGAGAAGACCATGTCGTACTCCGCCGACACAGCCTCGATGGTCTCGGCGACGTCGATACCCCGGGTGTTCTCGACACAGGTGACCGACTGCGACTCGTACCCCGTCTCGGGAAAGAGACCGAACTGGTCCCGTGCCCACTCGCGGGTGTACTCGGCCATCTCGCGGTGGCGCCGGTCGCGCTCCCGGTGGCCCTCCGCCAGCATGTGTTTCATCTGTACGCGATAGGCGAGCATGAGCGGAATCGCCGGGGTGGAGTGGGTCTGTCCCTTCCGGTCGTAGTAGTCGAGACAGCGCTGGAACCCGCCGTACCACGAGGCCGACTCCTTTTCGAGTTCCCGCTCGTAGGCCGCGTCGCTGACCGTACAGACCGCCAGCCCCGGCGGCATCGCGAAGGCCTTCTGTGTCGAGGTGAAGATGGCGTCGACATTGTGTGCGTCGATATCGATGTAGTCCCCGCCCAGACAGGAGATGGCGTCCACGATAAAGTACGTGTCGGGGTACTCACCGAGCAGGTCACCGACCGCCTCCACGGGGTTGCGAACACCGGTCGAGGTCTCGTTCATCACCATCCCCACCGCGTCGTAGCCCTCGTCACTCGACTCCAGTGCGGCCCGGATATCGTCGGGCCTGACCGCCTGTCCCCACTCGTACTCGACGCGGTCGACGGTCTTGCCGAGTCGCTCGGCGACGTTCGCCTGGCGCTCGCTGAACGCGCCCGACGTCGGCACGAGCATCCGCTCGTCGACGAGATTCAGCGTGGTCGCCTCCCAGAACTCAGTTCCCGACGCCGTGAGGATGATCACCTCTTGCTCGGTGTCGAGAAACTCCTTCGTGTCCTCGACGATGGTCGTGTAGAGGTCCGTCATCCGGTCCATGCGGTGGCCGAACATCGGCTGAGCCATCGCCTCGGTGACCTCCTCGCGAACCTCTGTCGGTCCCGGCAGATACAGCGTCTTGTTAGTGTAGTCGTCGGTGTACTCGCTCTTTTTTTGCACGTGGACCACCGGTGTGGTGTACTGAACTCTCGGCGCGCGCTGGTTTGGGTGTTTTGATACTGCCGG
>CAZFMN010000050.1:0-2002 GCA_964520075.1 uncultured Halobacteriales archaeon | reverse complement strand
CCAGCTGCCGGCCGGGGTCGAACTCGCCGGAGAACACAGTCACCTCGCCGCCTTTCTGTTCGGTCGTCTCGATTATCTCGTCGGCGTCGACCTCCCAGTCACCCTCGCCCGACCGCTCGGCCCGGAGGCGGTCGTCCAGCACGAGCAACCGCTCGATTGCACCGTACTCGGCGGCCCGTGCGACCTGCTCGGGGCCGTAGGCGACTTTCGCCCCCTCGGCGATGCGCTCGGTCAGGTCGTCGATCAGTTCGGACTCCTCGGCGATGCGTGTCTCGCGCTGTATCTCCTCGACGGCGCCGCGCTTGAGCACCTCGTGGACCCCCCGGTCGCCGACACTCGACGTATCGACGGTGGTGACGTGCTCGGCCACCTCGGGGGCCTCCTCCTCGATGTAGCCGAGTGCGTCGGTCTTCGTGAACCCTGGTCCGGCGAGCACGATTGCGTCGACCTCCATCCGCGCCAGCACGGCCGTGAGTTCGCCGAACAGCTCCGCCCGTGGGCGTGCGTACTCGCCCTTTCCGCTGGGGCCACGGATAGAGGCCCGCTCCTCGGTGCCGTACTGTGCGACCGTGTGGACGTAGGCCTGCCCCTCCTCGACGGTGGCGACGGCGACATCGGGGTTGTCGGTGGCCTCGACCGCCGCCGCCAGTCGGTCGCGCTGGTCGGGCTTGAAGCGTTTCTCGACCTCGAGTTCGGTGTGCTGTTCGACGTTGATGGTGTGGTACTGGCCGAGCTGGTCCTCGCGGGAGCACTCCTCGATGCGGCCGCCGACGCGCAGACGGTTGGCGAAACGGGCGAACTCGACGGTGTCGACGTCGAGACCGACCCAGATGTGCTCGCGCTCGCCGCCGGTGTCCCGGAGCTGGTCGTCGTTGCGCTGGATGCGCCGGGTCGTGTCGCCCGCCACCCGGTCGCCCGGCTCCACGATATGCGAGAGATGCCACAGGTCGTCGAGACTCTCCGGAACCACCGTCAGACGCTCCCTGTCTCCCTCTGCCTGCATCCGGTCGGCGATGCGCATACGTCTGTTTCGACTGTCGCGGGTAAGTGGGTGCTGGTTGCTGGCGGGGAAACCCGCCACCGGAGTCAAGTCCGCGGACAGTCTCAGCAGTTCACGACCGATGCGCTCTGATGACGACCGTCCGGCCCGACTCACACGCAGGGAGGCGCTCGCGGGAGGTGTCGGCGTGCTCGCGGGCGGACTCGCCGGCTGTACCCGTGCCAGCGAGTTCGTCGCTGACCGGGTCACCGGGGAGCTGAACCTGTTCAACACGGTCGACCGGCGCCTGACCGGTTCGCTCGAACTGGTCGGCCCGGGCGGGGAGACACTGCTCGACGAGCGTGTCGAACTGGCCCCGTCGTCGGGTGGGGGCGAGCGCGAGCCCGCGGCCATCTACGAGGGCGTGCTGGAGACGGCCGGGTCCTACCGGTTGAGGCTCGATATCGATGGCGCCGGCGAACCCGGCGGGTCGACGGGGGCCTACGAGGTCACCGACCCCGGTGAACAGCGGTTCGTCGTGCTCCTTGGCGGGGCGTTCACCGAGGCGTTCATCTTCGTCAGGGTCATCGAGGACTTCGCCGAACTCGACGACGAGATAGCGGGGGGCTGATACGGTCGTGCAGAACTCTGTTCCCTCCGACGCGACCCCGGCACGCGTGATACCCTGTCGTTGGCGGTAATTCCTTGCGCACGACCGTATGAGACCGACAGGTCAGCCCTCGTCGACCCTGACAGGACCGTCGGTGTACGAGGCCTCGTCATCGACGTAGCGGAGAAACAGCGGGACGTACAGGAGCCAGGCGAGGACGTAGGCGACACCGACGAGTGTGTCTCGCGTGTCAACCGCCGCGACGACACCGTCGGCGACCCCGACCAGCAGTGTCAGACCCGCGAGCACCACCGCGGAGGGCCTGTCGAGCCAGTCGTACACCACACCGACGAGTGCGCCGAGAACGTAACTGAGCGCGTACCGGCCGAGCGCCGCGCCGGCGACGTACAGGT
>CAZFMN010000049.1:12188-18668 GCA_964520075.1 uncultured Halobacteriales archaeon | reverse complement strand
CTGTTTGGACGCGGGAGAAATAAGCGGTCCGGGAGGGGCCTGCAGTCACAGACCGTGGTCACCCGGTCCGCGTGGTCTCGCCGTCGAGGTCGCGGTGTGCCCGCTCGACCGACGTGCACAGCGCCTCCCGCGAGCCCCGGTAGACCAGATGCGAGTCACAGCCACAGTCCGAGCAGCCGAAACCGGGCACGCGCTCGCCACCGACAGCACCCGCGACGGCACACTCGCCGTCGACACCGGCGGTCCGGACGACACCCGCAACCGAGGCTGCCGGGTGGCCGAGCAGGTAGTCGATGTGCCAGTGGCGGGTCTCGCGCTCGCCGGCCGCGAGTTCGCGGTGGCGCTCGACACGGCTGAACCCGCCCGGCCCCCGTGCGCTCCCGACGTAGGCGTACCAGTCCGCCTCGAACCGGTGCTCGCCGAGTGCGCCAACCTCGATGGTCGCCGCCCCGTCGAGTCCGACCAAGAGAGTGTACGTTCCGCCCGTCTCGCTCATATCGGGTCGGATGTGGTCGAGAATCATACCCGTTGGGGGCCACGGCTCGTCTGTCCGCTGTCAGGACTCGCCCGATACAGGACCTATCCGGGTCACAGTGTCGGTTCGACCCTGGGACGACATCGGACTCGGATGCAGGAACAATCTTTTTGATTACTGGTCGTAACAGTTTAGATATGAGCGAGACACACCAGTCACCGCCGGTTGCCGCTGCGGTGTTCGCCGGGGCAACCGTCCTCGTCGGGTTGCCGGTGACGGTGCTCACCTTGATGCTGTTCGATGTGATGCTCGATGTCGCGGACAGTATCGGAGCAACCGGTGTGGGTGCTGCGGTGACTCTGCCTGTCCTCCTCCTCTCTGTGCTGGCCGGACTCCAGGCCGCCTACGAGACGACGGCACTCCGACTGCACGGGATGGGAGCACTCCACCGGGGGTCACGGCTGACGGTCCTCGTCCGTCACAGCCTCCTGACTCTGTACGTGCTCGCTTTTCTCACGGCCCTGACGCGGTTTGGTCTGTCCGTGGTACTGGGTTCCGAGAGACGCCTGGTGGCAGGCCTCGGTGCGTTGCTTGCCCTCACTGTACTGTGGGTCGTTCTCCGGTCTGCCCAGCAGTTCGCCGACAGCTATCGGGGTGGGCGAGAGACCCGGTGAGTTCCCGTCTGCTCCAGGGAAACAGCCGCTGGCTTGCCGATATCGCAACCGACTGCCGTACGAGCGTTGCGCCTCTGTACAGTGGCAGGCTCACTGGAGAGACCGCTAGCTCCATCTGCGACGACCGACCTCGAACTCTCCAATCCCGAAAAACCAGAGCAACAGTGCTATCAGTACGATTAGCAGCAGGCCCCACAGTACATCACGACTCGGGAGCTGTGAACGCCAGTCCATATTGCGTCTCTCGCTTCGTACAGTACAAAATACAGGTGCGCGGTTCTCCGAGCGAGAAACCGGCCGCCCGAGGATATCGGGGGTGTGTCGCCCCCGCTCCGACGCGTTTAATCGCCCGAATCCCCTACCAGTGGTAGATGAGTGATAGCGAACTCGCGGGGGGTGTCGCGGCGTTCAGCACCCTCGGCGACGAGGTGCGCGAGGCGCTCTCCGAGCGGGGGTTCGAGACGCCAACCGAGCCACAGCGCCGTGCGCTCCCGGCGCTCGCCGCCGGCAGGAACGTCCTCGCGGTTGCACCGACCGGGAGCGGCAAGACCGAGACGGCGATGCTGCCGGTGTTCGACTCGCTGGTTGGCACCGACCGTCACGGTATCGGTGCGCTGTACATCACGCCACTGCGTGCACTCAACCGTGACATGCGCGAGCGCCTGGAGTGGTGGGGCCAGACACTCGACCTCGATATCGACGTGCGCCACGGTGACACGACCGACTACCAGCGCCAGAAACAGGCCGACGACCCGCCGGACGTGCTCGTGACCACGCCCGAGACGCTGCAGGCGATGTTCACCGGCAGCAAACTCCGGAGGGCGCTGTCGGATGTCGAGCACGTCGTCGTCGACGAGATTCACGAACTCGCGGTCTCGAAGCGAGGCGCCCAGATGGCGATCGCGCTGGAGCGACTGCGCGGGCTCGCGGACCCGTTCCAGCGGATCGGTCTCTCCGCGACCGTCGAGGACCCCGAGGAGATCGCGGCCCTGCTGACGGGCGACCGGGACTGCGCCATCGCGGAGGTGTCGGTGGGGTCGGCGCTGGATATCGACGTCCGCTGTCCGGAGGTCACCGACGGTGACGAGCGTCTCGGGCGGGAACTGGTCACCGACAGCGAGGTGGCCAGTCACGTCCGGGCCATCGACGAGATAATCGCGGCACACGAGGCGACACTGGTGTTCGTCAACACGCGCCAGACCGCGGAGGCGCTAGGCTCGCGGCTGAAGGAGTACGGCACGGACCTCGGCATCCACCACGGCTCGCTGGCCCGTGACTCCCGTATCGACGTGGAATCGCGGTTCAAAGCGGGGGAACTCGACGCCCTGCTGTGTACCTCCTCGATGGAACTGGGCATCGACGTGGGACACGTCGACCACGTCGTCCAGTACAACAGCCCCCGGCAGGTCGCCCGACTGCTCCAGCGGGTCGGCCGGGCCGGCCACCGCGAGGGTGACATCTCCGCGGGGACGATCGTCGCGAGCCACCCCGACGACGTGCTGGAGTCGCTGGTGGTCGCCCGCCGGGCACGACAGGGGGCCGTCGAACCGGCGGCCATCCACCACGGCAGCCTCGACACTGTCGCCAACCAGATTGCGGGGTTGGTGATGGAGCGGGGCGACATCCGGGCGATGCGGGCCTACGAACTGATCACCCGGGCGTACCCGTTCGCGGACCTCGACACCACGACGTTCAAGCAGGTCGTTCAGGAACTCGCCGAGAACAGTATCGTCTGGCTCGACGAGGAGGCCGACCGACTGGAGAAGCGCCGCGGCACCTGGGAGTACTTCTACCGCAATCTCTCGATGATCCCCGACGAGACAACCTACGATGTCGAGGATGTCGCGAGCGGTGACCAGGTCGGCACACTCGACGAGCGGTTCGTCGTCAACTTCGCGGCCCCGGGCGAGGTGTTCGTCCAGCGCGGCGAGATGTGGCGCATCACGGAGATCGACGAAGAGGAAGAGACGGTGACGGTCTCACCGATCGAGGACCCCGCGGGCGAGGTGCCCTCCTGGACCGGTCAGGAGATACCGGTCGCCCGGGAGGTGGCCGCCGACGTCGGACAGCTCCGGGGTGTCGTCGGTCAGCAACTGGCCAGTGGCGGCACGCCCGCGGCGGTCGCCCGGGACTGTGCCGGCCGTTACGAGGTCGACCCCGAGACGGTGCTCGCGGGGCTGGACCAGCTCACGGCACAGGTCGCCGACGACCACCCGGTGCCGACCGACCGGCGAATCGTCGTCGAGTCCGGCGGCGGGTCGGTCGTGGTGAACGCCTGTCTGGGCCACCAGACAAACGAGACACTCGGCCGCCTGCTCTCGGCACTGCTGGGGCAGCAGGTCGGCGCAACCGTCGGCCTGGAGGTCGACCCCTACCGGATCGAACTCGATGTCCCCCGCGGTGTCGGCGCGAGCAACGTCGTCTCGGTGCTGAACGAGACCGACCCGGCACACGTCGGCGCACTCCTGGAGCGCAGTCTCAGGAACGCCGACGCGCTCAAGTTCAAGCTCGCACAGGTTGCGGCCACGTTCGGCACACTAAAGAGCTGGCGCGGCTCCAACCGCTTCGGCCGGGGTCGCCTGCTCGAGGCCCTGGAGGACACCCCGGTCTACGACGAGGCGCTCCGGGAACTGCGCCACGAGGAACTCGCGGTCGACAGTGCCGCCGACGTGCTCGCGGCGATTCAGGCCGACGAACTCACCGTCGAGGTCCACGGCGAGCACACCCCGGTCGGGACTGGCGGCCGCAGCGCCGGCCAGGAGCTGCTCACCCCCGAGAACGCCGACGCGAGTGTCATCCAGACGGTCAAAGAGCGCATCCAGACCGACCGGGTCATCCTGTTCTGTCTGCACTGCCAGAACTGGAAGCTGCGGACACAGGTGAAACGCGTCCCCGACCAGCCACAGTGTCCCGAGTGTGAGTCGACCCGGGTCGCCGCGCTCAACCCCTGGGACGAGGAGACTGTCGCGGCGGTGCGCTCCGGCGACAAGGACGACGAGCAGGAGAAACAGACCCAGCGGGCCTACCGGGCGGGCAGTCTGGTCCAGAGCCACGGCAAACAGGCCGTCGTCGCGCTCGCGGCCCGGGGTGTCGGCCCCCACAACGCCGCCCGCATCATCAACAAGCTCCGCGAGGACGAGACCGAGTTCTACCGCGATATCCTCTCCCGCGAGCGCGAGTACGCCCGCACCCGGTCGTTCTGGGACTGAACCGGAACTGCCGACCGAGCGGGTGAGACGGCGGCTACACCGACGACAGGTCGGCCAGGAAGAAGGGTTTCTCGCCGTCCTCGGTGGTCGGGTCGTGCACGTCCCAGACAGCCCGAACCTCGAACCCGGAGTCCCGGAGTTGCTCGCGGGTCGCCTCGGGTCCGGCCATCGACCAGTGCATCTCAGTACCGGTGTCCAGCCAGTCCGGGTTGGAGCCGCGCCACTCTGCACCACCCTCGGTGACGAGCAAACTCCCGCCGGGGCGGAGCACCCGCGCGAACTCCCCGAGGACGGTCCGGTGGTCCGCCAGCGGGACGTGAATCAGCGAGTACAGCGCGGCGACGGCGTCGAACGACCCGGCGGCGAACGGGAGCGCGGTCATATCGCCCTGCACGAGTGCGGCGGGGAGCCGTTCCCGCGCTACGCCGAGCTGTTCGCGAGAGAAATCCAGCCCGACACCGGTCCGGCCCGCCACCCGTAGCGGGCTGTCACCCGGGCCACAGCCGGCGGCGAGCAGACGCGCATCGTCGTCGAGGCCGGCACAGAACCGCTCGACCGGCTCCGGGTCGTCGTGCAGTTCGTCGCTGTACCGGTCGGCGTAGCTGCCGGCCATCTCGTCGTAGGCCCGCTGCACGGCGTGGCGCTCGCTCTCGTCCTTGTCCATACCCGAGGGTGACGGCGGCGACAGTTCAATCCTCGCCGGCGGGTTCGCGGCGGAGCGGCTGGCGCTCCTCGTAGGTGAGCGTTCGCCAGAGCCACTCGACCGGGCCGAAGCGGAACAGTCGCAGCCAGAGCACCGAGAGCAGAATCTGGACGACCCAGAACACGGCGACGAGCCCGAGCGCCTCGGCGCGACTGACGGAGCCGAACAGGCCGAACCCGTGGCCGTAGAACAGCGTCGTCGCGACGACCGTCTGCAGGAGGTAGTTCGTGAACGCGGTCCGGCCGACAGCCGCGAGCGCGCGGGTGAGCGGTCCCCGGGGTCGCCACCGCGCGTAGAGGGTGATGACCCCGATGTAGCCGCCGGCGACCAGGAAACTCCCCCAGTAGTTGAACTGCTGCCAGAACAGCGCCGCGCCGGCGCTCCAGTTGTTCGCCTCGATGAACCAGACCCCGGCCAGCACGACCCCGACACCGGCCACCCCCCCGGCAGCGAGCAGCGCGTACAGCCGGTTCGAGCGCTCGTCGCTCAGCACACCCCACCGGTACAGCGCCATCCCGAGCAGCATCGTCCCACCGACCCGCCAGAACGTCCCGCCGAGAAACCCCAGCGTCTGCCGCCTGAACGAGGTCGGCACGCGGTGTTCGAGCTGTTCGAGCAGCCCACCGCGGTATATCTGTACCTCCTCCTGGAGTGTCGACTCCGCCGGCATCCACTGTCCGGCGACGGCCTCGGCCCCCATCGTCGCGCCGGCGGCCACCTCGAGCACCGACGGCACGAGCACCAGCAACAGTCCTGCCTTCGCCTGCGCCGACGGCGGGTGCCGCCTGAACCCGACGAGCACGAACGCACAGAGCGCGTACGGCACCAGGATGTCACCGTACCACAGCAGGTACGCGTGCCCCAGTCCAATCACGAGTAGCCAGGCTGTCCGTCGGTAGTGCAGCGCCACCGGGTCCTCCTTTCGCTCGGTGAACAGCACGATACCGGCCCCGAACAGCGCCGAGAACAGCGTGATGAACTTCAGTTCCGCGAGCACGTGTCCGGCGAGCCAGGACAGGTAGTTCGGACCGGTGAAGTCGCCGTACACGTTCGGGTTGGTCAGCGTCACCTCCGGCATCGAGTACAGCCGGACGTTGATGACGAGGATACCCAGCACGGCGACACCGCGGAGCACATCGAGGCTGACAATCCGCTCTGACGGGGGGGTCGGTCCCGTGTCGTCTGTCACACAGTGTGTCGATGCACGTGCCGACCCGACCAATATGTTTGGGGTTCGACCCGCCTGTCTGCCGTGTCAGCCCCCGCTCTCCTCGTCTGTGTCGTCTGCCTCGTCGGAGCCGCCGGCGTCGCCACCGCCCTGGATGACGGTGTCGTGGTCACCGAGACCACCACCCTCGTCGGGGCCGCTACCCCCGTCACCGCCCTGGATGACGGTGTCGTGGTCACCGAGACCACCGC
>CAZFMN010000049.1:5867-12088 GCA_964520075.1 uncultured Halobacteriales archaeon | reverse complement strand
CCGGGTTCATCGCTATCAGACTCGCCGCTGTCGTCACCGCCCTGGATGACGGTGTCGTGGTCGCCGAGACCACCACCCTCGTCGGGTTCATCGCTGTCGGACTTGCCGCTGTCGTCACCGCCCTGGATGACGGTGTCGTGGTCACCGAGACCGGTGTCGTCGGTGTCGTCACCACCCCGAACGGCGGTGTCACGGTCGCCGGGTCCGGCGTCGCCGGTGTCGTCGGGTGTACTGCCACCGTTGTCTGCACCACCGCCCGGGACGACGGTGTCGTGGTCGCCGATATCGGCAGGTCCGTCCCCCCGTTCCTGCCCGGGGCCACCGGGTCCGTCGTCGAGGCTCGTGGCGCGGTCGGCGACGGGGTCGCCGGCGGTCGCCCCGGAGTCGGATTCGAATTCGTCGTCGAACGTTCCCTCGAACTCGTCGCCAACGGGGTCGAAGACGTTCGTCTCGCCGGACGCGCCCATCTCGTCGGAGCTCTCGGGGCTCCAGACCTCCCGCTGGTCCGCGCTGTCGGCCGCGTCGTCGTCGACCGGGGTGCCGGTCTGGATTGCGGTCGAGGCGTCCTGGAGCCGCTCGGGGTCGATATCGACAGCCGGGTCACGCTGGAGACGGCGGAGCCGGTCGGCGGTGTCGGCCGCCGGTTCGACGACCCCCGGCTCGCGCTCGGCAACCGTGACGACCAGCCGACCCGCGTGTTCCCGCACCGTCGCGGAGTCGTCGTCGAGACACCCGACGATGCGGTGCATGTCCGCCTCGACCGCCCCGGGTAACGCCGTACAGATGTTCCGCAACGCGGTCAGTGCCGGTGCGCGGACACGCGGACTGCCGTCGTCTGTTGCCGCCACCAGCGCGTCGACTGTCGGGGTGACCGTCTCCGGGTGGTAGGCCGCCACGTTCGCGAGTAGCTGTGCGGCGTCGCGCCGGATCGCCGACCGACCCGCCTGCAGTCCGTCTGCCGCGGTGTCGACCGCCACGGTCGACCGCTCGGGGAACTCCTGTGAGAGCACCGCCAGCGTCTCGAATATCTCCCGCTGTGTCGCAACGTCCGCGGTCGGCACCAGGTCGACCAGCGGGGCGACGAGTTCCGCACCCCGCCCGGGGTCTTTCGAGAGTGCGTCCGAGATAATCTCGACCGTGACAGCGCCGACCGTCTCCCCGCGAACGGTGAACGGCACGGTCCGCGTGTCGATACTCGTCTGATTGTCCAGTCCGTCGGCGAGCCCCGGCACGATATCGAGTGCCGCGTCCGGGTGTGTCTCACAGACCTGCCACAACGTCACGGCGGCCAGCACGCCGTCCCGACCCTCGGTCCCGAGATTCGCCCCGAGTCCGCCGACGAACCGCTGTCCGGTGGCGGTGTCTGCCTCGACGACCGACACGACCGCCTCCAGACAGGCACGCCGGACCGTCTCCTCGCTGTGGACGAGGCCGTCCTCGAGTGCGGCCCCGACGGCCCCCCGGCCTGCCAGTGACGGTGACGCCTCGACGAGTCGGGCGAGCAACTCCGCGGCCGGTCGCGCCACCGCCGGGTACCGCCTGCCGACGAGTGGCGCGACTGCCGACGCCGCGGTCGGGTGTTCGAGCAGCACCGCCAGGTCGACACCCGAGAGCGTGTCGAGTACCGTCGCCTCTGCCGGTCCGGGCTCCCCGGCGTTCGCCTCGAGGTGGGTCACGAGCGGGTCGAGCAGATCCGGGCCGCGGTCCGGGTCGAACCGGAGCAGCCTCCGGAGCGCCGTCGCGCCGGCCCGCCGGACAGCAGGCGAGGGGTCACGGAGTCGCGCGACCAGTTGCTCCGTGTCGACCGCCCCGGCGTGACGGTCCATCGACGAGGACACGACGTGTGTTGCGATGTAGCGGGTCTCCTCGCGGTCGGCCGCCATCGCGTCGACGGCCTGTTCGAACCGCTGTCTGTCGGCGGTGGTCTCCTCACCCGTCACCGCGAGCGCGGCGGCGAGCGCGGCGCGGTCGTTCCCGTACGCCGATAGCTCGACGAGACTCCCCAGCAGCTCCTGGAGCACGGGGCTGTTCGCCTCGACACGTCTCGCCCCATCCTCGTACAGCCGTGCGATGTACTCGAGGACGGCATCGACCAGCAGTCCGCGCTGGGGGTGTTGGGCCGCAATCCCGCACAGCTCCGTGACGTACCGGCCGTCGAGCTGCTCTGTGGCGGCTACCGCCGTCGATTCGAGTTCGACCCGGAACACGCGGGCGGCGGCCTCGGCGGCCTGCAGTCGCGTCTCCTCGTCGCGTTCGAGCCCCGCCAGCACCCGGTTCGGGACACCGTAGTCGACCAGTCTCTCGTAGGTCGTGCGCGACCGGTCGTCTCTCAGCACGCCCGCGATACCGCGCAGTCCGGCATACGCGAGTCGCCCGTCCTCGCTTTCGGCGGCCCGCCCGAACACCGCGAGGGCCTCGTCTCTCCGGTAGCCCTCGACCTGGACGGCGGTCGCGAGCGCGCCGACCGCCGCTGCCCGGAGTCTGTCGTCCCGTGTCCGAGTGTAGACGAACAGCCGGTCGACCGTCGCCTGGTCGTACACGCCCGCCCCGTCGGCGACGCGGTCGCCGAACGTCGAGACGGTCCCGGTCGTCCGGTGTGCGACTGCCCGGTTCGCCGCGTACGCCGCCGGTGCGCCGAGCACCGGGTACGCCAGCGCGCCGCTCACCAGGGTGGTGTCCAGACCGACCGCCGGCGCCAGCGCCACGAACGCGAGCCCTCCGACGGCGAGCCCCGCGACCACGGCGTCTGCCCCGGCCGGGACCGCCCCCGGCAGACGCTCAAGCGCTGACGTTGTTCGACCCCGCGGGTTCGCGGCCACGGCCACCGCGACCGCGGCGGCGCCCAGCGCTACCGGTTCGGTGGCGGGGGTCGTACCGAACGCACCCAGCACGGCCGCCGCGTACAGCAGGAACACGCCCAGCGGGAGCGCGATGTTCAGACTGTGCTGGTCCCGTGACGGTGTGAACAGCCCACGGTAGCCGAGCAACTCCGGCACCGTGTTGTTGCCGTACTTCCAGCGCTGGACGCCGAGATAGACCGCGACGACGACGCCCGAACTCGCCACCGCGGCAGCCACGAGCGGGACGAACGCGCCCTCGAAGACGACGGCGAGCTCGGGAAGCTCTGTTCCCGCCGGCACCGTCTCGCCCGCCGGGAGTGCGGGGCCGACAGCCACCGCCGGCTCCAGTCCGAGTTCGTCCTCGACGAACCCAGTCGCGGGCCGCCACACCTCGAACACCGGCCGGAGTGTGAACACCCCCACCCAGAGCAGCGCAATCGGCAGGCAGACCAGGCTGTCGTACAGCGTCGCCCGGACCGCGGCGAGGTGGCTGTTGACCCCCACCAGCAGCCGCTGCCGGAACTGGACCGCGACGTACGAGAGCAGCACCACCGGCGCGACGACCGCCCCCCACGCCGCCGTCTCGACCGGGCTGTCGAGCAGCCCGCTCACGCCCCTGAAATCGACCGCCGGCAGGGAGAGAAACTCGCCGACCGTCCACTCCTCTGTCGGGAACACGGTCTGTGTTGCCACCGCTACCCCGATGGTGACCCCCACGAACCCCAGCAGGGCGTACTCGAGTCTGTCGCGCCGCGCCGCGAGGTCCGCGGTGCTGTACACGCCTACCCGGTTCGCGTAGTACCGGTACTTGTAGACGACGTACCCGAGCGAGAACACGACCGCGGCCGGCACCCAGCCGTAGAACACGGCCGCGAGCGAGAACACGAACACCGCCACGAGGCTCTTTGCTGCGCGGAACTCGAGTATCCGGTCTGCGAGGTGGGCGTCCGCGGGGTCTGGCGGTTCCATCAGGCGCTCACCCTGCTCGACTGCTCCTGACTGTGCATACTGTCGTACGATTGCGAGGTGAACTATATAAAAATGGTCCCTGTTACCGACTCCCACGGCCCAGCAGCCACACGAGTGCGGCCGGTCCGGCCACGAACACGAGGAAGCCGAGCGCAACCGCCGGACGCTCGAACTCGAGTGCGAGCAGGGCACCGAGACCGGCCGCGCTCGCGAGCGCGACCGCGAGCAACGGCCGCAGGAACTCGTCCTCGCGTCCGCCGGTCCCGTCGTCGGCCGTCGCCTCGCGCTCGAGTTCGGTGACACGGCTCTCGAGGCTCTCTCTCGTCTCGTCGAGTGTCGACTGTCTGACGGCGCTATCGGCGATGCTGTCGACGGTCGTCTGGAACCGGTCGAGTCGCCCGGCGAACTCGTCCAGGCGGCTCTCGAACGCCTCGATGGTCTCGGCGTCCGGACCGGCCGTCCGCTCCTGCTGGAGGCGGCTGACCTCGGTCTGGAGACTCGACAGCGCCTCCGCCTTCGCGGTGTTTCTGAACGTTTGCTCTATCTGGTCCTCGAGGTCGCTGGTGGACTGCTCGACAGCCTCCAGCCGGCGCGCGTGGCCGGTGACCGTCTCCCGGAGCGTGTTTAGGTCGCGGGCCTGCGAGTCGAGCTGTGCCGGCTCGACCCAGTCGGCCTCCCGGAACCGCTTGCGCACCGCGTCGACCCGGCCGTCGACCCGCTCGAGTTCGGCTCGCAACGACGCCATCTCCTCGCCGGTCGCCATCTGGTCCTCGGCGTCCGCCACCCGCTCGCGGACCCCATCGAGTGACCGACCCAGCTCCTCGACGCGCCCGCTCAGCGCCTCCATCTCCGCCCCGGTGGATTCGAGCTCCGATTCGAGCTCCGACACTCCGTCGAGACGCGCGGTGATGTCGACCAGCCGGCTGTTGATGCCGTCTATCTCCTCCCAGAGCGCCTCGATGCGCCCGGTCAGCGCCGTCTCCACCGCGTCGATATCCTCCTGCACGGCGTCGGCCGACACGGACTCGAACGCCCCCTCCAGCTCTGTCCCCTCGACAGACTCGCCCTCCAGCCCGGCGACCACCGCCCGCAGCTCCGAGATGTCCGCCGCGAGCGTGTCGAGCCGTTCCCCGCTTTCCTCGACTGTCGCCGCGAGCGTGTCGACGGTCTCGCGGCTCGGGGTCGCCGCCTCCAGCTCCGAGAGCGCCGACTCCACCTCCTCGACGGCCGCCCTCGTCTCCGCGAGTTCACCGCGCAGTCCGCCGGTCCCGCCGGCGACACTGTCCACGACCGCCCCCAGCGCCAGCCCCAGTCGCTCCTCCTGTGGCGGGATAGCCGTCTCGCC
Organism: uncultured Halobacteriales archaeon; assembly: GCA_964520075.1. Classification (GTDB taxonomy): domain Archaea; phylum Halobacteriota; class Halobacteria; order Halobacteriales; family Haloarculaceae; genus Halovenus. Next base: position 6,934 of record CAZFMN010000049.1, on the reverse strand, counting down.
TCTGTCACGGGCCGTGTCGTCCGCGAGCGCCGCCCCGAGGGTGTCCGTGGCGGCCGCCACGTCGACGAACCCGGGTGCGTACGCGTCGGTGGCCGCGAACGCCGGAACGGCGCCGGACTGCCCGTCCGGGTCCGCCGCGACCATCGCACCCCGCGCGGGTGCCTCGGCGGGCGACCCGGTGACCCTCACCGACCCGACCGGGACACCCAGCGCGTCCTCGACCCCGCGGAGGTCACCCGCGGACAGCCCCGTCGGTGCCGCCTCGCCGCCGAGTGCGACCGCCACCGGCCCCGACACCACCGGGCCGTCCTCGACGAGTGCTGCCGCGACATCCGCGAGCAGTGCCCGGTACTGCTCACGGCTCCACGACGCACGCACGCCGTCGCCGGCGACGTCCGGGACGGCGTCGGTGACATCGTACCACCGGTCACGGTAGGGAACTGTCGCCGTCGCGACCGGCACACCGCCGAGTGCGAGCGTCGCCAGTGCCTGCCCGCCCCCCAGCGCGACGCCGACCCCCTCCGGCGGCGTGTCGAGGGCGTCGTAGCAGACGGCCATCCCCGGGTCGACCGGCACGAGGTCGAACGGTCGGTCGGCCGACAGCCGCGACAGTTCACCTGTCGACCCCCGGTCGACGTACCCGTGCAAATCCTCCCCGAGCGGTCGCTCGTCGGGCGGTCTGTCGTCGGTCGCCTCGAACAGCGTCTCCAGCGCCGCCCCCGCCGGGCCGTGGTCGCCCGCCTCCCCGAACAGCCGTGTCACGTCCTCGCCCGGGGGTACCGTGTCCTCTGCCGACTCCGGGACCGCACTGTCGCCGACAGCGTAGACCCCTCTCTCGGTCTGGACCGTCGGCGTCGACCCCCCGGTCTCGTCCGCGTCGTCGACAGGCCGGACCGCGTTCCGGTACCGCGCTGTTCCGCCCGGTGTGGCCACGACGACCGTCTCCGTGCCGATATCGATTCCCCCGTGCACTGTCTCGGGGTACAGAACCGAGGCTCTTCACTCTTTCCGCGCTCTCACCGTCACGACCCGGTCGACCGCCGCCGCGTGTCGTGGTACACCACGAG
>CAZFMN010000049.1:0-5767 GCA_964520075.1 uncultured Halobacteriales archaeon | reverse complement strand
AGCACCGCGATACCTCCGCCGACCGAGGTGGCGAAGTCACGACGGTCCGGGTGGTGTCGCGGGTCCCCCGACCGGGAGCGTTCCGGCGAGTCCAGCCGTACAGTCGACAGGCGGCCCGGAGCGTCACGTCGCCGGGTGAATCCGGTCGGGTCCGCGGGTCACCGGCAGGCTTTACTGTCGGCACAGAGAACACTGCGTCAGCACGGATGGGTTCGAACGGCGGGTCGGGCGAGGCTGCCGGCGGTCCGTCACAGGGCCAGACCGACAGCGTGTCCGGGGGCGGTGTCGACGAGGGGTTCGAGTTCGAGAGCTACTACGACCTGCTCGGTGTGCCGGCAGACGCCGCGACGGCGGAGATAGAGCGGGCCTACCGGGAGCAGGCGAAACAGCATCACCCGGACACGAGCGACCGGCCGGAGGCCGTCGCGGAGCGACGGTTCCGACGGCTTCTGGCCGCCCGGGACGTGCTCACGAGCGCCGAGCGGCGGCGCGCCTACGACGAACTCGGTCACGACGAGTACCGCCGGCAGACAGAGTCCTCCGGCGAACCGGTCCGCGAGAGCGGTGTCGAGGACTCCGGAACGGGCGGGTCCGACCCGGAGCCACGACCCGACCCCCGGGGGGAGAGCCGGCCCGGTCGGGCACAGCGGTCGGCCCGCGGCGAGGCCCACAGGCGGGGCGACCCGCTCGTGACCTCGACAGCCGATGCCTTCGGCCCCACCCCCGACACCGGGCAGGGCGACGAGACGCCCGCCGACGACGAGACGGCGAGCGGTCGGGGCATCTACCGGCTCGTGTCCGGGGACACCTCGCCGTCGAGTCGGTCGTTACAGCACGTCGCGACCCGATGGGGCCGTTCCTGGCGCACCCGGGTCGTTGTTGGGGTCGCCGCCGTCCTGTTCACCGCCGCCGTGCTGGCTGTCCTGCCGGCGGTGTTCGAGGCCACCGGCGTCGGTCTCTCGGTCCCCGACGGTCCCGGTGTGCTGTACGCGGCCGGGCTCCTCGGGGTCGCCGGTCACACCGGCTACAGCTGTGTGGTGAACGAGGCGCGGCTCCCGCGCGGGCAGTTCCTCGCGGACCGCGATCACGGGCGGTTCTCGCCGGCGACGGGCCGGAGCTACCGGCGCCGGGGTCTGGCCGCGCTCGCGCTCGGACTGGGACTGGCGGCTGCCGCCGGTCGCAACGACGCCCGCCCGTGGCCCCACGCCGCCGACGCGCTCCGGGGTGACCTCGCGGAACCGTTCCCCTGGTTCGACGCCCCCGACGCGGGCTGGACAGCGGCGCTCGACGCCCTCCTGACGGGTGTGTTCGTGCTCTCGGTGCTTCTGGGCACGCTCCTTCTCGCACTCGGGGTGAGCCTCGCGCTGTGGCACGGGCGCTACGAGCGCGGTCTCCGGGTGCGACCGAGCCTCTGGGAACCGGTGCTGGTCCTCGCGCCCGCGAGCGTGTTATTCGCGCTGGCCGCCGGTCCGGTCGCGCTGGTGTCGGTCGATGCCCTCTCCGCGCTCCCCGGGGCGGCGGCCGGAGCCGCCGGCGTCGACGGCTCGACGGTCACCACCGCAACGGTGGCGACGGCGGGGGCCGTGCTGTCGGCCGCCTCCGTGCTCCTGCACCAGGTCCGGACCGGGCTCGCCGGGTGACACGGCACAGTCGGCCGCATCCGACAGCGACCCGGTTCCGGGCCGCCTCGACTACCAGTCCAGTCGAGGCTGGGTCGGCGGTGCTGTCGACTCTCCCGGCGCTGTGTCCCCATCACCGGCACAGACCCGCCGGTGCCCGTGAGTCCCGGGCAGCGGCACCTGCCGTGGTCGGCGCACGACGGGAGTGTCCGGTGCAGTCGAACTGAGACAGTGTCAGCTGATATCGGCGCGGTCGAACCGCAGGTAGCCGATCAGGACGGGGACGGCGAGCCAGAACAGGATGATGACCCCGGCGAACCACTCCTGCAGGACGAGCGGTTCACTCGTGGAGATGCCGTTCCAGAGCCCCTCACTCACGCTGAGTGCCGCCTCTGCCGGCCGAATCTGGTTGACCGCCTCGACCCAGGTCGGTGGGTTCTGGCCCGGGAGTTCGCCGTTCGCGAGGTAGTACAGCCCGGACGGGATGAGCGACCAGAAAAACTGGAGCATGGCGTACAGTCCGACGACGAGGGCGAGTGCCTTCCCGCGGGAGTCGACACTGCCGGAGATACCGACCGCGATTGTGACGAAGGTGGCCCCGAGTAGCACGACAGCGGTGACGAACTCGGCGTACTCGGTGCCCGGCAGGTCGCCGTACACCGCCAGCGCAACGGGAACCGCGACGGCGAACCCGATCAGGACCGGGATGACCATCACGGCGGCGCGGCCCACGAGTTTGCCGGCCAGCACCTCCCAGCGCTTCAGCGGGAGGCTGAGCAGCATCCTGACACTGCCCGTCTCGCGCTCGCCGACGATCGACATGTAGCCGACCACGATGGCCACGATGGGGATGAACAAACCCATCACGCTGCTGAGGATGCCGACACCGTCGCTCACGGTCGCGTCAGACCCGGTCGCCTCGGGGATGTACAGCCCGATTCCGGCGAACAGTATCATCAACCCGGACAGCGCCCAGAACATCTTCGAGCGAACCGCGTCGGCGAAATCCTTCTGTGCGACGTCTGTCCAGTACATCAGGCGGTCACCTCCTCTGTCTCGCCGGTGAGTGTGGCGAACACGTCCTCGAGGCTCTCCTCGCTGAACTCGAAGTCGGTGATGCGGGCGTCGGTCGACGCGATTGCGTTCATCGCCGGTCCCTTCACACCGGCCCCGGCCAGCGAGGCCTGGAGGGTGTCACCCTCGACCGTAACCGAACTGACACCGTCGACTGTCTCGACCTCCTCGGCCACACCGTTTACCGTGTCACCGAGGGTGACAGACAGCTGCGGGCCGTCGACCGCCGTGCTCCGGAGTCCGGCGACGGTGTCCTCGGCGACCAGCGTACCCTGGTGGAGCACGCCGACCCGGTTGCAGACGCTCTCGACCTGGTCCATTATGTGACTCGAGAAAAAGACCGTCGCGCCGCGGTCGTTCTCCTCCTGGATTATCCGGCGCATCTGCCGGGCACCGTTCGGGTCAAGCCCCGAGGTGGGCTCGTCGAGCACGAGCAGGTCCGGGTCGTCGACCAGCGCCATCGCCAGCCTGAGTCGCTGTCCCATCCCAGTAGAGAAGTCGCCGGCAGGCCGGTCCGCCGCATCGGGGATACCGACCCGCTCCAGCAGCGCGTCCGGGTCGTCGTCGGCGTCTTTCACATTGATGACGAACTCCAGGTGCTTGCGGGCGGTCAGCCGGTCGTACAGCTCCGAGTGTGCCGGCAACACGCCGATGCGACCCCGGACCTCGCGGATGCTGTCACCGACCTCCTGGCCCAGCACCCGCGCGCTGCCGCTCGACCGGTGGATCAGCCCGAGCAGCATGTTTATCGTGGTCGTCTTTCCGGCCCCGTTCGGGCCGAGAAAGCCGTATATCTCTCCCTCCTCGACGGTGAGGTTCAGGTCGTCCACCGCGACGACGTCTCCGTACTGTTTGGTCAGTCCCTCTGTCTCGATTGCTGGCATTCCTGTTCGTACAGACGGCGAACCGGATAATAAGGCCACAGCCCCGTTTCGGAGCCAGAAACAGCGGTCAGTAGTCACCGAGCACACCGAGTCGCCGTGCGCGCCGTGTCGCGAGGTGGAAGACGACGTACCCGCCGGCGAGGTAGCCGGCGGCAACCGCGACGAGCAGGCCGAGTTCGACAGGGCCGAACTCCCAGAGCCGGACCCCGTCGACCATCGCCCGCTGGAGTAACGCGCTGCCGTGGGCCAGCGGGAGCACGCGGGTCCACGGCGCGTCGAGCACGGGTGCCGAGATGAGCACGATGAACCCGAACTGCAGCAGGTTCAGCCAGTTGCCGATGCGCTTGTACAGCACCGTCACCCCGCCGGCGGCGAAACCAAGCCCGAGCACGGAGGTGATTGCCAGTCCGGCGACGACCACCACCGTCACCGGGGCGAGGCTGAGCCGTGTCCCGGTGAGCACCAGCATGACCGCGAGCACGACCGCGCTGGTGACGAACGTCCGGACCACCTTCGCCACCCCCTTCAGCAGTGCCACCGGCGCGAACCCGAACGGCGTGGTGATGTGTCGCTCGAGTGTGCCCCACTGCACCTCGCTGCCGATGTCGTTCGACACGGCGGAGTAGGCGCCGACCGACAGCGTCCACAGGAAGTAGCCGACGACGATACCCTCTATCGAGTCGGTCAGCGCCTGCCCGGCCAGCAGTCGCCCCCCGTAGAACAGCACGCCGAAGAAAAACAGCGCGATGACGATACCACCGATTGCGTTCGCGGGGTACCGGACGAAGACGAGAAACTCCCGGTAGAGCACCGCACGCGCCAGGTGGTAGTAGCTGGCGGGCCGGGGGTCGGTCTCGGTGGACCCGCCGACACCGTCACTGTTGCCGGGGCCTGTCGCGCTCGTGTCGGGGTCGCGGCTCACTGCTGCCCTCCACCGGCGCCGGTCAGGTCGACGAACACCTCCTCCAGTTCCGGCTGGACGGTGCGGATATCCTCGACCGTGACATCTGCGGTCCGGAGCGTGTCCATCAGGTCGTACAGCCGGTCGCCCGCGGCGGCCACCTCGACGCGTGTCCGGCCGTCGCGTGACTCGACCCGACCCACCTCGAACCGCTCGCGGAGTGTCCCGACGACCCCGCTGTCGATGTCGGCGCTCTCGACCCGGACGGTGTCTGTCTCGGCGCCCGACAGCAACGCAGCGACGGTGTCGTCCGCGACCACCTCGCCGTCGGCCATCATCACCACGCGGTCACAGATGTCCTCGATGACGGCCATGTCGTGGCTGCTGACGAGAATCGTGAGCCCCTCCTCCCGGGCCAGTCGCCGGAGTTCCCGCCGGAGCGTGCGCGAACTCTCGATGTCGAGCCCGAGTGTCGGCTCGTCGAGAAACACCAGGTCGGCACCGCCCGCGAGCACACTCGCGAGTGACACCTTCTGTTTCATCCCCCGGGAGAGGTCACGAACCGGCGTGTCGGCCCGCTCGGCGAGGTCGAACCGCTCGAGCAACCGGTCGTGGCGCCCGGCGACCGAGTCCGGGTCGACACCGTGTATCGTCGCAAAGTACCGCAGGTTCTCGCGGACCGTGAGCCGCCAGTAGTCGTTTCGTGCCCCCTCCAGCATCGCGTCGACGTCGGCGTACGCGGCCCGCCGGCCCCCGGCCACGTCGGTCCCGAACAGCCGAACCGACCCCCCGTCGGGCACGACGATACCGAGCGCACATTTTATCAGCGTCGTCTTGCCGGCCCCGTTCGGCCCGAGCAGACCGACAACCGACCCCGACTCGACGGTCAGGCTCACCCCGTCGACCGCGAGCACACCGTCCTCGCCGCTCCCGAACCGCTTCGTGATACGCTCCACCTCGAGCGCCGGCACGGACGCCCCCCTGCTGTCGGTGGCCACGTCGCGGTCGCCCGCCCGCTCCGTGTCTGCCTGCTCGTGCGTCGCTCCACGCTGTGACATTGTACGCTGTACGGACCGGACGGGGATATATCCCCGCTCGTCCACTACGCCCGGCATGGATCTGGACCAGTTCGCCACCGACACGCCCGACGACGACGCACCCGGCGACGAGCGGGTCTGTGTCGTCGCCACACAGCCCGACACGTTCGAGCGGTGCCGGGCGGGGTTCTACCCGTCGCCACAGTCCTACGAGCGCACCCGGACCGAGTTCGACTACATGGCCTTCTACCG
>CAZFMN010000048.1:0-18975 GCA_964520075.1 uncultured Halobacteriales archaeon | reverse complement strand
GACCTCGACAAGCGAGCGGGGAGCAAAGCGACCCGCGAGCAGCGACCCGCGAGCAGCGACCCGCGAGCAGCGACCCGCGAGCAACGACCCGTGAGCCGCCCGGACACACCGGACAGCAGGCTCTACTGGCAGCGAAAATCCGCACGGATGTTCCTCCGGCAGTATCAGAAGTAGTCGACGGAGTCGGGGAGTTCGAGCTTCATCCCCTTTCGCTCGCGGATCTGCATGATGGTCTCGCGCTGGAGGTTGTCGGCCATCACCTGGAAGCCGGCGTTCTCGGTGTTCCAGCTCGCACGGCCCTCGGTCGCCGAGCGGATGTCCGAGGAGAATCCGATCATCTCCTTCACCGGTGCGACCCCCTCGACGACCTGGAGGTCACCCTCCTGGTACATGTCGTCGATACGGCCACGACGGCCCTGAATCTCGCCGCTCGCCGGGCCCATGTGCTGGGCCGGCACGTCGATGCGGACGTCCTGAATCGGTTCGAGCAGACGGACCTCGGCGTCGATGAGGGCGTTGTGCAGCGAGCGCCGGACCGCGGGGATGACCTGTGCGGGACCGCGGTGGATGGCGTCCTCGTGCAGTCGGGCATCGAGCAGGCGAATCAGCGCACCCTCGACGGGCTCGTTCGCGAGCGGGCCGTCGTCGAGGGCCTCCTCGAACCCCTCCAGCACGAGCTCCATCGTCTCGTTGAGGTGCTGGATGCCCTTTGTGTCGTCGATGACGATATTCGGGCCGTGGATGTGTTCGACCTCCTGTGAGGTCTCCTTGTCCAGACCGGCCTCCTGCAGTGCCTCGCGGCGCTCCAGTTCGGGCATCCCCATCGTCGCCTCGCCCTTCTTCAGCGCCTCGACGACCTCCCCGTCGAGGGTCTCGACGGTCATGTAGAAGCGGTTGTGCCGGTTCGGGGAGATACCCTCCACCTCGCGGCTCTCACCCTGTGGGGCCTCCCGGAAGACGACGATCGGTTCGCCGGTCCGGACCGGGATTCCCTGGTCGCGCTCGATGCGCTGGGAGACAACCTCCAGGTGGAGCTCTCCCTGCCCGGACATCAGGTGCTCGCCGGTGTCCTCGTTTATCTCGATGTCGATTGTGGGGTCTTCCTTTGCGACCTGCTGGAGCGTCTCGATGAGCTTCGGCAGGTCGTCCATCCGCTGTGCCTCGACCGACTTCGTGATGACCGGCTCGGAGATGTGCTCGATTGACTCGAAGGGTGTCATCTCCACGGAGGAGACCGTCGACCCGGCGATGGCGTCGCCGAGCCCGGTGACAGCGGCGACGTTGCCCGCCGGCACCTCGTCGACCTCCTCGCGCTCCCCGCCCATGAAGATGCCGACACTCTGGAGGCGGTTCTTTCCGACGGTGCCGGAGACGTACAGCTCCTGGCCCTTCTCGAGCGTGCCGGAGAACACCCGACCGGTCGCTATCTCGCCCGCGTGGGGGTCCATCGAGATATCGGTCACCATGAACACGACCTCGCCCTCGGGGTCGACGTTCTGCATCGTTCCGGCGACGTCGGAGTCGGCGTCGCCACGCCAGACCCGCGGGATACGACGGGGCTGGGCGTCGACGGGGTTCGGGAAGTGCTCACAGACCATATCGAGCACCACGTTCGACAGCGGTGTCCGCTCGGCGAGCTCCTCGCGCTTGTCGGCGCGTTCGAGGTCGATTATGTCGGCGAAGTCGATACCGGTGCGCTGCATCGACGGGAACGAGACACCCCACTTGTACAGCGCCGAGCCGAACCCGACGGTCCCGTCCGGGACAGACACTGTCCAGTCGTCGGTTATCTCGTCCATCTCCTCGGTCATCCCGCGGATGAGGTCGTTCACGTCACGGATGACCTGCGTCATGCGCTGTTGCATCTCCTCTGGACCCTCCTGGAGCTCGGAGATGAGTCGGTCGACCTTGTTGATGAACAGTGTCGGCTTCACGCCCTCGCGGAGCGCCTGACGCAACACCGTCTCCGTCTGTGGCATCGCCCCCTCGACTGCGTCGACGACCACCAGCGCACCATCGACCGCACGCATCGCCCGTGTCACGTCGCCGCCGAAGTCGACGTGGCCCGGCGTGTCGATGAGATTGATGAGGTGGTTGGTCCCCTCGTACTCGTGGGTCATCGAGACGTTCGCCGCATCGATCGTGATCCCACGCTCCTGTTCGTCCTCCTCCGTGTCCATCGCCAACTGCTCACCGGCCGTCTCGTTCGAGATCATCCCCGCACCCGCGAGCAGGTTGTCAGTCAGCGTCGTCTTGCCGTGGTCGACGTGAGCGGCAATAGCGATGTTCCGGATGTTCTCCGGACTGTTCATCAGACTCTCGCACTCCTGCACAATTTTTTTTCGTCGGCCCATTATTACAACTGCCTACCAGCAGGAGGGGCAAAAGGATACTGTTTCCCGACAGTCGTTGCCCGCCCCGGGCGTGCCTGTCTCACAGCATACAGACTGTTCACTCCACTCCGAGTTGCGGACCCCTTTCCCGACCTGACCGACGGCCCACTGCGGGATACCGACTCCGCCTCGCGGTCGCTCGCGGGATACCGACCCCGCGTACAGGACAGAGAGCACAGACCTCGCGGGCGAGCGCCAACGGCGGTTGTTCGGCCCGGTTCGACACCCACAGTCGCCGTCTCGTCCGGCGAATACGGAACGAAATTTCAACGGAGTCTAGCCGGAGTTTGTCCGAATCTGGTCCGGAGTTTGTCCGGAGTTTGAAAAATATCCTTTAGGATGCATTTCGAAGCTCCGACCGCATGGTCGAACGCAGCACGCGACGCAACGTTATCCGCGCTATCGGTGGCAGTACAGTGCTCGCACTCGCCGGGTGTCTCGGCGGCGACGGTGACGACGACAACAGTACAGGAAACGGCGACGACAACAGTACAGGAAACGGTGGCGATAACGGGATGGACAACGGGATGGACGGCGGTCCAGTCACGTTCACCGTCAGAATCGAGAACACAGCACCGACGGACTTCTACTCGAGTGACGCGGCGACGGGCGGCCAGATATGGCTCACGCCCGGCGCGTGGGCGGTCCACACGGGCGAGAATCCCATCTTCACACAGGGGGAGTCGGCCTCGATCGGACTGGAGGCGCTCGCGGAGGCGGGTCCGCCGACCGGGTTCGAGGGCGAACCCGGGTTAGTCGACGAACTTCCGGACAGGGAGGGGGTCGTCTCGGCGGGTGCGTACACCCCGGACGACACCGTCACGGACCCGAACGACCCGATGGGTGAGGTGCCGGGGGCGCCGCCGATCGCACCCGGCGGAGCCTTCGAGTTCGATATCGAGGCCGAACCCGGTCAGCGGCTCTCCGTTGCCTCGATGTACGTCCCCTCGAACGACCTGTTCGTCTCGCCGGTGTCGGGGCTGGAGCTGTACGACGGTGAGGACCCGGTCGACGGCGAGCTGTCCGGCGACGTGCAACTGTGGGATGCGGGCACCGAGGTGAACGGGAGCCCGGTCACCGACCCGACGGGTGCGCCCCGACAGGGTAACAACGGCGGTCCGGCCGCCGGCCTGACCGAGGGTGTCGTCCAACCGGCCTCGGCGATAAACGACGGGTTCGAGTATCTGGGTGCAGAGGACGTGGTCTCTGTCAGCGCCACACCGGGGAGCAACGGGACGTTCACCGTCAGAATCGAGAACACGGCACCGACGGACTTCTACTCGAGTGACGCGGCAACGGGCGGCCAGATATGGCTCACACCCGGTGCGTGGGCGGTTCACACGGGCGAGAACCCGATATTCACCGAGGGGGAGTCGGCCTCGATCGGACTGGAGGCGCTCGCGGAGGCGGGCCCGCCGACCGGGTTCGAGGGCGAACCCGGGTTAGTCGACGAACTTCCGGACAGGGAGGGGGTCGTCTCGGCGGGTGCGTACACCCCGGACGACACCGTCACGGACCCGAACGACCCGATGGGTGAGGTGCCGGGGGCGCCGCCGATCGCACCCGGCGGAGCCTTCGAGTTCGATATCGAGGCCGAACCCGGTCAGCGGCTCTCCGTTGCCTCGATGTACGTCCCCTCGAACGACCTGTTCGTCTCGCCGGTGTCGGGGCTGGAGCTGTACGACGGTGAGGACCCGGTCGACGGCGAGCTGTCCGGCGACGTGCAACTGTGGGATGCGGGCACCGAGGTGAACGGGAGCCCGGTCACCGACCCGACGGGTGCGCCCCGGCAGGGTAACAACGGCGGCCCGGCCGCTGGCGCGACCGAGGGTGTCGTCTACCGAGCCTCGGAGATACACGACGCGTACGAGTACGCCGATGTCGGCGAGATTCTCCAGGTGACGCTGACCCCGGGGTGACCGTTCCGTTCTGGACCGCCCAGTCGGGCCGCGGGTAGCGACATACTGATACGTCAGACACCCCATCAGTGTGGTGTGCACGTGCAGGTACACGGACCAGGGCCGACGGAACCGTTTCTCGGGGCGCGTGACCTCTTCGAGACGGAGCGCGACGTGAACCAACCGGTGACAGTCGACATCGTTCCGGACCCGGACGAGCGGACACGGGTCAGCCACTCGGCGGACGGTCACCGGCTCACCATCTCCCGACAGGCCGCAACGAGCGCGATGGCCCGCGAACTCGCCCTCCACGAGTACGCTCACATGCTCCACCACGAGCGCGACCACCCCTCGCACACGCAGTCGACGGAGGAGGCGATCTTCCTCGCGCTCGCCGGCCGGACCGTCGAGCGACGCAAACTCACACACTGCCACCAGATCGCGAACCACATGAAAGACATCTACGCCGACGACGTGTGGCTGGCTGTCGCGCCCGGTGACAAGCTCGTGGCCTTTCTGGAGTCGAGCCTCGCCGCGGCGCTTGCGGACCACTCGCGGTCGTCGCTGACCTGGCCGCGGTCGGCAGGGTCGACCGCCACCGGGGACGGTTCCGGACTCACAGAGGAGAGCGACGCGTCGACCGTCCGGCGCGGGCCAGGTGCCGACCCGGAAATAACGGCGGTAAACGCCGCGTTCGCGCTCGGACTCGTCGAGCGCCACGGCCTCGTCGACGAGGACCACCGGCTGTACGACCTCGCACACGCCGCCGCCGCCGACGCACCCGGTGTCGAGTTCGAGTCCTTCCGCCGGTTGTTCCGGTCGCTCTCCTCGGACCCGGACACGAGCGAGTACCGGAAGGCACTGGTCGAGGCCACCCGCACGTACGCCGGTGACTCCGGCCGGGCGGCGGACTGATATCTGTCCCGTCCCAGACCGGGTCTCAGCTCTCCGTTCCCCTGAACACCACCGCACCACAGTTCTCGCAGGCCGTTGTCACCGACACGATATCGTCACGACAGCAGGACCTGACGACATCCTCGTCGGGGGTGACCGTCCCCCGACAGACCGGGCACGTCTCGACGAACGACCGGAGCGCGACGAGCAACTGTGTCCGTTCCGACGCCGGAAGACGCTCCCAGCGGTCCCCGAGACGCTCGGACAGCAGGTGCTCGCTCGACAGGTCCGTGATGAACGCGGCTCTCGACCGCCATCCACCGGCGCGAACGTCCTCGACGAACACGTCCAGTCTGGTGCCGGACTCGTCGAACTGTATATCCTCAGGGGGGACTGACAGCGACACTGCGAGACGCTCGCGCTGAACCGATTCGTCGCGCAATCGCTCGATGTCCTCCCGGAACGCCTCGCGGTACGACGTGGTCAGACAGAGGTCGTCGACATCTCGACACTCCCGGACGATTCCGGCGGAGGTGAGCGTCTCCTCGACGTCGAAGGAGACCTCATCCCCGGTGTCGAGGTCGTGTTCAGGGCCGATAGCCTCGTGAACCCTGTCCGGGAGATACTGGACCAGTGTCGGGGTGCCGGGCACGAGGTAGCCCCAGAGCGCGATGACGACGGCACACCCCGCGAACGCGACCATTCCGGCCGGAATCCAGACGACAGCCACCGCGAGACTGAGCACGAGCGCGATACCGGTGTTGATGACGGTGCAGGGGAGACACCTGTTCTCACCCGTGTACTCGGGCTTTCTGAACCGCCGGAGCAGGCCTATCGGTTTCTGTGGCGTGTCCATATCTGCCGGTGAGGCACAGAGACGAATATATATACCCTGTATAACCCTCTACTCACACCGATATTACCCTGCTAACGTCCGCGCCACGGTGGTGCCGTCGCGAGAGCGCAACGGTCGATACCCTCCGTGTGACCGTGCTCGCCCTGTCAGGAGACACGACCCCCCGGACAGCCCTTGACCGCGGAGCAGGTCCGGGCCGCTCGTGGACAGTACGCGTCGTTTAGTAGCTGTTGTCGAGTTGATTACTATACTCTCAGTTCGTGAACACGGCATATGACCAGCGCTACTCCCGTGTCAACACCCGGACACTGTCCGCCCTGTGGACAGACACTCGGCCTGGAGGCGGTCGACATTCGGTATCCCTCGACAGACGAGCCCACGAGACGACCCGCCAGCTGTCCGGCCAGTGACCCGGTGAGGGGAGCATAACGGTCGGAGGCGACCGGGTGAGACGCTCCGCTGGAGCGAGTCGCGAGGTGTTTCTCCGGTTTCTCCGTTCGCACGTGCGCCAACTGTGGCTGCTGGCGATACTCACGTACGTAGTTGGGGACGTCGTCACGACTGTTCTCGGCCTGCGGTACACCTCGTTACAGGAGACGGGTCCGATCCCGCGGTATCTGCTCGCCAGGTTCGGCGGGTGGGTACTCGCGGGGCTCAAACTCGGCGGACTCGGTCTGTTCGTCGGGATATGGCGACTCCTGCCACGCCCGGCCAGTCAGGGCGTGCCGCTCGGACTGGCGCTTGTCGGCTGTGCCGTCACACTGTAGAACGTAGCAGTCATAACCCTCGCGGTCGTCCGATTATGACTGTCGTAACCGGACAGTATGGTGTGAGTTACAAATATTACATATCGTGTTGTCACCGCTAGCGGGGCTGACACCCGAGCAGAAACACGAACGATGACCCTGAACACTGTCCTCAAGTACACCCTGATCGCCGTGCTCGTCGTCGTCCTGGTCTCGCTGGTCGCGGGGCACCTCCTCGGTTACCCGGTGTTGCTCGGACACGTCGAGAGCGAGAGCATGGAGCCCACGCTGAAGGAGGGCGACGGCTTCATCGCCGTGCCGACCGCACTCGCCGGTGATGTCGGCGAGGGTGACGTCGTCGTTTTCCAAGCCGAGGACGTCCAGGGTGGGGAGGTCACGACCCACCGCATCGTCGAGGAACGGGAGGAGGGGTACATCACGCAGGGCGACAACAACCCGTTCACCGACCAGTCGAGCGGCGAGCCTGCGGTGACCGACGGACAGGTAAAAGCCGTCCTGCTGACGACCGGCGGTTCGGTGCTCCGTATTCCGCATCTCGGGACCGCGACCGATGCCGTCGGCTCGGTCATCGGTACCGTCGACCGCAGGGTCGCACAGTTTTTCGGTGTCCGCGAACTCGGCTCACAGCAGCTGTCGTACATCCTGTTCGGGCTCGGACTCACCGCGTTCGCCACGCTGCTGCTTCTCGGGGACCCCGGGCGGACGCGCGAGCGGGACCGCTCACGCTCCCGGGCAGGCGTCCTCGACACTCGACTGTTGCTCGCCGCGTCGCTTCTGTTGCTCTGTGCCGGTGCAACCCTCGGGATGGTCGTGCCGGCCGGAGCGGAGACCTACGGCATCGTGAGCAGCGAGTCGAACGCCTCGAGCCCCACTATCGTCCCACAGGGTGAGTCCGACTCGTTCAGCTACCAAGTGAGCAACGGCGGGGTCATCCCGACTGTCTCGTACTTCGAACCGGAGAGCAACGGTATCGAGATCGAACCGAACCGGGTCAGCCTGGCACGTGGGGAGAGCGCAAACGCGACTGTCACAGTTCACGCACCGGACGAGACCGGCTACTACCTGCGCTCGCAGACAGAACACCGGTACCTCGCTGTTGCCCCGCTGCCGGTCATCGACTCGCTGTACGGGGTGCACCCGTGGGCTCCCTACGTGCTGGTGAATGTACTCATCGTGACACCGTTTGTGTTTCTGTGGCTGGTGCTGGGCGGGTCGGGAACGGTGCGACTGCGACAGCGGGACCGCGAGGGGACAGGCGGACTCCTGGACAAACTGTAATACAACAATGACAGACGACGATACAAACAACCGGTTGTGGTGGATTCGAGTACGCAAACGTCTCGCGGACCTGGCACCCGCGATAATTCTGGGGCTACTCGTGGTGGGTGCACTCGGCGGCTGGGTCGTCTACCAGACGCACGCGAACCCCGGCGTCGAGACCGACCAGCGAACAGTCGCCAGTTGGAGCGAACGAGGAACGGACTCCTACGCCGCCGAGGTGACCGAGCCGAACCCACTGTTCCGGGAGGGACAGACACTCTCGGGGCGACCGGTGTATTTCACCCGTATCTCGCCGGAACTCCGGGGCGCCTACACGTACAGCTACACCGCGAGTGACACGGGCTCGCTGGATGTCACGCTGAACGCGTCACTGCGACTGCGGTCTGTCGGCGACGACGAGACGCTCTGGTCTGTCACCGAACCGCTCCACGGCACCCACGCCGAAGGCGTGTCGCCAGACGAGCAAACGACAGTCGAGACCGTGCTCAACATCAGCCAGGTCGCCGCCGAGGTCAACAGAATCCAGGAGCGCCTGGGTGCGAGTGTCGGCACGACAGAGATTGACCTGGTGTTCGATGTACAGGTCGTGGGCTCTGTGAACGGTGAGAGCGTGGCCAAGACACACACCCGTTCACTCCGCATCAACCCGGAGGGGTCGACGTACAGCGTCGACCCCCCCGAGGAGCTCGACGTGTCCCACGACTCTACGGCGGTTGTCGAGTCGGAGCAGAGCTACGGACCGTTCCGGTCGTACGGGCCGGTCGTCTTTGTTGTGCTCTCGGCGCTCGGACTGTTCGGGTTTGTGATTGCGAGCTACAAGGGCTGGGTTCGGCCCTCGCGATTTGAGCAGACACGGCTCGAACAGAGCCAGCAGCGGGAGAAGTTCGACGACTGGATCAGCACCGGTGTCGTCCCGGACCGGGAACGGACCGGCACCGGAATCGAACTCGACTCGCTCGAAGACCTCGTCGACGTCGCCATCGACACGAACGAGCGTGTTATCGAGGATACAGGCAGCGGTGACTTCTACGTTCCTGGGGGTGACCGGTACTTTGTCTACTCACCCGACCCGGTCAGGGGGATTCGCTCCAGAGACCCGACCGAGGAGGACACCACTGGTCCGGACTCCCCGGACACCAACGAGGAGGAGACAACAGACGGTGTCGGCGCCGGACGCGACCGGAGGTCGGGCGGTTCACCCAGCACCGACGGCGGAGCAAGCACCGACCAGACGCAGGGCTCTGACTCCGGCGAGCAAGGGGACGACGACACCGAAGCGGAGGGGACGGACAGCTAACCGTTCCACGTACCGCCCGCGGTGTATCACCTGCCCTCGACTGCCCGCCGCCGTTCCATCGGCTGACGAGACTCCCCCCCTGGTATCGTCTGTTAGAAGTTGTATAACTAATTCGTACCCCGTTGTTCCTCTACGTATGTTAACACGAAGTACCGTACGCTGGCAGAACACAGATAGAGTCGGTGCTGGGGGTGTCGGTGACCTCACGCGAGCATCGCTGTCGGTATGCTTCGCTCTGAGAGGACACCGTCGGCGAGCGCGGCTCGGCGGTGGCGCGGACCCGTGCTCGATTGACTGTGGCGGTCAACCGCTGTACAACGCCCGCGTGCCGCGGGAGATGGACGCCGGTACCCCACGGCTCCTGACCGACGGAGGACAGCCAGAGGCAGAGACCGACGACGGACAGCAACGACTCAGGCAGATATTCGAGGAGCTGAGCGACTCGGCGTTGCTGGTCGAGCAACAGGACTCGGACTCCAGACGGTTTCTCGACGACGAGGAGACGGGGCTCGTGGCGGATGTAGTCGATGTCGCCGAGTCCGACGGACTGTCCGACGCTGTCGCCTCGCCCGAGAGGACCGCCGAGACCGAGGAATCGTGAGTGCAAGCGCTCTGGTATCAGACGTGCACGCTCTACGGCGGGTCACCGAGTCCGCGACACTGTCCGGTGTGTGGCCTGTAAACTGTGGCGAGGCTGTCGGGGTGGACCACCGACCGCCTGGACAGCGGAGCCTGGCGCTCTGTGGACTGTCAGGCCCCACCACAGGGGCTGCTCGGTTCGGGGTCCGGGTCGGTTTCGAAGCTGCCTGCCTCGAGTAGCACCCACGAGTCCAGAATCCTGTCGGACGTGTCCGCGACACCGAGTTTCAGTGTATTGGTCTCGTTGGGCCCGTCGTTGACCGCGCCTTCGATGTTGAGGACGACCGTCAGCCCGTCCATCTCCGTGTCTAGGAGGTCCGGGCTGTCCACCGTCTCCCCGTCGAAGTTCTCGTTTACCGGGTCGTTGTTGATGTACAGGTCCGGGTTGGTCGGTTGTACACCGGGTTGTCCCTCGTTGATGTTGTTGATTGCCGCCGGTATCGTGCCGGGTCCGTCGGGGTCGTCCACGACCGCGACGTTCGTGCCGTTGAGGAAGAAACCGAACACGTCGTTGAACTCGCTGCCGACGAACTCGTTGTACTCCTCGGAGCCGAACACGTAGTTGAACCCGACTGTCTGGGTTCCCTGTGGAACGGTGAACTCGAACTCGAGAGTCGCCGCGTCGAGCGTGGTACCCCCCGCGAGGTTGTCGAGGTCGGAGTCGCCGGGGTTCCCGTGGTTCGTGGTCGTGTCCGGGTTCTCGTTCGGTCCCACGACATCGTTGACGTCGCCGGAACTGAGGAGAATCCCCTCGTCGAACCCGACGATGCCGGTCCCGCCGGTGAAGGTGCCTCCCTGGGCATCCTCGCCAACGAAGTTGACGTTGGAGACACTGATTCCGCTGCCCGCTGGGAGGAGCGCGGTCGCAAGGTCGGTTGGTCCGAGTCCAGAGGCGCTGAGGTCCGTGATACCGAGTGACTGCGTGGAGACATTCCGGACGGCGAGCGGGTCCTCACCCCGCAGTGCGCCCAGACTCGTCCCGTTCACGTCGTCGTACTCGTTGACATCGGCGACGAGGCCGACCTCGTCGAGCAACTGGTCGCCCTCGGCGGGTTCCGTGATCTCGAACGACTCGTCGGCCTTCGTGACCACCTGGACGCCGACACAGACACACTCGCCGACCTCGACCGGAATCGAGTTGTCCACGCCCAGAAACGTCTGCAGGCCGTCGTCGTCTGCGACCAACTCGCGGGTGCGCGGGTCGTCGTCGGTGAGCCGTTCGGGCGTCGTCGAGCGGTCTCTTGAGTCGGCGTCCACGTACAGCGTCACACGGTCCGGGTCCGCACCGACCTTGCTGTCCGGGTCGAGCCAGAGACAGACCGGCTCCTTGCCCTGGTTGCAGACCTGGAAGACGTTGTCCGCCCAGGTGATAGAGTCGGAGTTGACACCCTCGCCGTCACCCTCTGTGGGGTTGGTGTCGGTCATGTCCACCTCCAGGTGGCCGAACTCGTCGAGCTGGGCGTAACTGGAGTTGGGCGTCTCGGTTCCGTCACTGTCCATGCAGTCGTCCATCCCGAGGTACGCGTTCGGGTCGTTCGCTATCTGTACCGTCATCGACCGGTGGGACTCGACCCGCGAGAACGCGCCCGACCCGAGGAGCGCACTCCCGCCAATCGCTGCTGACCCCGCACCGATCAGGAAGTTGCGTCGGTTCATTGTTTTCTCGACTGAACCGTACTCGGTTGCGCCCGCTACGCCCGCCGAGACGGGAGTCGTATCTCAGATTCTCACCCACGACATATTGTTATACGATATCATAACTCGACCCGGGTGTACTAAACCTGGAGTACAACAGGATAGATACTCCGTATTCACCGGTTTCGTGCCCGACTGTGGATGCCGGTCTCGGTCGACCGGCCAGGTGTGTCGCGGACAGCCAACCGGAACGGCGTTCACCCTCTCTGTGCCGGCAACACACTACGCGATGTAGCTCCCGGTCTCGTCAGCGTCACCCGCGTTCGGGTCGTCGACGTACACCCGGACGTTGCGCGTGGTACCAGGGTCGACTGGGTTCGTCGTCTCGTACTCGAGGATGTAGGTCCCCGAGATAATTTGCCCGATGTTCTCGAACACGCCGTCGATATCGCCCGGGGTACCGAGGAACGCGTTCTCGTCCTGGTCGTCGATGATGTCGTCGTCGACCTTCGGCGGACTGGAGAGGTCCTCGGCGAGGTTCACGTTCGCATCGTTGCCGTATGCGATGGTGATGAGGGTACTCCCGTCGCCGCTGTTGTTGAGATCCGAGACGTTCCGTGCGTCGCGTGCCGCCTGCCGTGACGGACCCTCGTCGTTGGGGTCGGGGTCACCGTTCGAGAGCACGACGAGGAAATCCGGCGTGGTCGGGTCGCTCCGGGAGGACTCGAGTTCGGCCTGTGCCACGTCGATGCCCTCCCCCAGTGGCGTCCCGCCACCGGCATTGATACTGTCTATCGCATTCTTGACGTCTGTTTCGGAGGCAATCAGGTCTGCGGGTTTCTCGACCTTCGGCGTCGAGTCGAACGAACCCTCGGTGCGGAACGTGACGAGGCCGATGTTGACATCAGAGGGAAGTTCGTCGACGAGTGCCTTCGCCCCCATCTTCGCACGGTCGAGTTTCGTCGGTCCAGAGAATCCGTCAGCCGACTCGTTCATTGACCCGGACGCGTCGAAGGCAATCATCACGTCGGCCGCCTCGTCCTCCTCGCCGCCGGCGAACGTGACGTTGTCGACGGTCTGCCCACAGAATCCGCTGACGGACCCGTCCTCGGTCTCCTCGCAGATGGCGAAGTCACTCGCGGTGAGGTCACCGGTTCCGGCCGCGGTGGTATCCACACGCGTGGTCACCTCGATGAACGGGAAGGCAACGTCGTCGATATCGTCGATTGTGACGGCAAAGTCGTCGGTGCCGGGGTCCGGTGCGGTGCAGTCCGGACACTCGGGGTCCTCCGGGTCCGGTAGCGGCGTGCCATCACAGTCGAGGTTGACATCGGCGACGACGGTGACCATGTTGTCGAGGGCCGAGAGAAGCTCCGCGCCATCGGAGAGCCCGTAGGTGCGGGTCCTGACGCCGATACAGCGACACTCCCCGAGCGGGACCGCAAACGCGTTGTCCTCCCCGACAACCGACGCGGTCCGGTCGTCCTCGAAGTAGAAGTCGACGCGGCGCTCACCGACAGCCTCGTCGGGCACGTCCTCGCCTGCCTCCACCAGCGGCCAGGCCGGGTCGTCCTCGATGTAGACACAGGTGTCTTGCTTGCCGTTGTTACACACCTGAAACACCCGGTCGAACCGGCTGTCGGAGTCGGAGTTGAGGCCGTCACCGAGCGGTGAGTGTCCGATGGTCGGGTTGGTCTCGTCCATCAGAATCTGGAGGTGACCCTCGTCGTCGAGCGAGGCGAAACTGGCGTTTGGCGTCTCGTTTCCGTTACTGTCCGTGCACTTGTCCATCCCGAGGTACGCGTTGGGGTCCGTGCTGACCTCGGCGCTGACTGTTCGCTGTGATTCGACGCTGGAGAACGCACCGCTGCCGAGGAGCGCACCCCCACCAACCGATACTGCCGCCGTCCCGAGCAGGAACTTTCGACGCTTCATAGTTGTTTGTCTCACCCGGCCGAGTCGCGGTGGCAACGTTCGGCTTCTACCGGCCGATTCGGTGAGTTACACTGTCTACGCTACCCCGTCGTATTGTTATGCATTGGTATTAGCTGTTGTGTCTAAGATAAACAGATTGTATAGCTGTATAGTCAGTTGCTACCCGGGTGTCGTATGTCGCTCGAACAAGGCGTAGTCCGCGCTGTCTGTTCATCTGTTTGCTGTGCCCGGACGAATCGGGACAGCGCACACACGATGACCAGGGAGTCACTGGCCGGTCTCAGTAGAGTTCGTCGAGCAACGCCCGCACATCGGACATGTCGGTGCTCCCGTCACCATTGAAATCGAACGCCCAGCTGTGGTCCTGAACCGGCGAACTGTCGAGGTTGTTGTACAGCGCGTACACGTCGGAGAGGCCGAACACACCGTCCCCGTCGACATCCTCGAACGTGCCGTCATCGTTCAGGTCCTGGGGCGTGCCGTCTGCCCCTGGCAGCGCCGGGAGACGCACCTCGACCGAGCGTTCCATCGAGTCGTCTCCGACCTCGACTGCGAGGGTACGGGTCCCGAGGCTGTCGGCACCCGTCGCTGTCTCCAGGAAGACCGTGGTCGTACTGGTCTGGCCGGCCTCCAGTGTGACCGTCGCCGACGTGTCGCCGAGAGTACCGCCATCGAGGTGAATCTGCCCCGTCGTGGCGGTACTGCCGGTGTTTTCGACCGTGACAGCCACAGCGAGAGACTCACCCTCGATAACCGACGCGCTTGTCACGATATCGACGAGAGCGAGACCACCACCACCGGGTGACTGCACTGTCACGTCGGCGACATCGTCGTCGGTTTCGCCGCTGACGGTGGCGGTGTACGTGCCCGCGTCGCCGCTGCCCGTGGCCACCGAGAGGGTCTGTTCGACCGTCTCGCCCCCGCCGAGTGAGAGGGCCGTACTGTTCTGGCCCAGACCAGCGATGTCGAGGGTCACCGTCTCGGTGCCGCTGACGTCACCGGTGTTTGTCACTGCGGTGGTCACAGTCAGGCGGTCACCCGCGACCGGACTGGCTGTTTCGACGATATCGAGGGTAAACGCCGCGGGTTCGAGCACCGTCGCAGTGGCACTCACTGTCTCGTCTGCCGTCTCAGCGGTCACGGTGTAGGTGTCCGCGTCACCCGCTCCGGTTGCGAGCGACAGCGTCTCCGTGACTGTTTCCCCGCCGGTGAGAGTCGTCGTCGTGCTGGTGTCGCCGAGACCCCCGGCGTCGAGTGTGACCGTCTGGGTGTCAGCAACGTCGCCGGTGTTCTCAACGACCACGTCGACAGTCAGCGGTTCACCCTCGACCGGGGTATTTGTCCCGGTGACCGACACCTCGAAGGAGGCATCGGCGAGCACAGTCGCGCTCGCGGCGGTCGTGTCGTCGGCACTTTCTACAGTCGCGGTGTACGTCCCCGCATCACCACTGCCCGTTCCAACCGAGAGCGTTACTGTCGTCGTGGCGTCACCGCTCAACGAGACGGAAGTGGCGTCGTTGCCGAGGCCCCCGGCGTCGAGCGTGACCGTCTGGCTGTCGCCGACGTCACCGGTGTTCTCGACGGTCGCCTCGATCGAGAGACTCTCACCCTCGACGACTGGCGAACTGACACTTGCGATACTGACAGCGAAGTACGCTGGCTCCTGCACACTGACCGTGGTGCTGCCAGCGTGGTCCGCGCTGGAGACGGTGGCGGTGTAGCTGCCCGCGTCGCCGCTGCCCGTGTCCACCGAGAGCGTCACCGCGGTGGATTCGCCGCCACCCAGTGAGACGGTCGCCGAGTTGCTCCCGAGACCACCGGCATCGAGCGTGATCGTCTGTGTGTCGCCGGCGTCACCGGTGTTCGTGACACTCGCCTCGACGGTCAGCGTCTCACCCTCGACAACGGGCGAACTGCTGTCTGCGATGTTCACCGCGAACTGCGCGGGTGTCTGCACGGTCACCCCGGTGCTGTCACTGCTGTCCTCGTTCAAGACAGTGGCGGTGTAGCTGCCCGCGTCACCACTGCCCGTGTCCACCGAGAGCGTCACCGCGGTGGATTCGCCGCCGGCCAGCGAGACGGCCGTCGAGTCGGTCCCGAGACCACCCGCATCGAGCGCAATCGTCTGTGTGTCGCTCACGTCACCGGTGTTCTCGACAGTTGCCTCGACGGTCAGCGTCTTGCCCTCGACGACGGGCCCGTTTGTGCTGGAGATACCCACCGTGAGAGTGCCCGACTCCTGTACGGTCACGCCCGTGCTGTCCGTGCTGTCCGCGCTCGCGACGGTGGCGGTGTAGCTACCTGCGTCACCGCTTGCTGTGGCAACCGAGAGTGTGACGGCCGTCGAGGCACCGCCAGCGAGTGAGAGGGCTGTCGAATCACTGCCGAGCGACGCTGCGTCCAGTGTGATGGTCTGGGTGTCGTCGACGTCACCGGTGTTCTCGACGGTGGCCTCAACCGAGAGGGTCTCGCCCTCGACTGGGTCGGCCGCGCTGAGGCTGGTCACTGCGAACGTGGCCGGTTCGAGCACGGTCACACTCGCACTGGCTGTGTCGTCGACGGTGGTGGCCGTCGCGGTGTACGCGCCCGCGTCACCGCCCGCCGTCCCGACCGAGAGCGTCTGCTTGACAGTGTCACCCGCGCCGAGGTCGACCGTCGTGCTGGTCTCGCCGAGGGCACCGACAGTCAGCGCCACCGTCTCCGTGCCGGCGGCGTCACCTGTGTTCGTGACACCGACGGTCACATCGAGGGTCGACCCCGCCACGACAGGCTCGTTCGTGGACACGATATCGACCTGGAACGTTGCGCTTCCCGGCGTCGAGAGGTACTCGATCGCCGCCGGCACGTCGATGATACCCGACCCGTAGCGCGTGTCACGCTCGCCGGGGGGAGTGCCGACGTCGTCGGGCTTTGTCGCCGTCGCCTCCAGCGCCTCCTTTATCTCGGCGGGTGAGGGGTCGTAATCGACCGCCGACTCGATGAGCGCAACCGCACCCGCGACGTGTGGTGCGGCCATGCTCGTGCCGTAGTTGTTGTAGTACTCGCCGTCCGGGATGGTACTCTTTATGTTCCAGCCCGGTGCGGCGACCGTCGGAGCAACGTACTCCGCCGGCCAGTCCGACGGGGCATCATACCAGGCGCTGTCGGTATCGATGACCTCACCTGCGGAGAACGACGCAATCTCCTCCGACGGTTTCAGTGCTCCGACACCGATGCCGTCGTACGTGTTCCCCGGACTGCTGCTCGTCCCCTCGCCGTCGTTGCCGACTGATGCGACGACGGTCGTTCCCGCCGCCTCCGCGTTCCGGATTGGATCGAGCATCGAGTCGATATAGCCGTCAGCACCCAGACTCATGCTGACCACGTCCGCGTTGTTTGCAACTGCCCACTCCATCCCGCCAATGACGGAGCCGAACGACCCGCCCTCGTCTGTGAGGACGCCGCCGTGGTGCAGTTCGGTTCCTGGTGCGACACCGATCTGTACACCGCTCTCGTTCCCGCCGGCCACTGTCCCACTGGTGTGTGTCCCGTGGGCCGCGGAGTCGTACGGAGCCGAGTCGACCTGATCACCGCTTCTGTCGAACTCGGCCCACGCGGAGACGTTGAGGTCTGGGTGACTGGCGTCGACACCTGTATCGAGCACCGTCACTGTCGTCCCCTCACCCTGGGTTCCGTACGTCTCCCAGACCTCGGGCGCACCAATCTGTGACAGGCCCCACGTGGTGTCGGCCATCGTCGTCAGGCCGTCGGCGGTACTGTTGGCCGGGGTCCCCGCGCTGGTCCTGTGTGCCTCTACCTCGAAGTTGGCCCTCAGCGCGTCGACGTGGCGGACCCTGGCCAGTTCACGGAGCGACAGTCTGTCCGTGTCGACACTGACCACAGCCGCGTTCGTGAGCCAGAACCGGTTCTCGACTGTCACGCCCGGTCGGTCTCGGGCAAACGCTACGAGCGACTGCTGGGTCTCGCTCGCGTGCGCCTGCAGTGTCTCGACGCCAGTCGTCTGGTCGGTTTCCTGCAGCGACACGATAATCTCGACACTGCCGTCTGCACTGCGAAGTTCGTCGTCTATCTCGACGCCCGTCTCGACACCCTCCGTTTCGGGGGTGTCGGCGGGCAGATACTCGACATCATCGGCGGGCAGGAACTCACCACTATGTGTATCGAACATCTCGCTCTCTGTCGTCTGGACATCCCCGAGCGCGGCCCCGACTGCCACTAAACTGAGCAGACCGAGGCAAAGCAAGAGGATAACCGATCCGTATTGATTCACGGTCGAGCTACAATACAGCCGTTTAATACCGTTGGCGTCAAATTATCGACGCCGATAGCTGTGTTAGTCTTTCTCAGATATATAGAAGAATATATGATTTGTATTACGTAGCGCGGTTAACTTGTTTTGAGATATATTCTCGAGATAAAAAAGATCCCAGTTATTATTTGTGAGAGGCAAATATCCGTCGTGGTGTCATCGATGTGGTCACACTCGTGGTTCGTGTGGCTGAATCCCTGACAGCGCTGTCGGGTTTCCTGTGGGTGGCCAGGGCGATGCTCGAATCTCCTGAACGGAGACACAGACCCGTCTAGTCCGGGTGTGGGCAGACAAAGTGTGTCTGACCGTCACAGGCACAATGACCCCGCACACGCGCGGTTGGAGACGAGGCTACCACTGCCAGTGCTGTGAATAAAAGAAACCGCGAACGGAGGAGCTACAACGTCCTGCAGGCGACGACAGGCTCGTTAGGCAGGTCGTCCGGGAAGTCCCCTGCGGGAATATTGTTGTTCGGATCGTTTGGGTCATCGAGGTTCCCAACTTCCGCCGGAAAGTCGATCAGGTTAGCGTAGTCGCTGTCCTGGATACTCGGAATCTCTGTGTTCTCGACCGCATCGACGAAGTCTGAATCGAGATTACCCTTGACCTCACCCCACGTACTTTGTGGGCAATCGTCTGGAGTGCTCCAGTAGACGAACCCCTGCTTCGGGTCAGCCGCGTTGATCGGTTCGGAAACCGTAGTGCCCGCGCTAATGGGGTTTTGGGTGTCGGTGATTGCCTCGTACTCGTTGGGAGAGTCTTTTATTGCGTATCCCCAGTTCGTCGAGGCGCCCCCAATGTTCTCGACCGCAATCCGGGTGCCGATGGCCTGGAATTCTTGACTACCTACAGTTCCGGCCTCGTCGTACGTGGTACACCTGTAGTCAGCGACCAGGTTCGGGCACTCGGGCTCGGGTACGGGGTCCCTGCACCCGGTCTCGTTGACATCCGCGACGAGGCCGATCTCGTCAATCAACTGGTCGCCCTCGGCGGGTTCCGTGATCTCGAAGGAGTCATCCTCCTTCGTGACCACCTGCACGCCGACACAGACACACTCACCCACCTCGAGCG
>CAZFMN010000047.1:17025-19535 GCA_964520075.1 uncultured Halobacteriales archaeon | reverse complement strand
GCAGGAAGCCCCGGGGTCGTACGGAAGACGGAGTCTTCCGTGATGACGAGAGACGGAGTCTCTCGAACCACTTGACCCCGGGGTGCGTTCACAGGGGGAGAAAGTATATCAGTCGACGGCCCCTGTATTAGTGTAGAGCAACTGTTGTATGAGCAACGATAACGACGCTCCGGAATCCGACCGGGATTCGCGCGACACGTTCGAGCCACCGTCCGGTGGTCCGGCGGAGCCGTCAGAGGAAGACCGGAACCCCTCGGCACCCGACGAGGGCGCCGACCGCGGACCCGGTTTCCCCGAGACGAGTTCCGACATCTCAGCCCCGGACGACTCGCCGGACGGCTACGGCCGCGAGGGGAACCCAGACCCCGACGGCTCCGGCGACACCGGCTACGGTCCACGCGAGAACGGTAGCGAGACCGACTCGGAGGACCTGCTGGAGGAGGCTCTCGGACGTGACGTCGACGCGGACATGGAGATCGACACGGAGATCGCCGAGGACGACCTGCTCGGCGGTCTCATGATCGACACGTCCGCCGACATCGAGGTTCCGGACAGACTAGTCGACCAGGTAATCGGACAGGACCACGCCCGCGAGATCGTGCTGAAAGCGGCGAAACAGCGCCGACACGTGATGATGATCGGCGCACCCGGTACGGGGAAGTCGATGCTGGCGAAGGCGATGAGCCAACTGCTCCCGAAAGAGGAGCTACAGGACGTGCTCGTCTACCACAACCCCGACGACGGCAACGAGCCGAAGGTCCGGACCGTTCCGGCGGGGAAGGGTGAGCAGATCGTCGATGCCCACAAGGAGGAGGCCCGCAAGCGCAACCAGATGCGGACCTTCATCATGTGGATTCTCATCATCCTGGTGCTCGTCTACGCGCTGATAATCGTCCAGCAGATACTGCTCGGCATCCTCGCGGCCGGTGTGGTCTATCTCGTGTTCCGGTACATGTCACGCGGGAGTGACGCGATGGTGCCGAACCTGCTGGTCAACACCTCCGACCAGCAGACCGCCCCCTTCGAGGACGCAACCGGCGCACACGCCGGTGCACTGCTGGGCGATGTCCGGCACGACCCGTTCCAGTCCGGCGGCATGGAGACGCCCAGCCACGACCGCGTCGAGCCCGGCGCCATCCACAAGGCCAACAAGGGCGTCCTCTACGTCGACGAGATAAACACGCTGGACATCCGCTCCCAGCAGAAGCTGATGACGGCCATCCAGGACGGCGAGTTCTCCATCACCGGCCAGTCGGAGCGCTCCTCGGGTGCGATGGTCCAGACCGAGGCCGTCCCGTGTGACTTCATCATGGTCGCGGCGGGCAACATGGACGCGATGGAGAACATGCACCCTGCCCTGCGCTCGCGAATAAAGGGCTACGGGTACGAGGTGTACATGGACGACACCATCGAGGACACCGCGGAGATGCGCCGCAAGTACTCCCGCTTCGTGGCACAGGAGGTCGAGAAGGACGGTCGCCTGCCACACTTCACCCGCGAGGCGATGGAGGAGGTCATCCTCGAGGCCCAGCGCCGGGCCGGCCGAAAGGACCACCTCACGCTGGAGATGCGTGACCTCGGCGGACTCGTGCGTGTCGCCGGCGACATCGCCCGTGCAAAGGACAAGGAACGCACCGAGCGCAACGACGTGCTCGAGGCGAAGGACCGCTCGAAGTCCATCGAGCAACAGCTCGCCGACGAGTACATAAAGCGACGCAAGGACTACGAGCTCACCGTCTCCGAGGGCGGCGTCGTCGGCCGTGTCAACGGGCTGGCCGTGATGGGCGAGGACTCCGGTATCGTGCTGCCCGTGATGGCCGAGATCGCCCCCTCGCAGGGTCCCGGCCGTGTCATCGCCACCGGCAAGCTCCAGGAGATGGCCGAGGAGGCTGTCGAGAACGTCAGCGCCATCATAAAGAAGTTCTCCGACGAGGAGATCTCCGAGAAGGACATTCACATCCAGTTCGTCCAGGCCGGACAGCAGGGTGTCGACGGTGACTCCGCCTCGGTCACCGTGGCGACGGCGGTCATCTCGGCGCTCGAGGACATCCCGATCAAGCAGGACCTCGCGATGACCGGGTCGCTGTCGGTGCGCGGTGACGTGCTCCCGGTCGGCGGTGTCACCCACAAGATAGAGGCCGCCGCGAAGTCCGGTATCGGCACCATCATCATCCCGAAGGCAAACGAACAGGACGTGATGATCGAGGACGAGTACGAGGAGCAGGTCGATATCGTTCCGGTGACCCACATCTCGGAGGTGCTCGAGGTGGCACTGGAGGGCGAACCCGAGAAGGACTCGCTGGTCGACCGGCTCAAGTCCATCACCGGACGGGCGCTCGAACCCGACTCCGCGCAGGGAAGCGGCACCCCGACCCCGCAGTAACGCGTGCCCCAGTGGGGCCCGTTCCTGGCTGTTGTCTCCGTTCTCACCGTGCTGTTACTGGTGCTCGCGCGACAGTCCCAGCAACTCATCACTGACCAGGGACACGGTGGTGAACAGACCAGCAGCG
>CAZFMN010000047.1:0-16925 GCA_964520075.1 uncultured Halobacteriales archaeon | reverse complement strand
CAGTCCCAGCAACTCATCACTGACCAGGGACACGGTGGTGAACAGACCAGCAGCGAACCCACCGGCGACAGCGACAGTGAGCGACGCGCCGGTGGACAGACCGACACATCCGCCGGTACGTCGACCGACCCACCGGAGGGGGCTGCCGGTGACACGTCGACCGACACACCGGAGCGGGCCGGCGGTGACACGTCGGCAGACACAATCGCGGGAACTGCCGGTGACGGAACCGGTGGTCCGGACAGCGTC
Organism: uncultured Halobacteriales archaeon; assembly: GCA_964520075.1. Classification (GTDB taxonomy): domain Archaea; phylum Halobacteriota; class Halobacteria; order Halobacteriales; family Haloarculaceae; genus Halovenus. The sequence continues at coordinate 16,676 of CAZFMN010000047.1, read as the reverse complement.
GACAGTCACGACGGGGGTGCTGTCGACGGGGCCGAGAGCGGTCCTCCGGAGACTGTCACCCCGGACAGCACACGGACGCCGGACTCCGGTACGCCGGCAGCGGACAGCGGGGCACAGGTCGAACTCACGAGCGGGGCCATGCTCGCGAACGTCGCGTCGACGCAGGCGCTCTTTGCCGGGGTGGTCGTCACGGCGGCGTGGTACTTCTCGATTCCGGTGGCGGCGTTCGGTGTCACCGCCGGGTCACCGGCGGCCGGACTCCGGGCGGTTGCCCTGGGTGTCGGGTTCGGGTCGGTGCTGTGGCTGGCGAACGAACTCGCGACGACCGTTGCCGACGCCGCCGGGGCGGCTTACGACGAGAGTGTCCGTGGCTTGCTCGCGCCGGACTCGGCTGGCGGCTGGGTCGGTCTGCTTCTGGTCGTGTTACCGCTCGTCGCACTGGCCGAGGAGTTACTGTTCCGGGCGGCACTCGTCGGTGTGCCCGCCGCCGGATTCGACGTGTCGCCGTGGCTGCTCGCGGTGGTCGCCTCGCTCGCGTTCGCGCTCGGCCACGGCGCACAGGGGCAGGTCGGGGTGGTCGTCACCGGTCTGCTCGGCCTCGTGCTCGCGGCCGGATACATCCTCACCGGGAGTCTGCTCGTCGTCGTCGTCGCTCACTACGTTATCAACACACTGGAGTTTCTCTTCCACGAACTCCTCGGTATCGAGGCGGTGTGGTCGTTCGCGGTCCGGTCCGGGTGACCCGTTCGACGGCATTCGACGGTCCCAACAGGCCGCCGACACCCCGGGAGTGACAGCCTGTGCGCACACGAGACAGTCCAGACCGCGGGTCGGGCACCGACCTATCGAATCCGGGCGTACAGGATTGCGGTCCCGAACTGGACGCCGACCGCGGTCAGGAACGCCATCGCGCCCGCGGCCGTGGTTCCGGCCTGTGGTACCGCGAGTTCGTAGACACCCACGAACACCCCCGCGGTGAGTAGCCCGAACAGGAGCGTCCACAGGGCCGCGTGTGCCGGTCTGTACTCGACAGGCCAGAACTCGTCGTAGGCAAACGCGGTATCCATCAGACTCAACGACAGCAGGAACTCTGCCCCGAACTCGGCCGGAACGGGCAGTGGAGTGCTGTCCAGCGACACCAGGACGAACACCACCAGCGCGAGTCCGATTGCCGTTACTGTCACCGACTGGTTGTCTGTCAGGTCTGCACGCAGTCGACTGCGGAGTGGTGCGGATTCGCCCATCGAACACCGGTAGGAGAGATGGGGTAAAAAAACACACCGGACAGTTTCAGCGCTGGCGAACCGGCATCTGGCAGTCCCCAGGACCCGCAGAGAGGCGTTGCGCGACACACCGGAGGTGCCTGCTGGACTCCTCACGGAGAGCGTGGTGGTCTCGTCGTACAGGAGTCGAAAATCTTATTGAATCCGTCGTGTATCACGTGGTATGGTTGTGTACATAATATACGCAGCGGTACTGTCCTTCGCCGGGACTGTTGGACTCTCCTTGCTGTTGTACAGCGGTATCGACTACTTCCGCCACTCGCGGCGGTCGGCCAGTATTATGGAGGGACTCGCCGGTGTGATAGTCCTCGCCTATCTGCTGGTGTTTCACCTCGAAGGGTTCACGGAGAACGTCACCCGTCAGCTGTTCTTCGGGGGTCCCACCACGACGGCGTACGTGGCCCTGCCGGCACTGCTCGCGCTCGTCACGACGGACTTCCTGCTGCGGCGGATCGTCCCGCTCGTGAGCGGACTGGTCGTGCCGGACGACAGGGAGGACGGTGAGGAGCGGAGTCTCGGCGGCACAATCAGGTCCCGACGGTCCGTGCTGGGCGTGGTGGCGGGTCTCATCGCCGTCTCACAGATAGGCGGGACGAGTGCTCTGCGAGGTATGCTGCAGTCGCCCATCCCCGAGGACGACGATACCACCGAGTTCGAGCGACAGGTGTCGTTCGATGCCCCCTTCTTCCCGACGGCACTCGCGTTCACGGACGACGGCGAGTACGGGTACCTGACGAACAGACCGAGCCCCGAGTCGGGAAAGGTTTTCAGATTCGAGCTGCCGTCCTCCGACCAGGACTCGCTCTCGTTCGACGAGGTCGCCTCGGGGATAAGCGAACCACACGGTGTCGAGGTGTCCGGGGAGACACTGTACACCGTCGACAACGGGAGTGCAGTCAGCGGCAAGTACGGGGAAGAGGAGGGGTACGACGTGTTGCGGGATTCGAACGGCAAGGTGATCGCCTTCGACATCGAGTCGGACGGGTCACTGAGCAACAGGCGGACGCTCATCTCGAACCTGCCCGTCGTCAACAACGACCACGCACTCCAGCAGATCGAGACGGGGCCGGACGGTCGGCTGTATCTCTCCATCGGGCACCTGGGTGGGAGCAAGTACCCCGAGATGTTCGACGGGAACGAGTACACCCCAAGTTCCGAGGACCACCCCAACGCCGAGTATCTGGGGACGGTGATATCGTTCGAACCGGACGGGTCGGATATCGAGATAATGGCCAGCGGGTTGCGGAACATGTACGACTTCACGTTCGACGAGCAGGGCGAGATGTTCGGTGCGAACAACGACGGCATGTCGATGCGGTCGAGGGCACACGAGGCGCTGTACAATATCACCGAGGGTGCGAACCTCGGCTACCCGGAGTACGGCACGTTCGACTCGGTTCCGACAGAGGAGGAGATACTGAACCCCCTCTGGACACTGGACCACTCCGGGTCGACAGGTGTCGAGACGACCGACAAACTCGACGGCGACACACAGGAGGGTGTCCTGATCGGGTCGTCCTCGGCCGGCGACGTTGCTTTCGTCCCCATCGAGCGAGAGAACGGCGGGGTGTACGTGCCGGAACTGCTGGGCGACGAACCGACCGCGATAGAGCTGAACGATAGCCCGATAATCCTGGAGGCAGGTCCCGACGGCTCACTGTGGGTCGGGTCGACCGGACGCGACGACCTGCTCTCGCTGTACCAGCCGAGTTGACCGGCCCGAATCCGGCGCTGTGCTGTGACGTGGACGCCGGTGTTCGTGTCCGGTTCGGCGGGTCACCGCTCCCGTTCACCTCACCTGACGACGCGCTTCCCGTCGGCGTAGGCGGCGGCCAGGTCGGCGACACGTTCGGCACCGTTCGGCCGTGGTCGCGGTGACTCGGCGTCACCGAGCAGTGTCTCGACCTCGTCGAGTGACGCGGCGGCGTAGAACCCGCGTGTCTCCGAGAGTGCGTCCGCGACACCCTGCTGTTCCGAGGTCGTCGGGAGCACGAGACACGGCGTCCCGGCGACCGCGGCCTCCATCACGGTGGAGTAGCCGTTACAGACCACCAGGTTCGCACCGGCGATGTACGGCTGGAGGGTCGGCTCTGTCTCCCAGTTCTCGCCGCCGACGAGCGTCACCTCGCGGCCCTGGGCTCGCACCGTCTCAGCGAGTCTGTCCGGGTCGATGCTGAACGCGCTGGGGACGAGCAACACGTCGACATCCCGCTCCGCGGCGTCGCGTTCGGGTGCGAGGGGTGCGACTACCTCCGCACCCGGGACCGTCGGCTCGCCGTCCCAGACCTTCGGGAGGAGAAAGCGCGTGGCGGTTCGCATGGCGAGGCGGTTGCGTGCGACCGCGCCGAGCCGTTCGACCGGGTTGTCGTAGAACTCGGCGGGGTCGTGGGAGACGTAGAGGTACTCGCGGTCGTCCGCCGCGGCGGCAATCGCCGCAGAGATGCCGTCCGCGAGAATCAGCGCCGGCGACTGTGCACGGTACCACGCGCGGTACTCCTGTACGCGGTCGTACAGCCCCGGACCGCTGTTCCGGAGCACGTCGAGGAGACCACCGTCCTGGAAGTCCTCGACGAACGCGACGGTGGCCGGTTCGTACTCGGTGTGGCCGTTCTCCTCGACGAACTTCGTGCCCGGGCCGCCACCGGCCAGCACCGTCTCGTAGCCGGCGGCCTCGAGTCTGTCTACGACAGGCAGCATCCGGGTCGCGTGTCCCGCCCCCTCACAGCAGTGTGCGACGGCGATCCGCGTCGACTCTGCTCCGGTCCTGGTCACCTGTACCCGGGAGTCTGTCCCAGGGGAACTTAACTAACCGCAATCGGGACGGCACACTCACATCGAGCGGACACCGAGCGCACTGGCGGCCGCGGCACCGACACCCGTCGTGAGGATGTAGCCGCCGACACTGTGGATTGTGACCGCGGCAGCGATGGTGGGTGCGGCGGCACCGGTCAGAACCGAGAGCAGTGTGACGTTGACCGCCTCCGTCCCACCGAGCCCCCCCGGTGTCGGGAGCACCGAGCCGACCTTCCCGAGCGGGATGACGAAGAAGGGCACGTACAGGGGGACAGTAGACTCCAGTGCCAGGAACGTCACCCAGAGCCCGACCGCCTGGAGCCCCCAGCCGACCCCCGAACAGCCGACCGCGGCCGTGAGCCGTCGCCGGGAGACCGCTACCCGTGCCAGCGCGTCGAGGAACCCCTCGATTCGCTCCGCGACGGCATCGTAGGACACCCGCGGAACCACCCCGAGGACGTACCTGCCGACCGCTCCGACGGAGGCGCCGAGCGGACGACGGACCGTCGCGCGGTACCGCCAGACGACGGTGACAGTCACCGAGAGTCCGACCGTGACCGCGAGCACCGCGGCCGGGAGCGCCCCCAGTCCGGTCCCCGCCGCCGTGGTGGTGTAGTAGAGTGCACCGACCGTCGCGAACGTGAGCGACGGGACGACGTTGATAGCGTCCAGACTCGCGATGGAGGCCAGACTCACCTCGTAGTCCGTCTCGGCGGTCTGGTTGAGCAGCCACGCCGTCACCGGTTCACCGCCCGCCTGACCAAAGGGTGTGATGTGGTCCGCGAACGCGCCCGCCGCGTTGACCAGCAGGGCGGTGTGGAGCGGTACCTCGATGTCGAGCGCCCGGAGGACGTTCCAGAGTGCCAGCCCCCACGAGACGTTCCAGAGCAGCATGAGTCCGCCGACGCCGGCGAGCAACACCGGGTCGGCCCGACCGGCGGCAGCCAGCACCTCGCCGGCGTCGACAACCCAGAACAGGGCGGCAAACACCGCGAGCGCGGTCACGAGACCCGCCACCGTGGTCGCGAGGACATCTCTCTGCACTGGTTACAGCTACCCTCGTGTGCCAATCAATCCATCGACTCGTCTCGACTCACCGGAACCGCCGACGGATGAAAGGGTTTTTTTCCCGACCCGGAGAACCTACTCACCGAGACCAATGCGAGACCAGGGATAACTATGTTCGACATCGCTGCCCCGGCGGCGACCGTCGCCCGCAACCTGCGACACCGCGGGTTCGGGGCCGTCCACGAGTTCGCCTCGATGGTGCGGTACTCGGTCGGGTCGACGACGACCCCCGACCCGGTGCTGGCCGCGGACTGGGACGTGCTGGTGGTGCTCGACGCCTGTCGGGCCGACCTGTTCCGCGAGGTGGCTGTCGACGGCGACTCAGGCCTCCCCGAGGGCCAGTTCGACACCCGGGTCTCCCCGGCGAGTGCGTCGACGGGGTGGCTGGACGCGGTGTTCGGGACCGCGACCGACGCCCAACTCGCGGAGCTGTGTTACGTCACCGGGAACCCCTACTCCGCCTCGGTCGTCGACGAGACGCGGTTCCAGACGGTCGAGGAGGTCTGGCGGGACGCCTGGGACGACGACGCCGGGACGATTCCGGCCCGTCCGGTGACCGACGCGGCGGTCCGTGCCGGTCGCCGCCAGGACCCCGACCGACTCGTCGTCCACTACATGCAGCCACACTTCCCGGCACTGGGCGATAGCGGACGCGTGAACGGGGGGAGACGGGGGAGCGGGCACGGCGACCGGAGTCGAGGTGTCGCCCTCTCGGAGTTCGGCGACCGGGGAATGTCGGTCTGGGAGGACCTCCGCCTCGGCCGGTGGACCGTCGAGGAGGCCTGGGAGGCCTACCGGGCGAACCTGACGTACGTCCTCGAGGAGGTGACCGCGCTGCTCTCGAATATCGACGCCGGGACGGCCGTGCTGACCGCCGACCACGGGAACGCGTTCGGTGAACACGCCGTCTACGGCCATCCGGGCGGTGTCGACCTGCCCTGTCTCCGCGAGGTTCCCTGGTACGAGACGACCGCCACGGATACACACAGCCGGGAGCCCCGCTCGCGCGAGCGCACAGAAGACACCAGTGACGTCGTCGAACAGCGCCTGCGAGACCTCGGATACAGATGACCGGGGCGCGTGACACAGCGGGCGCGACGACGGTCGAGCGCGAGGGGCAGGCAGGCGAGTCCGACAGACCGAACCTGTTGCTGGTGTGTGTCGACTGTCTGCGACAGGACTTCACCCGGCGCGACGAGGTGGACACCCCGTTTCTGGACGGCCTGCGCGAGCGGGGGGTGGAGGCGACGGAGGTCTACGCCACGGCGACGACGACGACACCGGCGGTTGCGAGTCTGCTGACCGGAGCCTACAGCGAGCGCAACGGTATCCGGTCGTTGCGACGGGGCAGTCTCTCGCGGGCGGTCGACCCGCTGGCGTCGGTGCTGGGTGACCGGGGGTACCACACGGAGGGGCTTGTCACCGGCCCGCTCGTGCCAGAGACGGGTCTCGACCGCGGGTTCGACCGGTTCCGCTGCCGGGACCGCGAGGAGTCGATGTTCGGCGACTGGCGCGAGACGGCCCTCGACAGACTCGGCGCGTTGCCGGAGCCGTTTGCCGCCGTTGTCCATCTCTGGGAACTGCACGAGGAGATTCACGTCCCGCCGGCCTACGACAGCCCCGAGTACGGCAGGACCCCCTACGGGCGCGCACTGTCGGCACTCGACCGGGAACTCGAGGCGCTCGCCGGCGCGGTTCCGGACCAGACCATCCTCGCGGTGGTCGGCGACCACGGCGAGAGTGTCACACACCGGGGGAGTCTGACCCGTCTCGCGCTGAAGTCACTCCGCGACGGGCTGCGATACTACGGCGGTGTCGACACCCGGGGTCTCGTCGAGCGCCTGAACCGCTACTGCGAGCGGTTCGGCCCCGATATCGACGACCACTTCATCGAGAAGGGTCACGGCGAGAACGTCTTCGATTTCACGACGAACGTGCCCTTCCTGCTCGCCGGCCCGGGGGTCGAACCGGCGACGATCGGGGCGCAGGGCCGACAGATAGACGTGCTGCCGACGCTGCTCGCGGCGCTCGGTGTCGACCACGAGACCGACGGCGAACCGCTCCAGCCCGGGATGGACGACCGCGTGGCGTACATGCGGGCGTGTGGGGCCTCGTTGCACCGCGAGCGCAACTGGGCGCGAGCGGTCAGGTACGACGGCGGCAAGTACGTCGACTACCCCGACCGCGACTGGCCCGCCGGCGTGTACGACCTCGAGACCTCGCCGCGGGAACTGCGCCGCTCCGAGGACGACGACCTCGCCCGGACGCTCCGCCAGCGACTGCCCGAGCGCGGAACCGACCCCACCGACGTCGAGATGCTGGAGATAAACGAGCGACTGGAGGACCTCGGATACCTCTGACTCTCGCCGCCGGAGCCGCGAGCTCTCGTCGTGATTCCCCCAATGCGCCGGACGACCCGGTATCGAGACCGTGTGCCCGCACAACTGCTCTGTCTCCGTGACACTGTGCACCAGAGGTCGGTCGTGTCCAGGGTCGCTCGCACCACACCGCGGGGCGCTCTCCACCGAGACTAAGAGCCTCCTACACGAAGATAACCTATGAAGATTGGCGTCATCTCGGACATCCACGGGAACAGGGTTGCACTCGATGCGGTCCTCTCGGACATGCCGGCGGTGGACACGCTCGTCTGTGCCGGGGATGTCGTCGGCTACAACCCGTGGCACGGGGCCTGTGTCGACGCGATGCGCGAGCGGTCGGTGCCGACGGTGATGGGCAACCACGACCGCGCCGTCACCGGTGCCACGAGTTTCGGGTTCAACAGCACGGCCGGTGCGGGGGTCCGACACGCCCGCGAGACGCTGACCGACGACCAGCAGGCCTGGCTGGCCGGTCTGCCCGAGGAGCGAACGGCTCTGGACGGCCGTCTCAAACTCGTCCACGGCCACCCCGACGACCCCGACCGCTACACGTACCCCCGCCAGTTCGGTCCGCACCTGCTCGGTGCGGAGGACGTGCTCGTGCTCGGACACACGCACGTGCAGGCTCACGAGCGCTTCGACGAGGGTGTCGTGATGAACCCCGGGAGCGTCGGCCAACCCCGCGACGACGACCCCCGGGCGGCCTACGCTGTGCTCGACACAGAGGCGCTATCGGTGACCGAACACCGCGTCGAGTACGACATCGACCGCGTCCAGCAGGCAGTCCACGACGCCGACCTGCCGGCGGGGATTGCCGAGCGCCTCCGGAGCGGGAGGTAGCGACAGGTCCAGAGTAAACAACCTCGGGCGCGGTGGCCCGAGGCTTTTGTCGTTCCCTCAGCCCTGAGCGAGCACTCCCTGCTCGGCGAGCGAGCGGGATGAGGTTGGGCGGCTTACACGCCCCGACCCGAACAGACGCACCATCCGCACCTGCGGTTGGGTTTTGTGAGTCCGGTAATTTGATTCGTCGCCGTCAAGTTTCGCCTTCTCACGCCACGCGATGTTCACCGATGCATTCCGGTCAGCGTGGTCTTGCACCACGTCACACTCGTCGTTCGGACAGCGGAACCGCCGTCCCTGCCGGTCTCCACGCTCACCACAGCACGAACACGTCTGAGAGTTATAGTACGCATCCACTGTATCCGTGGGGATCTCTCGCCACGTCGCCTTGTACGAGACAAACTTCTCGAACTTGTGGAACGGCAGTTTGTGCAATCGGCGGTTCATATACGTCCCATACTTGATTTCGTCGCGGATGCCGCTCATATCCTCGAACACGATAACCGGATTCGAAAACTGCTCTGCAAACTCCACGACAGCGCGGGAAAGCCGGTGTAACACCCACTCAGTGAACCGCTCCTCCTTGTCACCGAGTCTGTAGTGGATGCTCGTTTTGCCGTGTTCCTGACACCGTTTCGTGATGGTGTGGTAGCGTTGGCGTTCCTGCTTGACTCGTCCGTAATCGAGGACGAGTGTACCTTTCGTCTGCATCGTTTCGCGGTCAAGGGCGGTGAGTGCGACGGTGCGCTCGTTGATGTCCACGCCGATCACAGTATCGGCGGTGTCGGGTTCGGGCACATCGAACTCGCGTGTGACCGTGACGTGTAGGTAGTACACGCCATCGCGGTACAGGAGTTCGGCCTGCCCCACATCCACCTCGTCTGACGTGATGGCCTCTCGGAGTTCGTCCATCGCGTCCGGTTCGCCACGCAGGTGGCCTCTCACCTTCTTGTAGGGTTTCGGACTGATGCGGAACTGGATGCGGTTCGTGTTGTCGTCCACGGTGAGGCGGTAGCCTTCTGTGTGCGCCATCACAAGCGGGTATACACCAGATTTGTCCGTACTCGGCGGCGTCGGCTTCCCGCCGTCAGGGTCGTCTTGGTTCTCCCACCATTCTTTGAGTGATTGGTAGGAGTCCCATGTTTGGAGGGCTTTTCCGACAACCGCGCACTTGTTGTTCCGCAAGAAGTCGTCGCGGTCAACCTCGTTCTGTATCTCGGTGCGCGTGTATCCCCGTTGAGTGAGGCGGATAGTGTCGTTGAAAATCTCGCGTGACACGAGGCGGGCATCGTGAAGCCACGACCGTTCACCAGACGCTATGTGAAGACGCGTCTGAATCGTCTTCGTGGCTTCTTTACCCATACTTTGACAATCGTTCCAGACTATCATAAATGTAGGGATTAAGCATGGAAGAATACCGTAGTTATGCACATTCGGTTAGTTCCTGCAAGTATCACTTCGTCTGGTGCCCGAAGTCAAGCAAAGCGAAGCTTTGCGTACCTCGCGGGATCTCCGATCCCGCTCAGTATCGACACCCGGTTCTGGATGTAGTGGAGGAGGATGTGCCAGAGTTGTTTGGTGAGACTGCTGACCACTTCGGACACGAAATTCTGGCGTTGGAAATCGCGGACGACCACGTACACCTGTTCGTGCAAACTGACCCGAAGCACAGTCCGGCGGACATCGCTCGACAATTCAAGTCGTACTCAGGAAAGCACTTGCTGGAGCGGTATCCCGAAATTCAAGAGTCGTATTTCTGGGGTGGCGGATTCTGGAAGGTTGGGTACTACGTCGGGACGACAGGAGCGGTGCCGGAGGAAGTGGTTGAGCGGTATATCGAAGAGACGGAACACGCGCCGGAGTGACGCGCTTCACCCCCGCCCACGGTGGGGCGGGGAACTCGCGCTGCTTTTCGTTTAGACAACATCCTGAATCGCCCCGAGCGCCGCCTCGCGGTCGTCCCACTCGACGAACACGGAGACGGAGGTGGCGCTGGTGATGACGTCGTGGACGAAGATGTGCTCCCCGGCGAGCGGTGCGAGCAGGCGGTTGACCGCGTCGGTCTGGCGCTCTATCTCGCCGCCGGTGATGCGAATCGCGGCGAGCCCCTCGTCGACGGTGACACTCGAGAGGATCTCGTTCTCGATGACCCGCTCGTGGAGCACCGCCTCGGTCTCGGCGGCGTCGTCGCTGTCGACGTAGAACGTCACCGAGTCGAGTCCACTCGAGACCGTCTGGACGTTGATACCCGCCTCGGCGACCGTGCCGGCCAGCGCCGACAGCACACCCGGCTGGTTGCGGATGGCCCGTCCGGCGATGGTGACACAGGCCAGCGACCGCTCCTGCATGTCGACCAGACTCTCGAACTCCCCCTCGATGGTGGTACCGCCGGCCAGCAGGTCGGCGTGCTGGTGGTGGACGACCCGGACATCGAACCCGTCGGTCTTGTAGGTGAGCGCCGACGGGGCGACCACCTCGGCACCACGAAAGGAGAGGTTCCGGAGCTCGTCGACGGTTATCTCGCCGACGTTGCGCGCCCCCTCGACGACGTTCGGGTCGCCGGTCATCACACCCTCGACGTCGGTCACGATTATCACCTCGTCGGCGTCGGTGTAGTTGCCCAGCATGACCGCCGTGGTGTCACTGCCCCCGCGCCCGAGTGTCGTGATGGTACCCTCGTGGTCCTCGGCGAGAAAACCTGTGAGCACCGGGACCACCCCCTCGGACATCCGGTCCACGATCGCCTCCCCGCGCCGTCTCGTCTCGGGGACGTCGACCTCGCCGTAGGCGTCGGTGATGATCGGCCACTCCTCGCGCCCGGGTTCGAGAAAGAGCGACTCTATCCCCCGCGCCTCGAGTGCCCCCTTCAGCATCCGGACGGCAGTGCGTTCACCCATGCTCACGATCTCGGCGCGGTCCTCCTCGCTCGCGTCGAACTGTATCTGCTCCAGCAGTCTGTCCGTCGTCCCGCCCATCGCGCTGACCACGACCGCCATCTCGTGACCGCTCGCGACGGCCGAGGCGATCGAGTCCGCCGCCCTGTTGACACGCTCACCGTCCGCGACGCTCGTCCCCCCGAACTTGGCGATTACGCGCACGATCTCACCCCGACTTCTGGGCTCATGTGGTACTGTTTCGCAATCACGATGGTTAACGGTGGCTATTCTCGAATCCGAACACCGCCCGCAACTGCGTCTGGAGCTCCTCGACGTACCGCTCCAGGACCCCCTCGAGTCGCTCGGCGTCCACGACGACCGCCGAGAGCCGCTCTGCCGGGTCGTCGGGCAACTCGATGCGGAACTGCCCCTCACCCTCGTAGAACGGCTCGCTCTCTGCTAGTATCTGCTGGTCGATGGCGTGAACGAGCTCCGAGTCGTAGCGGTCGTTCATCGTCTCGAAGGCCTGCCTGTACGCGCGCTGGAGCTCCGGAAAGTAGTGCTCGTACTTGTCCTCGAACTTCGCTGCGTCGAACTCGGTCATCGACTGTCGTTTGCGCGTCGGCCTTCTAATCGTTACCGGTCACACCGTGGTCGCGCCGACCGGTGGCTCTGTCGCCGCCCGGTGCTCTCCTGTGCACCGTCGTGTCGACTCCCGGCCAGTCTGACCGCTGTCACCCGCCGAGCTGTTCCGCGACGAGCGCGTCGGCGGTCTCCACGAACGTCTGTTGCTCGCCGGTCGGGATGGTCGCCCCGGCGGCGATGTCGTGACCGCCGCCGTCACCGCCGACCGCGCGGGCGGCCTCACCGACGACCACGGACAGGTCGAGCCCCCGGCCGACCAGCCGACCGGTCCCCCGCGCCGACACCTTCGTCTCCGCCTCGTCACCGCCCTCCTCCTGCTTGCGTGCGAACGCGAGAATCGGGCGGTCTGGGTCGACACCGTCCACGCCGAGGGCCATCCCGGCGACGATACCGACGATCGTCTCGCGTATCTCGGTTCCCGCGTCGAACCACTGGACGTGGTCGGCCTGCTCGACACCCTGCTGTTTGACGGTGTCCAGCCCCTCCGAGAGGTTGCGACGGTGGTTCGCGAGCAGCCGCTGTGCCCGGTCCAGTGCGCCGCCCCGGTCGCCGAGACAGACCGCCAGCCCGACGTCGGCCCGCTCGTAGCGCGCCGTCGCGTTCAACAGCGTGGAGAACTCGCTCGCGTCGCGCAGTTCGGTCCCCTCGTCCTCGTCGGTGAGGACGTAGGTCGTTCCGACCAGCCGCTCGGCCTTCGCGGCCGGAACCCCACGCCTGAGTGCCCGCCGCATCAGCGCGCTCACCACCGTCTGGCGCTCCTCGTCCGCGAGGTCGACCCACCGCCGCCAGTCGTCCCCTGCCCGGGCGTCGATATCGAGCCCCTGCAGGAACGACACCGCCCCCTGCGGGTCGTTCGAGACACCCGGAATCCGCACCTCGCTCGCGTACTCCAGCAGCTTCGGCAGCGGCCGTGTCTGCTTGCCGTACAGCGCGAGGTCCGTGCGCTCGTCGAGCACCCCCGCCTCGATACCCTCCGCGACGATACCCCCGTTCGCACCGACCAGACCGTCCTCGTCGGTCGCCTGCATGTCACCGACGGCACCGACGACCGCAAGCGCCGCCAGGTCGCGGTTGTCGGCCACACCGGGGGCTGTCCGGCCGCTGACCGCCGCGAGCGCACGGGCGAGCACGTACGCCGTGCCGGCCCCCGAGAGCTCCGAGGCGCCGTCCAACCCGACGAGCAACGGGTTCATGTGGAAGTCCGTGGTCGCGTCGGCGGGCTGGTGGTGGTCCGCGATCACCGGGTCGAACTCGCCGGCGGCCTCGTGCTCGGCGATTGTATCGAGCTGGCCGCTCCCGAAGTCGGTGAACAGCACGGTCCGCTGTGGCCGGGCAGCGATGCGTGCGATTTCTGTGTCGTCGAGCTGTTTCTTGAACACGACGTCGTGGGTGATACCCGCGCGCTCGAGTGCCGTCGAGGCGATGGCCGCACTCGTCAGCCCGTCGGCGTCGATGTGAGAGGCGAGCAACACCGACTCGGCCTCGCACAACCGCGCCGCACAGCCACGTGCCGTCTCCACGAGCTCCGGTACCGGTCCCGACTCCATCGAGACGAACTGGTTCCGCCTCGGATTTAAACCTCCGGATACCGGTCACCGCCCGGACCCGGTCGAACGTATCACCGGCGTGTCGAGCCAGTCGGCCGCGGCACGGGCGCTCTCGAAGCGCCCGCAGGCCAGCACCACCGGTGCGGACAGGTCGGCGATACGGGCTACCGCGAGCGCTCGACTGACCGGGTCGGCCTCGAACGGCGCCGACGTGTCACCGCCGTCGGGCACCGCACCGAGTGCGGTGACGTACTCGTCCTCGACCGCATCGCGGAGGTGGGCCCGGGCACGGCGCTCGAGATTCGCCACCCGGTCCTCCGCGCGGAGCCGCTCCTCCCGACGGTCCCGGCGCTCGCGGCTCTGCTCCCGGGCGGTGTCGAGTCGCTGGCGGGCCGCGGCGGCCTCCGTCTCCGCCTCGGAGAGGCGCTCGATCGCCTCGGCGAGCGCTGTCTCTGCCGGTGTCGGGTCCAACCCCTGCTCGCGGCGCGCCTGCAGGCGACCGCGTGCGGCCGCCACCGTCTCGCGCAACCGCTCGCTCTCGGCGGTCGCCTCCGCGACTGCCTGCCGGAGGCGCTCGCGCTCTGCCGCTGTCGTCTCGCTCTCGCCCTCGTCCTCGTCTGTGAGCGCGGCCACCCGCTCCCTGGCTGCCGCGAGTGCCGTGTCGTGTGGTGTCTCGAACCCCCGACCGCGGGCCGCCGCCGCCAGCGCCGTGCGCGTCCGTAGCCCCGTCCCCGGGCGGATACAGCCGACGTACCCGTGTACCGGACCCGGTTCGTCCGAGACGACCGCGACCCGCCTGTCACTGTCACCCTCCTCGCGGACCGCACGCGCGAGGGCCGCCGGCTCGACCGGGGCTGTCACCGTGATCGCCCGGCCGCACCTGACCACGTCACCGACGCGACACCGCACGGTCGTGGACATAGCTACAGCTCCGAGTCTCGCATCGTCTCCGGGTCCGGCAGGTCTCTGCCGGCCGCGAACCGCTCGTAGGGGGTCGCGGGCGTGTCCCGTGTCTCGTAGCTCCGGGCGGCCTCGCGCACCGCCGGCCGGACGGCGGCGAACTCGTTGAACGGCTCCGTCTGCTCGACCTGGACCGCCTCGTCGTGTTTCTCCCGTAATCGTAACGCCTGGAACGCGCCGAACTCCGTCTCTGCGAACACCGCCACCCGACCGGCCTGCAGGACCACCACCTCGTCGTGGGCGCGACAGATGTTGCGCAGTGACTGCCGGGCGTGCCGTGAGTACGCGATGACCAGCAACACACCGGAACGTGGACAGAACAGTAAATTAAACGTTTCGACTATCCGCACGGAGCGGCCGGGACACGACAGAGAGGGCACCGCCGGTGGTATCGACACGCGCGTCGAACAGCGTCGACAGACCGGCGAACACCTGCTCGTCGTGGGCGATGGGGTTGATGTGGACGTGTGTGCGCGCGCCCACCGCCCGGAGCCGTCCGGTGAGGGCGTGCAGGAACTCGTAGACGTCGCCGTAGTCGGCGTACTGGAGCGTGGTCGTCACGGAGTCGAAACAGACCGACACCTGGTCGCGCCCGTCGAGCACCTCGTCGATGACGATGCCGAGTCGTGTCAGGTCCGCCGGTGCGTCGACCTGGCGTGTCGTCACCGACTCGTCGTCAGGGTTCGGCACGGTGTCGCCGACGGCGATGACGATTACCTCACCGACCGCCTCGTCGTCGAGTTCCGCGGCGTACGCCGACGGTCTGCGGGTGTAACTGACGACCAGCACGTCCGTCTCACCCTCGACCCCGTGTAGCGACCCACACAGCGACCGCACCCTGTCGGTCGGTGGCCCCGCCAGCAGGACGGTCCGGGCGCTGTCCGGCAGTTCGCTGTCGAGTGTCTCGTCGTCTGTCTCTCCCGACATATCAGAGTTCGACGTCGACCTCCGCGCCCTCGGTTGCGTCATCGAGCCCGTCCTCGTGTGCCTCGGCGGTGAACTGCACCGAGAGGTCGGCGTCGGTGAGCACCTCCTCGAAGGCGGTCCGGAAGCGCTGGCTGACCCGGCGCGACCGGTCGACCGCCGCCACCGCCGCCGCCGCGCGCTCGACTGTTCGCTCGTCGGTGTCGAACTCGGCCGCCAGCCGGTCGACCGGCACGTCCCCGTCGAACCCTGGGTCCTCGGCACGAACCGCCGTCTCGAGCTCCTCGTCGGGCAGTTCCTCGTCCCGGACCAGATGCAGGTCCATCCGTGCCTGGAACACCGTCTCCGGCGTGCACCCGAGCGATTCGGCGATATCGCCGTCGGTGTCACCGGCGTAGAACGCACGCACCAGCTGGCACAGCTGGTCGTCGTCGAGCGAACTCCGCGGGTCGAACTTCTCGCGCAGTCGATCGAGCACCGACCGGAGCCGCGCGTCGACCGAACCCTCGTCTGTGGCCAGCGAACCGCGCACGTCCTGCTGTGTCTCGGTGACCGTCTCGTCGTCGGCCACATCCATGAAGATATCCCTGAGCTGTTCGGTCTTCTCGTCCATTTCCCATTTACTCGTCGGGAACGATATAAAAGTCTGTCCCCGCCGGTCCGGGTCGTACCCCGTCTGGAGTGACCGGTGGGACTCTCTCTGGGAACCCGCGAGCGTGCACGGACCGCGGGAGACGGCAGCACACGAACCCTGCATTTAATGTATAGCCCCTTCGAGGTACTACTCACGGATGGTCGAGATACCTGATTCGCTGCGGAGTTTGTTCACCGCGAGGGTCGAAGAGCGCGGCGGTCGATATGTGATCGAGGTTCCGGAGTCGGAGATAGAGCACGAGGCGGCGCGTCCGGGCGAGACATACCGTGTTGCTGTTCTGCCGACGCCGGAACCGGTCGGCGGGGAGTCGACGGACACGAGTTCGACGACAGCCGACCGCGATAGCGGGCCGCCGGACCCGCCGGTCGACGAGGGGGAGGTCCGTGACGTCACGATCGAGTCCGTCGGCGACCAGGGTGACGGCAT
The DNA here is from genome assembly GCA_964520075.1 of uncultured Halobacteriales archaeon. Lineage (GTDB taxonomy): Archaea > Halobacteriota > Halobacteria > Halobacteriales > Haloarculaceae > Halovenus. The sequence goes on along the minus strand of CAZFMN010000047.1, from coordinate 281 downwards.
CGCGAAGGTCGAGCGGGGCTACGTCGTGATCGTGCCCGACGCGAAACCCGGCGACCAGCCCACCGTCGAGATCGAGCAGGTGAAAGAGAACGTCGCCTTCGCCCGCGTCATCGACGGCCGACGACGGTGAACTGCTCCGGGGTCAAGTGGTTCGAGAATCGGAGATTCTCGTCATCACGGAAATCGGAGATTTCCGTACGACCCCGGAGCTTCTTCCCGTGGATTGGTCGGACACGCCTCGGATACCCTCGGTCTGGTCGCCTCGAACGGTATCAGAGGCC
>CAZFMN010000046.1:6184-20487 GCA_964520075.1 uncultured Halobacteriales archaeon | reverse complement strand
CTCCAGGGCGTCGATGCGTTCCTCTCTCCCGTCGAGGTCCCGCTCCAGGGCGTCGATACGCTCCTCCTTCCGGTCGAGTGCTGTCCGGGCGTCGTCGAGTTGTTCCGAGAGGCCCTGGATGGCCGCGAGTGCAACCCCGTCGGCGTCGACAGTCGCAATCGACTCCTCGCCGCCGAGGTCGAACTGCTCGGCAAAGTCCTCGGCCATGGGACCGACGTGGCGGCTGTCGTCGCTGTCGGCGTCGAGTTCCCACGAGCAGATGGAGAGGGCCTCGACGCCGTCGAGGACCTCCCCTGGGTCGACCGGCGCGATGTCGGTCTTGCTCGCGCGGGCGCTGGTCGTGTAAAAGGCCGGCGCGTGGACCGGCATCTGCGAGCGGAGTTCCCCGGTCGAGCGGGAACTGACCGTCGAACTGGTGTGGTCGCCGAAGACCACGGCGCCATCGTGGACAGCACGGGCGCGCTTGCCCGCCGCAATCGCCGAGCGGCCGCTGGCGAGGTTGCTCTTCCCGCCGAGCACGACCGACCGGGGGGCGCTGGCCCGGTTGTCCAGACCGCCGTAGACGGCGGCGAACTCGCTGACCACCTCGTTTGCGAGACTGTCCCCCTGGGTGAGCACCCCCTGTTTGTGCCACTCGACGACCGTGTCGCCCGCGCTGTTCTCGGTCTCGACACCCAGGTAGACGACACCGCTGTCCGTAGCGAGGAACTTCGCACCCGGCGAGGGGTCGTACTCGTCGAGATTGTCGGTGGTATCCCGGAGTTCGACATCGTCGTCGAGCTGCTGGAAGTTCTCGTTGAGCGGTTCGTGCCAGTTCTGCGCGCCCTCTTCGGGGGTGTTGTAGCTGTGGTTGGTCATGAGACACGCTTGTACTTCTCGTACGAGATGGTGATCTCCTCCTGTGCCATGGCGTCGCTGCCTGCATCGAGCTCCGGCGGGTCGTAGTTTTTCGGCCAGGCGTCCTGGAGCTCCCAGCTGATCGCTGGCTCGTCGTTCTCGTCCAGCAGCGTGACGGTGACCATCTTCTGGCCCTGCTCAAGTTCTCCCTCCACGACCGCATCGTGCCAGTCGTAGAGCCTGGTATCGTCGGGCTTGACCCCGCGCTCCATCTCGAGGTCGTCGAACGTCGTCCGACCCCACGGCGCCTCGTCGGGAGCGTCCCCCTCGCTGTACTCGCCCTGCTCGGTGGCTCGACTCGGAATGTCCACGTGCGCGGGTCCCACCAGTTTCTCGCCGTCCAGTTCGATCTTGAACCGGCCGGTCCGCATCGGGCCGTGCTGTATTGTGACGACCGTCGCGTCCGTCCTGGTGCCGTCCGTACAGGCGCGTCCGAACACCGGCCCGTCCCACTCGTCGCGCTCCCAGGGCGGGATGGCGGCGACGCCGAGCGCGTAGCTGCCGGGGTCGACTGCATCCGTCGTGGGGCCGGTGCCCCATTCGACGGTCGCCGTGTGGGTACCCTCGGGGGCGAGTTTCACCCCGGTCGAATCGACCACCGGCGTCCCTCCGCCATTGCCCCCGGTCACCGCTTTCGTCGTCGTGTCGATAAACGCGTCGCGGTCCTCCCCCCCGCCGGGGCGTATCGACCCCGCGTTGGAGATGGAGTTGACGTACTGCTTCGCCGCCAGGGCGACCGTCTCGTGGCCGGTCTGGCCGCCGGTGTTCTCGACTTCCACGGTCACCTCCAGCGTCTCGCCGGCCTCGACCGGCGCGTTCGTGCTCTGGATGTCGACTGCGAAGTGCGGTGGCTCGCTGACCGAGACGGTCGTCTCGGCTCTGCTGGTTCCGGTGTCAGCCCAGAGTTTCTTCTCGTACGCGGCATCGTTCCTCTCGCGATAGCTGTCCTGCTCGACTGTGAAGTGAGCGCTACCGGACTGCCCAGGGTCCAGCGCGAGTTTCGTCTTCTTTTTCGGCTCGGCCTGACTGCCGAGGCCGACCGCAACCGTCCCGACGCCTGCCGTGTCGCCGGTGTTCGTCGCCGTGCAGTCCAGACAGAGCGGCTCCCCTGCCGTGATGGGTCCGTTCGTCCAGTCGATGCTGACGTCGAGCGGTATCTCGGGGTCGGTCCCGCCGCTGTCATCCTCGACCGTGACATCGGTGCTGTCCTGGCCTGTCTCGCTCGCCACCACCGCCTCGTAGCTCCCGGCGTCGCCCGACCCCGTTTCCCAGGCGCGTGTCACCTCCGTGGACTGGCCGTTCTCCAGGGTCACGTCTGTCGCGTCGCGCTGCTGTCCACCCACGGAGAGACTCACCTGCTGCGTGGCCACCTGCTCACCGCTGTTCTCGACGAGTGCCGTCACCGTCAGCGTCCCGCCGACGGTCACCGGCGAGTTCGTCCCCTGAACGGTGACCGGGAACGCCGGCGCAGTCGGGGGCTGCTCGACCGTGATGTCGCTCGTGTCGACGCCCTCCGGCGGCGGGCTCTCGCTCTCGACCGACACCTCGTAGTTGCCGGCGTCACCGACGCCGGTGTTCCAGGTCAGTGTTACCTGAACGGTATCGCCCGGGTCTATCGTCAGGTCGCTGTTGTCCCGGAGCGTCTGTCCACCCCCCGAGGACGTGTACAGCGTGATGCCCTGGGTTTCCGTGCTGCTCCCGGTGTTTGTCACCAGTGCCGTTACTTCGTACGTGTCGCCCTCCTGTATCGGCCCGGAGGTGGTGCTGTCGATAGTAACTTCAAATGTCATATACCGTATTGTTTCTCCGGCTACCTATTATACTTTTTTATATCTCAAAATGTATTTCTGGGGAGATAGTCGAGCGGCTGTGCAGGGTCAGGGAGTGAGACAGACCGTGTGCGGTCCGTCAGACCGCGTGGACACGCCAGGTGAACAACGTCTCGAGAACGTAGTTGACGAGCATTCCGCAAGCGATGCCGCAGGCTTTCGCGACGAGCAGCCAGGCGTCGATACCGGCGACTGTCACGCTCACGAACAGGAGCCGGAAGACGGTGACGAAGACGAGAAACTGGACGGTGGCACCGGCCGCCCGGACGGCGTGGGAGCGCGCGAGGCGGCGGGTGGCGGCCCACCGACCGCTCCGCCCGGCGTCGCGGAACGTCCAGCCCTCGTTGAGCGTGAACATGACGAGGATGGCGGTCTCGATACCGACGACGACAGCAATCTCCTCCAGCAGGCCGACCGACTCGACGAGGACGAGCAACACCATCACGTCGAACAGCGCCCCGACGACGCCGACGGAGACGAACCGACCGAACCGTCGCGGCGAGGCCAGCGCGGCCAGCCACCGGCCGAGGCGGCTGTTCTCACGGTCACTCATTTTTCGAGCGGTGGACCGTGACACGGCCGTCCGAGGGAGGGCTCGACCCGGTTCGTCCGGAGACTGGTGCGCAGCAGTGCGGTCCCCATGTCGACAGCCGCCCGCACCGGCGGTACCGTCGAGTCCGGGTGGTCGTACCAGGTGATCGGGATTTCCTGCACGGTCAGACCGTGTGCGCCGGCAAACGCCAGGAGTTCGACGTCCCAGGCGAACCCCTCCTCGGTGAGGTCCTCGCGGACCTGTCGCCAGGCGCCCGCGGTGAGCGCCTTCGCGCCACACTGGTAGTCGTACAGGGACACGTCGAGCAACCGCCTGGCGACCCAGGCGAACCCGTCACCCATCACCCCACGAAGAAGTGACTGCCCGGTCTCGACCGTGGCATCGGGGTGGCGCCGGGAGCCGACAGCCAGACTCGCCGCCCCGCTCCGGACCGTCTCGACGATACGGTCGAGTTCGGGGGCGGGTGTCGCGGCGTCGGCGTCGGCAAAGGCGAGCACGTCGGTGTCGAGTGCGTCGAACCCGTCGGTGATGGCGGCCCCCTTTCCGCGACGCAGGGCGGAGACCGCAACTGTCGCGGGGGTCCCGGCGAGTCGCTGCCGGGTGTACCCACCCGGCGCGTCGAGTTCGACCCGGAGCCTCGCCGGGTCGAGTGTCTCGGCCACCTGCTCCAGATAGGGACCGAGCACGTCCAGGTCGGGTCGGTACGCGGGCACGACCAGCCCGAGCGTGGGCGGGTCAGCCACCCGCCTCACCTCCGTGACCGCCGGCCCGACCGGAGTCCAGCGACCCGACCCCACCGGTCGACCATCGGAGGGCGACCGCGGGCGGACCGCAGCGGGTCGGTGAACACTCGGTGAACCGCGGTCTGCGAGGACTCACGCCCGCCGATACGACCCTTGCTCAAATCAACGTTGTGACTACCGTGGGACTCGCCTGTTCCGACGGGAGCCAACGCTCGCCGGTGTCGCGCGGCCCGACCGACAGAGCGGTCCAACCGGCCGCTCAGGAGGGACGCCAGAACAGGCCGGTGAGGATGGCGAGCACGGGGACAATCTCCAGTCGGCCGATCAGCATCAGGAAGACCATCACCAGTTTCGTCTCCCCGGGGAAATGAAGGTAGTCACCGAACGGGCCGAGGGCGCCGAACCCCGGGCCGATGTTGCCGAGGGTGGCGATGGAGGCACTCATCGCCTCCAGCGTCGTGAGGGTGCCGTCGTAGTTGAGCATAAAAAAGACGGTGGCGATACCGTAGAGGACAAAGTACAGGAGGGTGAACACCGCAATCTTCCGGACGACCGTCTCGCTGATGACGTTGTCACCGAACCGGACCGTGTGGACCGCGTTCGGTCGGGCGGTGGCCGCGAGTTCGCGGCGTGCCGCCTTCAGGATGACGAGCCACCGGATGATCTTTATGCCGCCGCCGGTCGAGCCGGCCGAGCCACCGATGAACATCGCGAAGATGATCACAATCTGACCGCTGGTGTCCCAGCCGGCAAAGTCACTGGTGGCGTAACCGGTCGAGTTGAGTATCGAGCCAATCTGGAAGGCGGCCTGCCGGAACGCGTCGAAGGCCTCGCCCTCGGCGACGGGACCGGGGTCGACACCCTCGGCGGCACCGCGGAACAGGACAACCGCGAGCACGGCGACCAGCACCGCGATTGCCCCGACGTAGGCGCGGAACTCGGGGTCGTACGCGATACTCTTTATATCACCGCTGAGCAGGTACCAGAACAGGGCGAAGTTGGTGCCGGCGACGACCAGAAACGGGACGAACGTCAGCTGGACGGCGGAGCTGAAGAAACCGACACTCTCGGCCTGCGGCGAGAACCCCCCCGTCGGGAGCGTCGTCAGGGCGTGGGCGACGGCGTTGTACAGGTCCATCCGCGGCGCGAGCCCGTCCATCCCGAGGACGGGGCCGAGGTAGTGCATGGCGCTGAGCAGCAGTATCATCGCGACGGTGAACGCGAAGTACACCAGCCAGAGGATGCGGGCAGTCGTTGCGATGCGCGGGGTGAGCTTCTCGAAACTCGGCCCCGGGGCCTCGGTGCTGATGAGCTGTGTGCCGTTGACCGCGAGTTCGGGCAGAACGGCGACCATCAGGACGATTATCCCCATCCCGCCGAGCCACTGGGTGAGCTGTCGCCACATCAGCAGTGCGTGGGAGTGCTGGTCCAGCGATATCTCGCCGAGCACCGTCGCCCCAGTCGTGGTGAACCCGCTCGTGGACTCGAACAGCGCGTTCACGATAGAGCCCGCGGCCGCCCCCGGGGAGCCGGTGCTGAGCCCCACGGTCGATTCGGTTCCCATCCCCGCGAGCAGGTACGGGATGGTGCCGATGACCGACACCGAGACCCACGAGAGCGTGACCAGCAGGAGTGCCTCGGGCGGCCCCATCTCGGGGTCGGTCTCCAGTTGCTCGAGAAGGAGCCCGAGACCGACCACGAGCAGTATCGAGACCACGAACACCCAGATATCCTCGCCGTAGACCACCGCGACGACCAGCGGCACCAGCATCGCCAGCGCGACGTATTTCAAAATCGTTCCCAGAAGCGCCCCCGTCACCCGCGGGCTGACGTAGAGGTTCACCGGTGACCACCCGCGCCGTCCGCCGGTTGCCACCCCTCACCGTCTCCCCCTCGGGCCCGTCGCTGTCGTCGATGACGGCACCAGCAGACAGTCATCGACGACATCACACACATAGTTGTATTGGCCGGAGCGTGAATAAAAGATTGCTGACCTCACCCCGAGATATCAGACAACCGTTGACCTCCTCCCCGCGCTAAAGGGCGAGGCTTTCGCTTTGGCTCTCCGTAAACGGGCGCCGTCTCGTACTGCCGGACAGCAGGCTCTACTGGCGGCGAACATCCGCACGGATTTTCCTCCGGCAGTATCAGGACCGCCAGAACGAGGGCGTGAAAAGCACCAGCACGGGGACGATTTCGATGCGGCCGAGCCACATGAGCACGACCATCACCGCCCGTGTCGACTCCGGGAAGACGAGGTAGTTGTTCATCGGGCCGGCACGGCCGAACGCCGGGCCGATGTTCAGCACGGTCGAAGCGGCGGCGCCCATCGCCTCGAACTCGGTGGGGTCGACGCCGCTGCGGGCGCCGTCGATGACGACGAACAGCGTCAGCAGAAAGAAGATGACGATGCTCAGCAGGACGTACCCGTAGATATCACGGATCGTCCCCTCGTCGACGGGGTCCCCCGACACCCGGACCGGGCGGACCGCGTCGGGGTGGATGGCGGTGAACAGGTCCCGCCGGAACGACTTCAGCACCACCAGCCACCGCAGTGATTTTATCGAGCAGGTGGTCGACCCGACCATCCCCCCGACGAACATCGCCGCAAAGAGGACGTTCTGGCCGGCGTTTGGCCAGTTCGTGAAGTCCTGACTGGCGTAGCCGGTCGTGGTGAGAATCGAGGCGACGTTGAACGCGGCGTGTCGGACCGTGTCGTGAAGCCCCATCTCGAGTTCCTGTGTGCCGACCAGCAGTGCGGCGCTGGTGGCCGTGAACAGCACGAACACGCCGATGTAGAACCGGAACTCCTCGCTCCGGAGCAGTCGCATCGGGGCCCCCTGTATCGCGAAGTAGATCAGCACGAAACTGGTCGAGCCGAGCAACATCACGGGGACGAGCACCCACTGCACGGCGGCGCTAAAGGCCTCGATACTCCGGGCCTCCGGAGAGAACCCCGCCGTCGAGATGGAGGTCAGCGCGTGTGCGACGGCGTTGTACGGGGTCATATTCGGCGCGAGCTCCACGCCCACGACCGGGCCGAGGTAGTGCATCCCGGCCAGCACCGCCACCACGAGCACCGTCAGCCCCAGATACAGCCCCCAGATGAGCTGTGCGGTCTCGGAGATGCGCGGGGTGAGCCGGTTGCTGCTCTGTGACTGTGTCTCGGTCTCCATCAGCTGTGCGCCGCCGACACCGATCTCGGAGAGCACCGCCGTCACCAAGATGAGGATACCGAGTCCGCCGAGCCACTGGAGCACCTGCCGCCACATCAGCACCGACTGGCTGTGCGCATCGAAATCCGCGATGACAGTCGCCCCGGTCGTGGTGAGTCCGCTCATCGCCTCGAACATCGCGTTGACCGGCTGTGCGATGGTCCCGTTGCCCGCGACGAGAAACGGGAGCGCACCGATTGCGGCGACGAGCAGCCAGATTGTGGCGACGGCGAGAAACGCCTCGCGCGGTCCGATGTTCTCCTCGATATCCGCCAGGCTGCGGAGCCCACCACCGATACCCAGCGTGACAGCCATCGGTACCAGAAAGGGGAGCACCGGCTCCCCGTAGAGCACGGCGAGAGCGAGCGGAAACAGCAGCGGGAGCGTGAGATACAGCAGTACGGCACCGATGAGACCGATGCTCGCCCGCCACTCGACGCGGAGGTACTGTCCCATGCTCAGCCCATTGCGAGTATCTCGTCGACGAACTCGCTCTCGACGAAGATGACGACGTTGTCACCGGGCTCGAGCACCGTGTCGCCTCGCGGGACCACCTCGGTTCCACGCCGGCTCACCGCACCGAACACGACATCCGAGTCGACACTCTCGTCGATATCGCGGATGCTCCGCCCAACGAACTCGCTGTCCGCGTCGAGTTCGAGTTCGAGCACCTCGGCCTTGCCACCCTCGAGGACCGCGATGTTCTCGGCCACCTTCTCGTGGGTGAACCGGATTATCTCCTCGGCGGTCACGTCCCGCGGGCTGACCGCCGCGTCGATGCCGATCTCCTGGAACAGCTGGACGTAATCCGACCGGTCGACAAGCGAGATGACCCGCTCTGCCCCGATGCGCTTTGCGAGCACCGAGACGAGCATGTTGTTCTCGTCGGAGTCCAGCGCCGAGACGAGCACGTTCGCCTCGTCGAGTCGCTCGCGTCGGAGAAACTCCGTGTCTGTCGGGTCGTGGTTCATCACGAGCGTCTCGGGTAACTCCTCGGCAAGCGCCCGGGCGTGGTCGCTGTCCTGTTCGATGAGTTTCGGCGAGAACTCACGGGCCTCCAGCATCCGTGCGGTGTGGTACCCGATCTCGCCGCCGCCGATTATCACGATATCGTCGCCCCTGTCTGGTGTCGCCACCGGGGCGATCTGCTGTGCGAACCCCTGGACGCTCTCCGGACTGCCGATGACCACCATCCGGTCGTCTGATTTTATGACCGTGCTCCCGCGGGGCAACACGAGGTCGCCGTCCCGGAACAGCGCCGCGAACGTCAGTGAGTCGAACCGGTCGGCCTCCGCGACCGTCTGCCCGGTGATTGGACTGCCCGCTGTGATATCGAACTCCGCCATCTGGACGAGTCCACCGACGAAACTGCTGACCTCGACCGCCGACGGCAGCCCGATCACGTCGACGATCGTTCCGGCGGCCTGGAGGTTCGCACAGATCACGAAATCGGCACCGAACGCCTCCCCGGTCTGCTCCCAGGTCCGCTGGTACTCCGCGCTCTTTACGCGGGCTATGTTGAACGGGTCACCGATTGTCTCCGCTGTGCCGCAGATCACCAGGTTCGTCTTGTCGTCGTCGGTGCTCGCGATGAGCATATCCGCCTCGACGGCGCCTGCCTCTATCAGCACCGACGATCTCGTCCCGTCGCCAACGAGTGTGAGCACGTCGATGTTGTACTTTATATCCTCGACGCGTGACTCGTCGATGTCGACGACGACGACGTCGTGGTCGGGTGCGAGGTCGGCCGCGATGGACGTGCCGACCTCTCCGGCACCGATTACCACGACCTGCACTGTGACCACCCTGTCATGGGACTACCGACTCGTGCTGTACGCAAAAAACAATCGAATCTCCGACCTCCTCACGCGCCGGGCGGTGACCTCCGGATGCGGCGGCCTGTCGTCCCTCGCGGCTCACCGGTCGCGTCGGTGCCACGGTCGGTTCTGGTCGCGGACAGTTGGGGGATGGACACACCCGGCAGTTCGGGTCACTCGATCTGGTCGCGGTACTCCGCGGCCGAGAGCAGGTCCCCGACGGTCGAGTGGTCGTCGGGTTCCATCTCCAGCATCCAGCCCTCGCCGAAGGGGTCCTCGTTGACCAGTTCGGGCGCGTCTCGCAGGTCGTCGTTCGTCGCGGTCACGGTGCCCGTGACCGGAGCGTACAGGTCCGAGACGGCCTTTATCGACTCGATGACGCCGAACTGGTCGGGGCGTGTCAGGTGCTCACCCTCGGCGGGCAGTTCGACGAACACCACGTCGCCGAGTTCGTCCTGTGCGAACTCGGAGATACCGACCCGGACGGTGTCGCCCTGCCGGCGGGCCCACTCGTGGGAGTCGAGATACCGACGGTCCTCGGGGACCTCGAAGCTCATGCGTGGAACCGCGGGGTCACGGCATGTCCGTTCTTCGGTTTGCCGCGGATACGAACTCTGACGGGTCGCCCCTCGCGGACGTGCTCGGCGGGGAGGTACGCGAGCGGGATGGGCTCCCCGGGTGTCGGGTTCACCGCCCCAGGCGGATCACCGTTCGGTGTGGTCACGCCGTCCCCGCCCCGGTGGAGACCCCGCTCGAAGGTCGAGCACGGTCCGCGTGTCCACCCCGGTCGCGGGTCGAACGACACAGACTTTTCATCGGCGGCGACGAACCCCGACATATGATTCCGGGCTCGGAGATGGCGGTCGTGGACGCGAACGCCGAGGCGCTCGGTGTGCCGCGCAAGCAACTGATGGAGTCGGGCGGTAACGCCGTTGCACGCGAGGTGCGAGCGGTTGCCGACCCCGGTGCCGCGGTGACGGTCGTGGCCGGGCGGGGCAACAACGGCGGCGACGCGCTCGTCGCGGCGCGCTTTCTGGACGACTACGACCTGCGGGTGTGCCTGCTGGGCCGCGCCGAGACGATCAGCAGTTCAATCGCCCGCGAGAACTGGACGGCGCTGGAGCGGGCCGGCTACGACATCCGCGAGGTGCGCGACTCGACGGCGCTTGACCTGGGGGAACCGGACGTGGCGGTCGACGCGATGCTCGGCACGGGCGTCAGCGGCGCGCTCCGCGAACCGGAGGCGACCGCCGCGGCCGCGCTCGCGGCGAGTGAGGCGACGGTCGTCTCGGTCGATGTGCCCTCCGGACTCGACACCGAGACGGGGGAGCGGGCCGAGAACGCCGTCGACCCCGACCGCGTGGTCACCTTCCACGAGACGAAACCCGGGTTAGCGGCCCTCGACTGTCCGGTCACGGTCGCCGATATCGGCATCCCGCGGGCCGCACGGCTGTTCGTCGGGCCAGGCGACCTCCTGCGACTCGACCGGGCACCCGCGAGCCACAAGGGTGACCACGGCGAGGTGCTCGTCGTCGGCGGCGGGCCGTACACGGGTGCACCGGCGCTGGCCGCACAGGCCGCCCTGCGCGCCGGGGCCGACCTCGTCCGGGTGGCCTGCCCCCGCCCGGTCGCCGACCAGATACAGGGCTACAGCGAGAGTCTCATCGTCCGACCGGTCGACGGTGACTGTGTCCGGCCCGAACACGTCGACCGACTGGCGGCACTCGCCGCGGCACACGACACGACCGTCGTCGGACCGGGACTCGGCACGGCGGAGCCGACACGCGACGCGGTACGGTCACTGCTGGGCGTGGTCGAGAACGGACCGGTCGTCGTCGACGCGGACGCGCTGAGCGTGGTTCCCGGGACCCGGACCGAGGCCAGTCTCGTCTGCACACCACACCAGGGTGAACTCGCGGAGATGGGAGGGCCACGGCACGGGGAGGACACGCGCGAGCGTCGCGACGCCGTCGAGTCGTTCGCCGCCGACCTCGGCGTGACACTGCTCGTGAAAGGTCACCACGACGTGATTTCGAACGGGGAGCGAACGCGGGTGAACCGCACCGGCAACCCCGGGATGACCGTCGGCGGCACCGGTGACGTGCTCGCGGGTGTGACCGGTGCGCTGGCGGCCCGTCTCGACCCGGTCGACGCGGCCGCGGTCGCCGCCCACGTCACCGGTCGCGCCGGCGACCTGGCTGTCGGCGGAGACGGCGACGGACTCCTCGCGACAGACCTGCTCGGGACACTCCCCGAGGCACTCCGGCGGTGAGTGCCGTGTGTTCGGGGGCAGAATCAGACCGCTACCTCGGCGTCCGGGTCGACGCCGGGGCTCGACTGGTCGGGATCAGGCGGTTGCCTCGGCGTCCGGTTCGGCGGACGGCTCCTCGTCGGTCGACCTGCGGAACCGGTACAGGACGGCGGCGCCGATGGTGGTTGCGGCGACGATACCAGCGATGCGCTTCTTTGTAGCTCGCATACCAACATATCTCGGCCGGTGACACATATACCCCGTGTGCTGTTTCAGGCACGGAGACAGTACTCACGCGGTCCGGACAGGTCGACCAGCTGACGGCTGTCGTCACAGAGCACGACCGACTGTCGTCGGGTCGGGATCCGGTGCGGTGGCGTCGACACTCGGCGGGGTACAGTCGCTACCGGTGGGCAGTCGACAGTGGCCCGATCTCGCAGACGCGGACGCGCCGGGGCGACTCACGGCAGGCGAGAGTCTCGTCTGGACACCACACGAGGAGTTCGCAGGGACGCGAGCGCAGCGGTGCGAGGACACGCGTGAACGCCGTCGGGTCGTTTGCCGCCGACCCCACCGCGACGTGGTCTCCGGCGGCGGGTGAACCCCACCGGCGACTCCGGAACGACCGTCGGCGGCACCGGTGACGTGCTCGCGGGTGTGACCGGCGCGCTGGCGGCCCGACTATGTGTGGTGACAGGCCCGGGACACTCCGACGGTGAGTGCCGTTTCGACAGGGTCAGAATCAGGCGGTTGCCTCGGCGTCCGGTTCGGCGGACGGCTCCTCGTCGGTCGACCTGCGGAACCGGTACAGGACGGCGGCGCCGATGGTGGTTGCGGCGACGATACCAGCGATGCGCTTCTTTGTAGCTCGCATACCAACATATCTCGGCCGGTGACACATATACCCCGTGTGCTGTTTCAGGCACGGAGACAGTACTCACTCACCGCGGCTCTGACGCGCCCGAGACCCCGGACTGCACCACGGCGGAGCGCCCCCGGACCCGGGTAGTCGTCGTCGTGCCAGGCCCAGAGGGCGGCGACCGCGAGCAGGAGTTCGAAGGCGAACTGGGGGCCGGGTTCGACCGCCCCGAGGTGTGCGGTGAACCGCTGTGCGAGTTCCGGTTCGGGCATCGGCAGGACCGGCCAGAGGAGGAAGCTCAACTCGCCGGTCTGCCCGCGGAGCGCCGGGTAGAGCGCGTCCCCGAGCAGATGCAGGACCACACCGAGGAGAAACGCCAGCCCGGCCGCGCGGTGACGAACGCGGTGTGCGAGCGCGAGCACGAGCACAGCGACGACGGCCGTGGTCAGCAGGGAGTGTGCCAGCGAGCGCCCGCCGGGGAGGAGACCGACCGTCCACCCGAGCGGCTTGTCAACCAGGTCCGGAAACTGCGTCCCGAGGGTCAGCGCGAGCACCGCCGCGCCGGCCGGCCGCTCACCGACCCGTCGCCGGAGCAGCGTGTAGACGAGATAGCCGGCACCGACGTGTCCCCACGGCCACATGTGCAGGTCGACGTGTTCGAGCGCTTTCGGTCTGTCCATCTCCGGGCCGGTCTCCGAAACGTTCACCGGTCGCTCGCACCCAGTACAGCGCATGACAGTCCACAGCGACTGGGGCGACTGGCTCCCGCGGGCGATCGAGGCGGCAGACCCCGACGGCCTCGCCCTCTGGTATCTTGGCTGCAACGGGTTCGCGCTGAAGAGTGCCGGCGGAACGACGCTGTTTATCGACCCGTACCTGGGGACCGGCGACCCGCCTCGCACCGTCCGGATGATTCCGGTGCCGTTCGACCCGGCCGACGTGGCGAGCGCCGACGCGGTGCTGGCGACCCACGAGCACTCCGACCACGTCCACGGCCCGAGTCAGGCACCCCTGCTCGCGGACCACGGGGCAACCTACTACGCCCCGGATGCGAGCGTGGCTGTCACCGAGGCGGAGGGCTGGCGCGAGGAGTGGTCACTCTCCGACGACCGGTTCCGGACTGTGAGCGAGGGCGACCAGTTCACCGTCGGTGACCTCACGGTGACCGTCGGCCCGGCACACGACCCCGACGCCGAACACCCCGTGGCGTACGTCGTCGAGCACGGGTCCGGCACGTTCGTCCACGGCGGGGACGCCCGGCCCGGCGGGTTCGGCGACCTCGCCGCTCACGACATCGATATCGGCGCGCTCGCGTTCGGCACCACCGGTATGATACCCGACAGCGAGAGCCACGACCCGACCGAGACCACCTGGTACAGCGACGAGGGGATGCTGATCGAGGCCGCCCGCGAACTCGAACTCGACCGTCTCGTGCCGACCCACTGGGATATGTGGCGGGGCCTCACCGCCGACCCGACGGTGCTGCACCACCACACGGCCAGTTTCGACTACCCGCGCCGGCTCGATATCGTCGAGATCGGTGACCGACTCGACACGTGAGCAGGGTTAAAGAGGCTATGGTCCGCATACGGTACCATGAGCGAGGCAGAGGAGTACGACAGCGTTCGGGTCTCCGCCGAGGGGGTGCGCGTGCTCAAGCGGTTCGCGGCAGACCGGTTTCCCGTCCCGGCGATCGAGTTCGAGATCTCGTCGGGACGGGACCAGCAGGTGTCGCTCACGCTCTCAGACCGGGTTCCCGACGGGGTCGACGTCGACGACCTCGGCTTTCATCCGGACTACGGGAGCGAACACTGGACAATCGAGGAGGACCGCATCACGTTCGAGCGGGACCTCGAGCAGAACGAGTCCTACACCACGGTGTACGGTGTCCGGACAGCCGAGGACGTCGAGCAGTTCCTGACCGAACCCGAGGTCGAGTCGGTCGAACCGCCCCTCCCCGTGAGCGACGACGACGTTGTTCTGGAGAGCGACGACGCACTCGTCGAGGATGCCATCTCCGGTGACATCGAGCCGGAGGAAACCGAGGAGACGACCGAGGAACCCGAGGTTCCGTCGACGCTCGACCTCGGCAGCCCCGGCGACAGCCCGACTGCCGACGATGGAGCGGCTGTCGACGAG
>CAZFMN010000046.1:0-6084 GCA_964520075.1 uncultured Halobacteriales archaeon | reverse complement strand
TCGACGAGGAGCCGGTTACCGACGAGAGACCGGCCGTCGACGGGCTGTCGGTGACCGACCGGAGCGAGGAGCCCGAACCGGTCGACACACCAGCCGATGGGAGTCTCGTCGGTGCACTGGCCGCCGAGATCCGTGAGGACAACGTCCCGCGGGAGGATGTCGAACTGCTGCGGAGTGCCCTCTCGGAAACCGGGCAGCCATCCGGGAGCACGACCGCCCGGCTCGACCGCCTCCAGCAGGACGTGGCCGACCTCCGGGCGTACACGACTGCCCTCGAGGAGTTCCTCGACGAGGAGGGCACCGGCGAGGAGCTGATCGAGTCCTTCGACGCGCGCCTCGAGGAGTTCCAGGAGGAGGTGACCGCGTTCGGGAACCGTCTCGACCACCTCGAAACCGAGTTTGTCGTCGACGTCCGTGGCCGCATCGAGGACCTCGAGACGGAGTTCGAGGAGCTCGAATCGGAGGTCACGTCCGATCTGGACCGACTCGACGAGCTCGAACAGCGGACCGACCGGGTCGCCGAGCGTGCCGACAGCGCCGACGCCCGCACGACAGACCTGGTCCGCCGTCTCGACGACACCGAGTCGACGTTCGACAGCCGTCTCGACGATATCGAGTCGGAGCTGGACAGGGTCGACGATATCGAGTCGAAGGTGGACGGGCTCGACGAGATCCGGTCGGAGCTGGACAGGCTCGACGAGACCCGGTCGGAGTTCGCCGGTCGTCTCGACGATATCGAGTCGGAGCTGGACAGACTCGACGACATCGAGACTCTCGAGAGCGAACTCGAGGAGATTCAGCAGTGGCGCCGCCAGTTGATAAACACGCTCGGCGGATGAACCGCTCCGCTCCGGGGGCTAGTCCTCTGTCTCTTCGTCGTCGACATCCTCGAAGTCTGCGTCGACGTACTCCTCGCCGGCGCCGGCGGCGCCAGCGCCCGCCCCGGGCCCGGCGGCACCCGCACCCGGCCCGGCGGCACCTGCACCCGGCCCGGCACCTGCTCCGGCCGCGCCGGCACCCGCGGCCCCCGCGCCCTCTGCCTGCTGGTATATCTGCTTGCCGATCTCCTGGAGTTGCTCCGAGAGCTCCTCGGTCGCCGACTCCAGTTCCTCCTTCGTGGCATCCTCGTCGTCGACGACGGCCTCCAAGTCGTCGATGGTGTCCTCTATCTCCTCGCGTGTCGTGTCGTCGACTGCCTCCTCGTTCTCGTCGAGCAGTGTCCGGGCACGCTGGACGGTCGATTCGGCCTCGTTTCGCGCCTCGATGCGCTCGCGGCGGCGCTCGTCCTCCTCGGCGTGTTGCTCGGCCTCCGCTTTCATCTCCTCTATCTCCTCGTCGTCGAGTCCGACCCCACCCTCGATTGTGATGTCCTCCTTGCTACCCGAGCCCTTGTCCTCGGCCTCGACACTGACGATACCGTTGTTGTCGATGGAGAACGTCACCTCGATCTGCGGGACGCCCGCCGGTGAGGGCGGGATACCGGTCAGCGAGAACTCGCCGAGCAGTTCGTTCTCCTCGGCGATCTCGCGCTCACCCTGGAACACCCGGATCTGGACCATCGTCTGGTTTGCCTGTGCGGTCGTGAATATCTTCGACTCGTCCGTTGGAATGGTGGTGTTTTTCTCGATGAGTCGCTCGAACAGCCCGCCTTTTACCTCGACACCCAGCGAGAGCGGCGTCACGTCGACCAGCACGATGTCGTCGACGTCACCGGAGAGCACACCCCCCTGGATGGCCGCACCCAGCGCGACCGCCTCGTCGGGGTTGACGTTCTTCTTCGGCTCCTGCCCGGTGAGGTCGGTCACCTTCTCCTGTATCATCGGCATCCGGGTGGAGCCACCCACGAGAATGACCTCGTCGATGTCTGACTTGTCGAACCCGGCGTCCGAGAGCGCCTGCTCGGTCGGACCGACCGTGCGCTCGACCAGGTCCGAGGTCAGCGACTCGAACTTCGCGCGGGTCAGCGACGCCTCCAGGTCCTTTGGCCCCTCGTCGTCGGCCGCGATGAATGGCAGAGTGATCGTCGTCTCCTTGCGACTCGACAGCTCGACTTTCGCCTCCTCGGCGGCCTCGGTGAGCCGCTGGAGCGCCTGGCGGTCCTCGCGCAGGTCGATACCGTGTTCGCTCTGGAACTCCCCGGCCAGCCAGTCGATAACGGCCTGGTCCCAGTCGTCACCACCGAGGTCGTTGTCGCCGTTCGTGGCGACCACCTCGTAGACACCACCCCCGAGTTCGAGAACCGACACGTCGAACGTCCCACCGCCGAGGTCGTACACCAGCACGGTCTGGTCGCTCTCGTCGTCGAGCCCGTAGGCCATCGAGGCCGCGGTCGGCTCGTTGACGATGCGCTCGACCTCGAACCCGGCTATCTCGCCGGCATCTTTCGTGGCCTGGCGCTGCCTGTCCGAGAAGTACGCCGGCACCGTGATGACCGCCCGGCCGATCTCCTCGCCCAGGTAGTCCTCGGCGTCGCGTTTTATCTTCTGGAGAATCATCGCGGAGACCTGCTCGGGTGTGTAATCCTCGCCGTCGAGCGCCACGGTGTACTCGCCCTCGCCCATGTGCCGCTTTATCGATTCGACCGTGTCGTCGGGGTTCTGGACCGCCTGGTTCTTCGCCGGCTTGCCGACCAACTGCTCCCCATCCTGGAATGCAACCACCGAGGGTGTCGTTCGCTCGCCCTCGCTGTTGACGATGATCTCCGGGTCGCCTCCTTCCATCACAGCGAATGCGCTGTTTGTCGTCCCGAGATCGATCCCGAGGATTTTGTTGCTCGTCATCTTGTCTGTGTATACCCTATTCTCGGGGTTAAAAGTTGCTAGACGGGCACGATGCGGGCCGTTACACCGACGACGATACCAGGACTCGAGCCGAGACTGCTGTGGCACCCGGGCCGAACCTGACGCTGACGCTCAGGGTGAGCGTGGCGCCGGCACTCGAGCCGAGGGGGATGCCGACACCTGCGACGGAGGATACGAGCGTCTCCACGGGAGGCGCGCGGCCGGCGTTCGAAACAGAGACACTGTCAGCCGACCCGGTGTCACGGAGGGCTGTCTCAGTTTTCGAGCCCCTCGCGGAGAATCTCGGCGGCATCGGCGAGGGCCTCCTCCAGTCGGTCCTCGTCCGGGCCACCACCCTGTGCGAAGTCGGGTGGGCCGCCGCCACCACCGCCGACACGGCGGGCGAGCTCCCCGACCACGTCGCCGGCGTCGACGGCCACACCGTCGGGTACCGCGACGACGAACTGTGCGCCGTCCGCGTCCGAGCCGACGACGGCCACCTTTCCATCCTCGACGAGCGCGTTCGCGGTGGCGCGCAACTGCTCCATGTCGCCGTCGAGGTGCTGGACCACAGCGCTCGTCCCGTCGAGGTCGACCTCCTCGCCGCCGTCACCGCCGCCGGCACGGGCCTGTGCGAGCTCCTCTTTCAGCTGGTCGATTCGCTTGCCTCGGGCCTTCCACTCCTCGAAGAACCGCTCCGCGGTCTCGGGCACGTCCGGGGGGCTCACGTCCAGCACGTCCGCGGTTTCCCGGAGGCGCCGCTCGGTGCGCTGGACCGCCTCGACCGCGGCCTCGCCGGCGGCGTAGGTCAGCCGCACCACACCGTCCTGCACGCGCTCGGTGCCGAGCAGTGTGATCGTACCCACCTCGCCGGTGTAGGAAAGGTGCGTGCCCCCACACGCCTGTGTGTCCGGGCCGGCGTGGATGAGCCGTATCTGCTCACCCTCCGGGATACCCCCCTGGTAGATGTCGAACCCGTGGCGTGACTCGGCGTCGTTGCGGTCGAGCCACTCCTGTGTGACCGGCTCGTCGGCCATCACGAGCTCGTTCGCCCGGCGCTCGATCTCTGTCACCTCCTCGCGGTCGATGGACTCGTAGTGTGTCACGTCGAGTCTGGCGCTGTCGGTGCCCTTCTGTGCACCGGCCTGCCGGATGTGGTCACCGAGCACCTGTCGGGCGGCGTGACCGACGATGTGGGTGGCGGTGTGGTGGCGCATGTGCCGCAGACGCCGCTCCCTGTCGACGGCCCCACGGACGAACTCACCCGTTCCCGGGTCGGTGTCTGTCCGGTGGACCACCACGTCACCCGCCAGCTGTACGTCGAACACGTCGGCGGTCACGTCGTCCGTCGAGAGTGTTCCGTGGTCGGCCGGCTGTCCGCCGCCCTGCGGGTAGAACATCGTCTGGTCCAGCACCACGTCGTAGGTCGCCCCCTCACCGTCCTCGCGCTCGAACACCTCGAGCACCATCGCCTCGAACTCCATCCTGTTCTGGTCCTCGTAGTAGAGCCGCTCGGTCTCGGGTAACCCCTCGAACTCCGGTCCGTCTCCGCCCTCGGCCGTCGTCTCCCCGGTCGTTCCCTCGTGACGCTCGGCCACGAGCGCGTAGAAGTCGTCCGGAATCGCGACGTCGACACCGCGGTCGCCCGCGATCTCCGCGACCATGTCGGGCTGGATGCCGTGCGAGTCGTACAGTTCGACCAGTTCGTCCGCCGGGATGGGTGTCCCCTCGCGGGCGTACTCCTCGGCGAGGCTCTCGACGCGCCGTTCCCCCCGGGCGAGTGTCTCGCGGTACCGCTCGACCTCCGTGCGAACGACCTCGCGGATCGTGTCACGGTTCTCGTAGCCGAGGCGCTCGGCCTGCATGTCGACGAGTTCGTCCAGCGGCGCGTCCACGCCGACGCCGTCGGCGAGTCGCTTCAGCCGGCGCAACACCATCCGCGCCAGGTAGCCGGTCCCAACGTTCGATGGGACGATCTCGTCACCGAGCATGTACGCCAGCGTCCGGCTGTGGTCGGCGATGGCGTAGATATCCTCCAGCGGTTCGACCAAGTCGCGCAACCGCTCGACATCGACACCGAGTTCGTCGGCGATATCGGCGCGGGCGGCCTCCACGTCGTCGACATCGTCGATGTCGAGGTTGCCGGCGAGCCGTGCCGCGTCGTGGACGATTGCCGCCTCCCCGGCCGTGTGCTCGATGCCGGCGTTCTCGGTGAGCACGTCTATCATCTCGGGGTAGACGGCCTCGTAAACCGTCGGTGTGCCCTGGCTGAGCCAGGTCCACCGCTCCAGCCCGTAGCCCGTGTCCACGACGTAGGTGTCCATCTCGGAGTAGCTGTTGCCGTCTTTCAACTCGTACTCGCCGTCGGGGTCCTGTTCGAGACTCATGAACACGAGCGTGGCGAGTTCGAGCCCGCGGTAGATCACCTCGATTGCGGGGCCGGCGTTCCCCCCGCCGACCCAGGGGTCCTCGATGTAGGTCACACCCTCGAGGTCCGCCCCGAGTTCGTCCAGCAACTGCTCGCAGTAGCCGACTGTCTCCTCCTTCCAGTAGACCTCACCCTCGTAGGCGTACTCGGTGAGCCCCTCGCGGGCGTTGAACGCGTGGTGGGCCATCATCTCGAAGGCCATCGTGTGGCGCCCAGTCTTGCCGACGTTGTCGATATCCTGCATCCGGATACAGGGCTGTGAGACCGTCAGCGGGTTCGCCGGCGGGGGTGTCTCCCCCGACGTGACCAGCGGCTGGAAGTCGTAGATAGAGGCCTGGGTCAACAGCACGTCGTCGCGCCAGCGGTTCGCCGCCACCGGGTACGGGTCGACCCGCTCGTGGTCCTGTTGCTCGAAAAAGGAGAGAAACGCCTCGCGCATCTCGGCCAGCGTGTGTGACTCGTCGAACCCCGGGTCGTCGATGAACCCGTAGCTGTCACAGGGTGGCTCCCCGCAGGTCTCGCGGTCCCCGTCCCGGGTCCAGAACGCGTCCCCACACTCCGGACACTCCATCCGGTGGAACCCGTTCTCCTCGAAGTAGTCGAGTCTGTATTCCTCTTCGAGTTCACTCATCGTGTGGGTGTGACCGGCGTTACAGTAAAATAGTTCCGGACACGCCTATCTCGTGGCTCCTCACCGGATAGTCACTCCATCTCCCAGTAATCGATGTCGTCCTCGACCCGGTAGTACCCCTCCAGCGACCGCCCCTCGCGCCCTCCGGGCGGTGACCCGACGTACACGCCGAACGTCTCCGAGTCGGGGTAGACTGTGACGTCCGGCTCTGTCATCGTCGAGACGGCCAGATACCGGAGCACGTC
>CAZFMN010000045.1:7046-20826 GCA_964520075.1 uncultured Halobacteriales archaeon | reverse complement strand
GGCGGTTCACGTCGTTCGAGAGGATGGACATCATCTCGCCGGTCTGCTTGTCGGCGAAGAAGTCCATGTTCAGCTGCTGCATCTTGTCGTAGGTGTCGGTCCGGACGTCGTGCTGGATGTTCTGGGCGAAGGAGTTGAACCCCCAGTTGCGTATCCAGTGGAACGCCGCACTGAGCGCGAACGCACCGGCGATAATCCCGATGGTGAACCAGAACTGACCGGTCTCGGTCGACGGAACGATCGACTCGACGGCCCCGCTTGCGACCGGGAACGCCTCGTGGTAGTCGACCGTCCCGAGAAACAGCCCGTCGATCGCCACACCCAGCATCAGCGGCGGGAGCAGGTCCAGAAGACGGGCGAACACACTCGAGACGATACCGATAACTGCCTGTAACTTGTAGGGAGCCCCATACGAGAGGAACAGGCGCTTCATAGGGTTCTCTACCCTGTCGCGCTGATCCTCAAAGGGGTCGTCATCCTCCCAATCGACGGACGACATAGCCTTTATTAAAAGCCCCACAGATAAAAATGGGTTGCTATCGTCCGCGGAGCACCCAAATCCGGTGACAGAACACGCGAGAGCCGTATCTGTGTCTCTGCCGGTAGCTCGTACTGTCGGACAGAGTACCTGAACACGGGACTGGCAGGCGAGAATCCGCGTGGACTCTCCTCAGTCAGTATCAGCCCCGCTCTGCCAACTGGACGAACAGCGCCTGCACGTCGAAGATTGTGACCGCGCCGTCACCACTGTCGTCGAAGTCGAACAGCGCCGGGTTGGTCCGAACGGGGTCGGCCTGGAAACTGGTGAAAAACTCCTGTACGTCGAAGATGGTGAACGCCCCGTCACCGTCGACATCGTTCAGCAGGTCGTCGCCGGTGGTGTCGGTCGCCGCGTCGTCGCTGCCGTCCACGTCCACCGACAGCGTGAGGCTCCCCGTCACCCCGGTACCGTGTGTCGAGACGACCACGTCGTACGTTCCGGTTCCCACCCCGGTGGTGGCGTTCTCGAACTCGACTGTCCGGCTGTCACCGATAGCCAGCGGGACAGTCTCGCTCAGGAGCGTCTCGCCGACGGTCAGATTCGTCGTCACCGCGCCGGCACCGCCGCCGGTGTGGGTCAACTCGACGGTCACGTCGTAGTCGCCGTCGACGAGGGTCACCTCGTCGCCCTCACCGGCAACGTGCAGGTTCGACAGCGCCACCGACTGTGTGTCGGGTTCCGCCACGTCGACAGCGTTCGCGAGAATCTGCCCCGCCTCGGCGGTGTACTCCGCCGCCGGGACGAACCCGGTGACGCCGAGACTCGACAGCAGCACCGACCCCGAACTCGGGTCGACTGCCACGGCCGGCCCGCCGGACCCGTTCTGGTCGGTCACCGTGGCCCGTGTCTCGCCGCTCGCACCGCCGAACCACGTGTGGTCGGCCAGCCCTGCCGTGTGTACCGGCACTGTATCGCCGGGCCCGCCGACCCCCTCGAACAGCGGGTGACTCGCCTGAATCTCGTACTCGACGGGGCCCTGCCCCTCCTCGAAACTCCGGAACGTCTCCGCGGGGTCACCGACGGCGTCCGACCGACCGGGGATGCCGTTGCTGTCACCACCCCACTGGTCCAGATACACCGCGCCGGTGTCGTCGTCGCTCTCGACTGTGGTGACCAGTTCGGTGCTGTTCGCGTCACCGAGGCTGTTGAACACGAGCACGTCGGTCTCCTCCAACACGGTGGCGGTGACGTTGCCAGCGTCGACGACGCGGGCCGCGAACTCGAGTGCCAACTCCTCCCGGAACAGGTCGAGTGTCGCGGCACCGAGACCGTCACCGGCCCCGACAACCGCCACCCGGCTGAGTTCGGTGTCGACACCGACGCTCGCGGTTCGACTGTCGTTTGCCGTCTCGACACCGTGCCCGTAGATGCCTGGCTCGGCCGGGACCGGAGCGGCGAACGCGACGGTCTGGCTCGCGCCCACGTCGAGCGTGACAGTCTGGTTCGCCACCACCGACCCGTCGAAGACGAACTCGACTGTCTGTGTCCCCGCGTCGCCACCGGTGTTCGTGACCGTCGCGGTCACGTCGAGCACCGCACCCGGGTCGAGCTTCAGCGGCGCATCGAACGCCGTTACCTCGAAAAACGCCGGCCCGGTCACCGTGACGTTCGCCAGCAGTTCGTCCTCGAGTCCGCCGCCGTCGAACCTCGGGAGGTCCTCGCCCACCTGGAAGCCGACCGGCACCACGTCACCGGGCTCGAACGCCGGAACGTCGAGGGATGCGTTGTTTATCTCCTCGAAACTGCCCAGCGAGTTCGACACCGTCGTCGACCCGTTCGGTGACAGCTCCACCGTCTGTGCCTCGCCATTGATAATTGTCTCCTCGCCGTCACCGTTGAAATCACCCCGAATTACCTGCATCAGGCTGGTCTGTCCGGTCGCGCCGCCGACGTTCGTCACCGTCACCTCGCCCGTGATTGTCTCGCCCAGTCCGAGCGCCGCCGGCTGTGTGAGATTCGACAGCTCGAACGCGGGTGGGTCCGGGTCGCCGACGACGACTGTCGCGGTCTGGTTGTCGTCCACGGTGAACACACCGTGCTCGTAGATGTCCTCCTGTGTCGGCAGTTCGACACCGGTGAACCCGACGGTCGTGTTCTCGCCCGGGTCGAGTGAAACGTTCGTCACCGTGTCGCTCACCGCGCCGTCGAAGACGAACTCGACGTCCTGTGTGTCGTTGCTGTCGCCGATGTTCGTCACCGTCGCACTCACGTCTATCTCCGCGCCGGGGGCGGCCTGTCCGGGCGCGTCGAGATTACTCACCGCGAAGAACGCCCCGTCTATCTGCCCGGCCACCACCGAGAACGCCGCGGTCCCCTCGTCCGCTATCTCCGGCGGTGGCTCCTGACTCGGGTCGAGGTTCTCGCCGACCTGCTGGACGGCTGTCAGGTCGTTGCCGGGACCCCACTCGACACCGTCTACCGCGCCGTTTATGTCCTCGACACTGCCGAGTTCGGTCGAGACGGTGACGTTCTCACCGGGGTCGAGTTCGATTGTGCTCGGGGGCAGGAACACGAGCGTCTCCTCGCCGTCGACATCCGGTCCCCTGACGCCGGGGAGTGTCTCGACGGACCCCGGTTCCCCGCCGACGTTCGCCACCTCGGCGACGATGTCGATGACTTCGTCGGGTGTAACCGTCTCCTGGACGCTGACCTCGACGACCTCGAACGCCGCTGCCGGCACCTCGCTGACAACCTCCGTCGGGCCGGTCGTCACCTCGAGTGTCCCGTTCGCGCCGGCGAAGGTGTGTTCCAGGCCGAGCGAGGAGCCGTTCGTGATACCGGTGTCGGTCTCGACGGTGAGGGTCACCTCCCCATCGAGGGGGTTCGCGGGCGTAAACGGGTCACCGAGGGACAGTTCCTGACCGTCGAGTGTCACCGTCAGGTTCCCGGCGGCGACATCCGACCCGGGGGTCAGCCCGACGGTCACCTCGGCCAGATTGGCGACGTCGACGACGATGTCGAACGAGTCACCGGCGAGGACAGACTGTGGCTGACCCTGCAGGAGGTCGGCCTCGACAGTCGGGTCGAGTTCGAACGACCGTGTACCGGCGCTCACCGTGACCGTCCCGGGGGCGAACCCGAACGCGTCGGCGGTCAGTTCGGCCGGGTCGTCGGTCGGGTAGAGCGTGTACGACCCGTCCCCACGACTGCTGTTCAGGGCACCACCGGCGCTCTCGACGGTCGCACCGACCACCGGGTCGCCGGTCGCGTCACTGGTGACGGTCCCGGAGACACCCCCGCTCCCGTTCCCCTGGAGCGCCAGCGCGGCCGCGGTCACGTTTATCAGACCCGTCCCGTACCGGATATCGCGCCCGGCGGGTTTTTCGGCCGTCTCGACGAGCGCGCTCTCGATCTGTTTCGGCGGCAGTTGCTCGTCGGTAACAGACTGGAGCAGCGCCACCGCCCCGGCGACCGGTTCGAGCGTCGCCGCGGAGTCCGCTCGCAGCGCGGCCCTCGCGTCACCGGTCAGGTCCCGGTCGATGTTGCGCGCGACATCGAGCACCACGACCGTCTCGCCGGTCTCACCGAACAGGCTGCTGTCGATATCGGTCCCACCCCAGGTCCGCTCCAGGTCATCGGTGTCGTCACCGTCGTCCGGTCCGACGGCGTCGAGTCCGGTCGGGTCGCCCCTGTCGGTCACCACGCCGCCGTCGGACAGGGCCACCGCCGCGGTGCACCCGGCTCCCACCCCGAGGACCACGAGCATCGCGACGAGAACAGTCCCCCGGCTCATCGGTCCGGCCCCGCCCGGTTGCTCGCGACCCCGGCGTCCGCTCCCGCCGTTCCGATGACGGTCACCGCCGTCCGCGCGCGACGACCGCCCGTGACGCTGTCACTGCTGGCCCCCGCGGTGCTGTCTGGTACAGTCACGGTCATATCTCTGTCATCGAGATACAGTTACACGGGTTTATCTCTGCTGGCTGGCGCGGCGACACCCCGACGTCTATCACCCGGCCTGGAGAGTCGCCGGATGTCGGGTCACCGGTAGCCGGCATCCAGCACCGCCCGGGACCGCTCCGGTACCGTTCCGGTCATCTCGACGGCATCCCGGAGGGGTGCGAGCCTGGCCCCGCAGGTGTCCCGTGTTATCATCTCCGGTGCTGTCACCCGAACTTCCCCGTGATGTAGTCCTCGACGCGCTCGTCGTCGGGGTCCTGGAAGATGGTAGCGGTATCGTCCGCCTCGACGAGTTCGCCACCGGTGAGAAACACCGCGGTCCGGTCGGAGATGCGCGCCGCCTGCTGCATGTTGTGCGTGACGATGACGACCGTGTACTCCGAGGCGAGCTCCTCGATGAGCTCCTCTATCTTCGACGTGGCGATGGGGTCGAGCGCGGAGGCCGGCTCGTCCATCAGGAGGACGTCCGGGTCGACGGCAACGGCGCGTGCGATACACAGCCGCTGTTGCTGTCCCCCCGAGAGCTCGAGTGCCGAGGTGTGGAGCTGGTCGTTCACCTCCTCCCAGAGGGCGGCCCGCCTGAGAGCGTCCTCGATTATCTCGTCGGTCACGGGCTCGTTCTGTACCCGCAACCCGTAGGCGACGTTGTCGTAGATGCTCTTCGGGAACGGGTTGGGCTGCTGGAACACCATCCCAATCTGCCGTCTGAGCGCGACGGGGTCCACCTCGTCACCGTACATGTCGACTCCACGGAATCGGAGCTGTCCGTCGACGCTCGCGGAGTCGACGAGGTCGTTCATCCTGTTGATACACCGGAGAAACGTCGACTTCCCACAGCCCGACGGACCGATGATGGCGGTCACCTCCTGCTCGTAGATGTCGAGGTGGACGTCCCTGAGCGCCTGTTGCTCGCCGTAGTGAACATCCAGACTCCGGGCCTCGACGACAGAGTCCCCGTGGACCCGTGTGCCTGTTCCGGAGCCCGCTGTCGCGTGCGTGTCGAGTAGCGAGACTGACTCGTCCCGTTCGTCCGTGTTGCCGGTCTCTGTCTGCCGTTCTGGTTCACTCATACTCGTTTTCTCGTTACTGGTATCTGTTCCGAATAACGATTGCGATTGCGTTCATCGTGAGCATCAACACGAGCAACACGATGGCGAGAGCCGCGACCACGCCTGTCCTGTACGCCGGGTCGAAGTTCGCCGACGCCGAGAAGAGCCGCAGCGGGAGCGCCGCACCGCCCGAGAACAGCCCCTCGGGTGCGCTGGATGTCGCCGTCGCGACCGCAATCACGATCAGCGGTGCGGTCTCCCCGATCGCACGGCCGAGCGCGAGGATGGTTCCGGTCAGGATACCCGGAACGGCCTCCGGCAGGACGACCGAACGCACCGTCTGCCACCGGCTCGCACCCATCCCGTACGAGGCCTCGCGCAGTGAGTCCGGCACCGATTTCAGCGCCTCCTGTGCCGAGACGATGACGATGGGGAGAATCAGGAATCCGAGCGTGGCCGACGCCGAGAACACGAGCCCCGGGGCGAAATCCAGGAGATTCTGGAACAGTGCGAGACCGAGGAGCCCGTAGACGACCGACGGAACACCCGCCAAGTTCGCGATGTTGAGTTCGATCACACCCGCGAGTCTCCCCCGCCACCCGCTGTCGGGTGCGTACTCCTCCAGATAGATCGCGGCCCCGACCCCGACGGGGAACGCCAGCAGCGCCATCAGCCCGACTATCAGTATCGACCCGACCGTGGACGGGTACGCGCCCGCCTCGGTCGGGAAGAGCCCGTCCCAGGACTCCACGAGCAGGGTCGGTGTCACCCAGGTGTCCGGACCGGTGACCGAGAGCGACTGGTCTATGTACGCCCCGAGCAGGATACCACCGACGATGATGAACGGCCCGGCAACACCGACCCGCCCGTCCCGGTCGGTCAGGACAGTCCTGCCCACGACGTAGACGGTGGGCACACCCACGCCGAGCGAGAGCACGACCAGCAGTCGCGGGTTGACCGAGACTGTGAGTGCGACCACCGCGATCAAGAGGGCTCCGCCGACGGCTGTCCCTGCCGCGACCAGCCCCGACCGCGGGCCCCGCCGACGGCTCACCACGAGCGCGAGTGTCCCGACCACCGGGACCCCGACGACACCACCGTACGCCATCCACTGCGGTAACAGCTCCAGATACGGCCGGAGGAGCCCGTTCAGACCGCCGGTCCCGGCGACACTGAGAGCGAACACGGCCAGCACCACGAGCAGCCTGTCCGGGGAGCGCCGCCGCCGGAGCAACGCGCTGGCAGCCACGAGCGTCGGGACACCGGCCGCAATCGCCGTCACGACGAGACCGCGGTCGAGCGGAACCGGGACCGAACCCAGAACCGGGAGCCCACCGAGCAGCCGAACGCCAAGTGCGAACGTCGCATCGAGCAGCGGGGACAGCAACACCGCGGAGCCGAGCGTCCAGACGACAGCGAGCAGCGTCGCGAGCACCACCGCCGGCCCGACGAACTGCGTCTCCTCGGCGTACCGCCCGTACGCCGCGACCGAGAGCGGCAGACCCCCGACGGTGATGACGTAGGTCAGTGGTCCGTACGGGCTCATCGCCTTCAGAACGACGAACGCGGCGAGACTGAGCGCCAGTCCGCCGAACACCGCCGCCGAGGCCCTCGCGTTCGCACTCCTGACGGCCGGATGCCGCCTGCTGTACAGTGTAAACGCCGACACCGGCCCGACCAGCGTACCGAAAAAGAGCAGATACCACTCGGCCGACGCCGACCCCGGACTCACCGCGTCGACGAACATGAACCCGAACAGCATGACAAGCGCAACCAGCCCCACCAGCGTCGCCACGATCAAGACCGCCTCGAACAGTTTCCCCTTCACCGCGGCGAGCGAGAACCGCCCGCTGTGGCGTAACGTCTCTGATTCCGTTGCCATCTCAGTACTCCTCCCGGTACCGCCGGCTGATGCGTTCGGCGATGTAGTTCATCGTGAGTGTGAGCCCGAACAGTGTGAGCCCGATCGCGAACATCGACTCGTAGGCGACCGTCTCGCCGAGCGACTCCGCCTGGGCGATGTTGACCATCGCGACGGTCATCGTCTCGATGGATTCGGTGAAGTTGTCGAAGATGTTCGGAACGGTCGGGAGCCGCGGGCTCTCCCCGGCGGCCATCACCACGATCATCGTCTCACCGATCGCCCGCGAGAGCGCGAGCACGTACGAGGAGACGATACCCGATGTCGCCGCTGGGACGACAACCTTCGTGGAGACGTCGAACTTCGTCGAGCCGAGTCCGTACGCGGCCTCGCGGAGGCTGTCGGGCACCGCACTCAGCGCGTCCTCGCTGATCGAGGAGACCATCGGGATTATCATCACGCCGACGACGATACTGGCCGACAGCGCGTTGAACGTGTTTATATCGGGAACCAGCCCCGGGACGACGAGCGTGAACTCGGAGACGACGGGGACCGGGTCCGTGACGAACCCGGGGAGCACCGGGAGCGAGAACCCGTCCCGGAGGATCGGTGTCAGGTAGACCAGCGCGAAGTAGCCGTAGACGACCGTCGGAATCCCCGCCAGTATCTCCAGCAGCGGCTTGACCACCGCACGGACACGCGGGTTCGCGTACTCGCTGAGATAGATTGCGGCCCCGAGTCCGACCGGAAGCGCGACCACCGCGGAGCCGACGACGACGACGAGTGTCCCGCTGACCAGCGGGAGCACACCGTACGCGGGCTCGTTGCTGAGCGGCGACCAGTCCTGTCCGGTCAGGAACTCAACCGGCGAGACCGACTCGAAGAAGGTCAGCGCCTGCCCTGAGAGCGCCAGGATGATACCGGCGGTGACGGCGATAGTCAACAGCGCACAGCCCCCGAGCAACCGACGGTACAGGCGCTCCTTTCGGCGGACGAACTCCGAGCGCGTGAGCGACGACAGCTCTGTCTCGTCTTCCTGGCTCATCTACTGTGTGTCGGCTTCGGGCGATCGAGAGCTATCCGGTGGGACACTGTTCTGAGTGGTGTCACAACTGCTCGTCGAGTGTGTCGAGGTTGCTCTGGACCTGCTCCTCCGAACTCGGGACGTAGCCGATCTGGTCGGCGACAAACTCCTCGCCGGACTGCTCGATGTAGTATCTGACAAACTCCTGTAACGTTGGGCTGTCAGCGAGTTTGTTGTCGTTCACGTAGAAAAACAGCGGCCGGGCGAGCGGGTACTCGCCGCTCTGTGCCGCCTCGAGACTCGGCGCGACCGCCTCGCCTCCGTCCTCGACGATGGAGACGGCCTTCACCTGGTCGGGGTTGTTCACGTAGTAGGCAAAGGGGAGATACCCGAACGCGGCCTCGTCCCCGGCGACACCCGCCGCGATCTGGTCGTCACGCTCTGTCCCCTCGTAGTCGTCACGGATGCTGTCCTCCTCGCCGACGACCCGCTCGGTGAAGTAGTCGAACGTCCCCGAGGTGGTTGCGGCGCCGAACAGGTTGAACTCCTGGTCCGGCCAGTCCGAGTTCACGTCCGCCCAGGTCTCGGGTGCCGTCTCGGGGTTCCATATCTCACCGATTGTGGATACCTCCATCTCGTCGACCCAGTCGGCGTCGTTGTTGACGACGATGGTGAGCGCATCCTGTGCGATCTGGAACTCGATCGGGTCGATACCGTTGTCCTGACAGTCCTGCAGTTCGCTGTCCTTTATCGGGCGACTCGCGTTGTTTATGCCGCTGTCTCCCGGGATGAACACGTTCCGGAACCCGCCACCACTGCCGTCCTTGCTCAACTCGTAGTCCGTCTGGGGGTGGACCTCCTCGGTGAACTCGCTTGCGACTGCCTGCGCCACCGGGAACACCGTACTGCTCCCGGAGATGCGGATCGAACCGGTTAGTTCCTCCTCACCGCCGTCTCCGCCGCTGCTGCCGTCGTCGCCTCCGACACAACCGGCCAGTCCCAGCACACCTCCAGTACCGACCGCGGCGAGGAACGTCCGGCGTGATGTGTCGGCACCCGGTCTGGCGTTATCATCTGTCATTGTCCCCCGATACATCGGGAGAGTACAAGTCTGATGCTATTTTATATATAGCATACCTAACAGATATATGGTCTGCTCTATCCCCGTACATTGGGCTATGTACTGCTCCACATCCGAGCAGAGACGCGATGACAGAGCGGATTCGGCCGTCGGCGACCCGACGAGGGCCGAGAGACGCCGACCACGCGGGAGACGGTGAGCGTCCATCGCTTGCCGGTCTCGCCCCGACACCGGTGGGGTCGCCATCGCCGGGACCCTCCCGCACGTCGACAGAGTCGAACAGCATATATCGGTGGCCGCCGGAGAACGGCGACGTGACCGAGCAACTCGCCGCGGTCGTCGAGCGGAGTCGCGCGGAGGCCGCGACAGGTGCCCTGCGTGCCGAGGGTGTCTACGACGACACGCGTAGCCTCTTCGAGTGCGGTCCGGAGACGGTCGCGCTTCCCGTGACACGCCCCCCGGTGGCGACCGACGTGCGCAGGGTGGTCGTCGACGAGACACAGACCGGTTCGACGACGCTGTCGGAACTGCTACGCGAGCGCGGATGGAGCGAGGCCGAACTCGAACAGGCACCCGAGTCCTGGGCCGTCGTCGGGGGTGTCGTGCTCGTCCGGGTCGCGGACTGTCCCCGGCCGGCAGCGGTGGGTAAGGCGTTGCTCGCGCTCGTCGGTGGTGCGGACACGGTGCTCGCCCGGGAGAGCGTCGGCGGACCGCGCGGTGAACCGGAGCCGACGGTGCTCGCCGGCGAGGGTGACACCGAGACCGTCCACCACGAGCACGGCATCGAGTACGCGCTCGACCTCTCGGACGTGATGTTCTCACCGGACGGGACAGAACGTGTCTGCACGGGTGAACGGGTCACCGACGGCGAACACGTCCTCGACACGTCGGCGGGTGCCGGCTCTCTCACCCTTCCGATGGCACGGGGTGGCGCGACGGTGACCGCGGTGGAGCGCGACACCGCGGCGTTCCCGTATCTCGTCGAGAACGTCGTTCGCAACGGGGTCGCCGACAGCGTCGAGACCTACCGCGCCGACTGCCGGGCGGTCATCGAGGGGTTCGCCCCCGGGAAGGAGTTCGACCGTGTCGTCGTGGGCCACCACGAGACACAGCAGTCCCTCGCGGACGTGCTCGGCGTGCTCGCGCCCGGCGGCACCGTCCACCTGCACGCGACGACCCCGGACCGACACCTGCCCGAGCGCCCGGCCCGACGGGTCCGCAGGGCCGCCACGGCGACCGACCGGGCCGTCGACTCGATGGAGATTCGCCGTGTCGGACGCGATAGCGAGGGCATATCCCGTATCGTCGTCGACGCTGTCGTGGCGTGAGACGTGACAGACCGTCCGCGGAGCGGTCCCGGCACCGCCTGAGTCCCGCGGCCGGGATAGACCCTGTAGGTGGATTCGACCCGGAGACGGCGGCCAGCGAACCGCGGTTCGAGCCCACATCGCGAGGCACAGTCCGTCGAGATGTGTCGGTTCGTGGACCGACACCGGCGCGTGGTCGTCGTATCAGGGCTCGAACTCACCGCTGACGATGCTGTCGGCGAGCATCGCCATGTACTCCACCCACGGGGCCTTGCTGGAGGACGCGCCGGCGGCGACCTGGTGTCGGTGGATGTCCGCCCAGACTGCCGCGAGCATGAACGCACCGAGCGCGGTGTAGAACCGCCCGTGTTCGAACTCGATACCAGTCAGGCGCTCGTACCGGTCGACGAGCTCGCCGCGGTCGGGGCTACCGGGTGCGCTCGTGAACGGGGCGAGGCCGTGCTCGTTCGCCGCCCGGAGCTCGCGGATCGTCTCCTCGTCCGACCATCGGGCGGCGATCTCGTCGACCTGTGGCGTCGGGTCGCCCGCGTCGCGCCACCGGAGCAACAGGTAGCCCAGTTCCACCCGCGGGTCACCGAGAAACGCCGTCTCCCAGTCGAGGACACCCGTGAGTGTCGGCTGTTCGGCCCCCGCGAACAGGACGTTCCCCGGCCTGAAATCGCCGTGAGACAGGGTCACCAGCGGGTCGGTCGGCGCGTGCTCCCGCAGCCAGTTGGCCACGCCCCAGAGTGCCGGTGGGTCGTGCCCGGTCACGGCCGTCGCCTCGTCGAGCCGGTCGATGTCGGCGACGACCTGCTCCCGGGGGGTCGTGCGCTCGCAGATGTCGGCGAACCGGTCGGACTCCACGCTGTGGATATCCGCGAGGGCGTCGACGAGCGTCAGCCCCACCTGACGGCGTCCGGTCGGATGTCGGAACCGCTCCGGCAGGCGGTTCCCGAGCGGCACCGCCTCGCCCTCGAGATGTGTCATCACGAGGAACCGCGCCCCGACGGGTGACTCGTCCGCACAGCACAGAACCGGCTCCGGAGCGTCGACGGCCGTCTCCTGCAGTCTCGCCAGCACCTCGTACTCCTCGCGCACGCCCAGAAAGGACTCGGTGTCCCGCAGCATCTCGGGGGTCCGCAGGACGTACGGTCCCCTGGGTCCAGCGGTCGAGACGAGCAGGGAGGTGTTCAGCGCCTCGTGGAGCACCGACACGTCGACGATATCCGCGTCCAGTTCCGCCGAGAGATACGTCTCGAGGCGGGAGCTGTCGACCGGTATCTCACCGTCAGCCATGCCCGAGATAGCGCGAGCGAGGTGAAGTAGTAGTCGAAAGCCCGGCGACAGCGACCGCGATGCGTCGCGGCGGTCACCCCTCGTCGAACAGGCCGGAGACGTCGTCGTCACGACTCCGGCGGCGGTCGGTGTGCTCGCCGAGGCGCTGGACGATGATGCCGCGGTTCTCCGGCTCTCGCACGAAATCGAACAGCAGCGTCACGAACGGGCTCGCCGCGACATCCTCCGACAGGTCCTCGCGTGCGTACCTGGTTGCGGTCTCCACCAGCTGTTCGTCGTAGTCGTACTCCTCGGCGAACACCTCGGCCGCGACGGCGGTCGCCTCGAATCTGAGGTCCTCGAGCGCGAGTTCCCGCCCCTCGTGTGTGAGCGCGAGCGGCTGTCGTCGCTCGATAGCCTCGGGGTCCCCGGCGAGGCTCGCGAGTTCGGCACGCACCTCGGCCACGTTGACACCGCGGTACCCGGGCGGGAGTCCAGCCAGGTACCCGCCGGCGCTGTCGGCGAGCCCCGTCGCCCCCGACCAGTTGCCGTTGCTCGCGTGGTACACCGCCGCGGTGAACTGGATGAGTCCGTGGAGGAACTGCTCGTCGTCGGTCCCGGAATCGAGGTCGAGCCAGTGGGCCTCGCAGGCGTCGTGTGCGGCGTGGTACTCCCCGGCGTTGTAGATTGCGAGGCCGGCCCGCAGATGCGCGTCCATACGTTATCCTGTGCTCCGAGCGTAATAGGTCCAGTCACGGCACACGGCATCTGCTGTCGCTCTCACCGACCGGACGCCGTGGACCCGCGGACGGTGAGCGTGAACTGCCGCCCTACCGGCTCTGTCCCCGCCAGCCCGTACGTTCGGTACGATGACAGAGGAGAGCGAGAGCGGGGGACTCTCGACGTCTGTGGACGGTGCCGGGCGTCATCTATCCGGCTGTCTGCGGCGTGTAGCTGTTGGTCGTGATTGGGAGAGACGGGGTCCGCCAACCGTCCGACACCGAGACAGTTCACCCCACGGTTGGCCTCGCGAACCGGAAGAGCAGATAGAGGACAACTCCGGCGGCGGCACCGAGCAGGACCTCCTCGACGATCAGGAGGGCATATCCCTCGACTATCAGTATCAGTGTCCACATGACGAACGTGTACATCTGTGCCCGCTTGCGGTCCTGCTCTGTGTGCTCGCTGTCGCTCTCCGGTGTGTCCGTGTCCTGTGAGTCGGTGGTCGCACCGTCGTCGTCGGTGTCCCACCCGGAGTCGGTGCCCCAACCGGTCCCGGAGTCCTCGCCACCGGACTCGGATTCAGAGCGGTCTGTCCCCCACAGTGACTCCGAGTTGCTGTCGTCGCTCACGACGGTTACTCCGCACGACGGGAGTATGACTCTGCCGGTACAGGTGTCGAGCGTATCGAGAGCACCGTCCGCGGTTCCGGTCGTCGGTATCTCCCCGGACACCGGACCTGCAGGTCGTGGTGAGTTCGTCCACGTGGCCGAGGCCCGAGTGTGAATCGGGTCCGTTCACCGAACGGCCTGGTTCGCTGTTCGCAAAATACTACCGTCGAACTGTGTGGACCGCTCTCTGCCGGTCACGCGGTGTCTTCCCGACTGTCTCGCCGGTCTATTCGTCCTCGGTCTCGATCTCCAGCACTGTGCCGTCGTCGGCGTGGACTGTGACCTCGGTCTCCAGACCGTTCGACGTCACGAGTTCGACCTCGTACGCGGGGGTACCGTCCTCGCTCTCGA
>CAZFMN010000045.1:0-6946 GCA_964520075.1 uncultured Halobacteriales archaeon | reverse complement strand
CCGTTCGACGTCACGAGTTCGACCTCGTACGCGGGGGTACCGTCCTCGCTCTCGACTTCGACCTCCTCGACGGTCCCGTCGGCCTCGGCGGTCGCGATACCGACCGCGTCCTCCTCTGAGAGGCTGACGTTCCCGGGCGCAACGTACTCCTCGTCCTCGTGCTCCTCGTCCTCGGCTTCTGATTCCGTCTCCAGGACGGTGCCGTTGTTGGCGTGGACAGTGACCTCTACCTCCGAGTTGTTCGACGTTACGAGTTCGACCTCGTACGCGGGGGTGCCGTCCTCGCTCCCGAGTTCGACCTCCTCGACGGTCCCGTCGACCTCGGCGGTCGCGATACCGACCGCGTCCTCCTCGGAGAGGCTGACGTTCTCGGGGGCAACGTGCTCCTCCTCGGTCTCGTTCTCGTACTCGTTCTCCTCCTCGGTCTCGTTCTCGTACTCGTTCTCCTCCTCGTACTCCGCTTCGGTCTCGTTCTCCTCTCCTTCGTACTCCTCCTCGGTCTCGTTCTCTTCCTCGTACGCCTCGGAGTGCGAGACGTTGTTCTGTGCAATCGAGTCATCGTCGTCGCCGAGCATGGACGATCCAGGGTCCTGCGCGAGTGCCAGGCCGCTGCCGACAACGAGCAGGGCGAGTGCGACGACGACTGCTCCAAACAGCCTTCGATCTGGTTTCATCGGTGGTTCCTCCATCTCATCGTTAGTGAGCCACGATAAAGTGTTATTTGGTATATGTGTCTAACAGTGGTACACGCGTCTAACGACGACGCCTGGCGGATTTCGAGAACTCCGGTGATGTATCTCGTGTGGTGTTTCGGCCCTCGTCGACGCGGTCGCGAGTCCCGGTCCGGCACTTCGGCGGGGGGACGGTGACGGCGATGCTTGCCGGCGCCGGTGTATCCACGGTTGCCGTCCGGGTCCGGGGGAGCGAACACGCCGCGAGCGGTTCGATGTCGCCGTCGGCAGCTATCCGCGGACGGACGAACGGCCGGGTCGCGTGAAGGTGACCGGTGAGGACCCGGAGACCGTCGCCGACGCGACCGCCTGGCTCCGCGACCGCATCGAGACGGAGTGACCGGCTCTCTCATCCGGCGTCGCCGTACTGGTCGCCGTCCCCTGCCCGAACGTCGGCAGGACGTTTAACCGGGTCTCGGAACTACCTGTTGTATGATCCGGCTCAGCCGCGAGGTGTACGACAGTATCGTCTACCACGCCTACTCCGGAAACGACGAGGAGGTCTGTGGTGTGCTCGCCGGGACCTACGGGAGCGACGAGAGTCGTGTACTCGACACACGGCAGGCGACGAACGTCGCCGAGACGCCACAGATCCGCTACCGCATCGACCCGGCAGAGCAGTTCGAGATAATAGAGGGTATCGAGGACGAGGAGATGGCGGTCGTGGGGTTCTACCACTCACACCCGGGTGGCCCGACGACCCCCAGCGAGACAGACATCGACCGGGCGACCTGGCCGGACCACTCGTATCTCATCTGTGCACTCGACGGCTACCCCTTCGTGGGTTCGTGGCGGTACCGAGCGGAGACGGACACGCTCGAACAGGAGACTGTCGTCGTGCGGGACCCGCCCGAGACCGCCGTCTGAGTCTCTGACCACCCGATACGAGAATCCGGGACTCGGCACGCCAGCAGGTGACAAGTCCGGCACCGACTGTCCGGACACTGTGTCCTCACCGCGCTCCGGATGACGAGCAGGTGACCGGTCCGGCACCGACCGTCCGGAACCGACTGCCCTGTCGGTGGCTGGGACGACCCGGACGACAGAGACAGCGACAGGCGGTCAGTCGCCGACCTCGAGTTCCGGTTCCTCGCTGTCGAGGTCGATCGCACAGGACTCGGAGTAATCGACATCGTGGACCGACTCGATGGCGGGGTCGTCACCACAGACCGGGCAGTCGTCCTGTTTTGGAATCTCGACCTGGTCGAACTCCATCTCGAGCGCGTCGAAAAACAGCATCGAGCCGTCGAGTGAGTCGCCGGTGTCGATGAGCTGTTTCACCGTCTCGGTCGCCTGAAGCGCACCGACAGTTCCCGGGAGCACACCGAGCACACCCGCGGTGGCGCAGTTCGGAACCATCCCTGCCGGCGGTGCCTCGGGGAACAGACACCGGTAACACGGCGAGTCGTCGTCGCCGGCGAAGGTTGTCACCTGCCCCTCGAACTTGAATATCGAGCCGTGCGAGAACGGGACCCCCGCGAGCGTGCAGGCGTCGTTGACCAGATACCGTGTCCCGAAGTTGTCCGTGCCGTCGACGACGAACTCGTAGTCCCGTATCAGGTCGTCGATGTTGTCCGTCGTGACACGCGTTTCGTGTTTCTCGACGGTGACGTCGGGGTTGAGTTCGGTCACGAACTCGGCGGCGGAGTCGACCTTCGGCCGACCGACATCGTCGTCGCCGTGGATTATCTGGCGCTGGAGATTCGACAGTTCGACGACGTCGTCGTCGGCGATACCGAGCGTGCCGACACCCGCGGCCGCCAGATACTGGATAATCGGCGAGCCGAGACCGCCGGCCCCGAGAACGAGAACCGACGCATCGAGCAGTGACTTCTGTCCCTCCGGACCGACATCGTCCATTATGATGTGCCGGGAGTACCTGTCGAGCTGTGTCGCATCGAGGTCAAGTCCGCTCATACCTGAATGTGGGACGCAACGAGTATAACACCGACGCTCCGGAACAGTACTGCCGTTATCCCGACCCCGTCGGCACGGACAGTCACGTCCGGTCGATTGCCGCTGCCGCGCGGTTTTTGCCCACGCAGGCCGAACAGTAGATATGCCCACGCTCAAAGTCCCGGCCGCCCTGGCGGGCGGGTCCGGCACCTCGACGGTAGCGGTCGAAGGAGACACGCTCCGGGAACTGTTCGACAACCACGCGACCGAACACGGACCAGAACTCAGGGACAGCGTCGTCGAGGACGGAGAGATAAAGGAGTTCATCAACGTCTACATCGACGGCACACCGACCGAGGAACTCGACAGCGAACTCGGTACCGACGCACAGATTCGCGTCATCCCCGCAGCCAGCGGCGGACGATGACATCCTCCCCGGAGTGAACGGAGAGGGACGCTGTCCCTCAGGCAGTCGGGCGTCGCCCGACGACGCCGGGGTTTCCCCAACCGCACGTTCGGGGTCGAGGCGGCCATCGCACCCGGCAAAACGGTGCGTGGGTCCGCCCCGTCCGACGGAGGCAAGATTCCCCTTGCGGGTACTCCGGTTTGTGCTCGGTACTTCGGCCCTTCGCAGGGTGTGGCGTGTTGCGCGTCCCGACAGGGACGCGGTATCCGCTCGCACAGCGTCCGATACCGCATCGGACGACCGTCCGCCATTTGACGGCGGACGGACACGGGCCGTGCCATCGGCCTGCCTGCCCTTTCTACCACGGTGGGCAGGCTCGCACGCCGAAGGGGTTGGATTAGTCGTGCCGTCATCCCATCCCGTGTTGCAGGGGCAGGGGTACTGGAAGCACCGTGTGGTGCGTATCGGCGGGAAGGACCCCAGTGTTTCCGAATTGGTTTCGGCGATTGAGTTATCGCAGTATCCGACCCTGTACGGACTAAATATTTCGGTTACGGCACCAAGCGTACGCGATTCACTCCCGCCCTGCTCGACGCTCGGTTCCGATTGTATCGGAACGCTCGCGTCTCGCGGGAACTGCGGGATTCTCTCGCTGTTTGAAGATAGTTCCGGCTTCCCGGAGCGGGAGCAGTCGACAGCTCTGCAGGTGCGCTATCGACACTAAGAAGCTCTGTGACACCCTGTTCTTTCCTGGTAGTCTCAGAGATACTCCTCCCACAGCGGGATATCGGCATACTTGTCACCGCGGTCACACATCACGAACACGACGGTATCGTCGTCGTCGAGTGCACCCACCGAATCGAGCTGTGTGACAACCGCCGCGCCGGCACCGGCGGAGGTGCCGACGAGGAACTGCCCGTCGACTCTGAGATGCTTCCGGACGGTTGCAGTGTCGTGTTGCCCGGGGTCCGCGATCGTCAGTTCGCGGTCGGCGTACCGCTCGCGGAGGGCCCGTGCACAGTCGTACGCGGCCGTTGTCGAGACGTACTCCTTGCGGTCGAGCACGGACTCGTCGTACGTCGTCGGGTGGTAGTGGTCGCCCGACCGGAGGTATTTCAGGCCGTCGATAGCATGAAGCGGTGCGTCCGGTTCGAACCCGACGACGGTGACCCGGCCATCCGACAGGTCTTGGAGGCCGCGGCCGGTCCCGGTGATGGTGCCGCCGGTGCCGACACCGGCGACGAACTGTGTCACCGCCCCGTCGGTCGCGTCGTAGATCTCCCGTGCGGTCGTCCGCTCGTGTGTGCCGGGGTTGTCGGGGTTCTCGTACTGGTTCGGTCTGAAGTAGGCCCCGGGGTCGGCCGCGACGAGTTCCTCGCAGGTCTCGATGACGGCGTCGTAGCCGCGGTCCGCGTCGACGAACCGTATCTCGGCCCCGGCGTCCCGGACCGCGTTCACCTTTCCCTCCGAGGCGTTGTCCGGCATCACAATCTCGACATCGTAGCCGCGGGCCCCGGCGAGTCGGGCGAGTTCGCTCCCGGTGTTGCCCGAACTCGGCTCGATGAGGGTCACGTCCTCGTTCAGGTCACCCCGTTGCTCCGCGCCGTCGAGCATCCCCTTTGCCACCCTGGATTTTATCGACCCGCCACCGTACGGCGCGTCGTAGAGGTTGAACCACTCCGCCTTCGCGTAGACTGTCGCGTCGGTCTCGAGACCGAGGTCTATCTCGAGCAACGGCGTCTCGAAGATCGTCGACTCGTCGACGACATCGTCCATACACGAGATTGGGGGGTCGTGGGCAAGAGTTCGGCGAAAGTGGTCGGCGTCGAAGATAGAGGTCAGGCCTGACTCTTCCGAAACCAGTTAGTTCGGACAGCCACTACGGGTGTGTATGAGTCAGCCATCCTGGGAGGACGTTGTCGAACTCCCGGACGAACTCGACGACGAGACCGCGGAGCAACTGCGCACAGATGCCGCCGAGATACAGGATATGACCGGTGAGGTCTGTCCGTACCCGCAGGTCGAGGCGAAGAAGGCCATCGCGGGACTCGACCAGGGGGACCTGCTCGTCCAGGAGACAGACCACGTACCAAGCACCGAGAACGTCCCGAAGGCAGTCGGTGACGACGCCGACGCGAAGGTGTGGAAGTCCGGCGACGGGTTCTACCGCATCTTCCTCCACAAGAGGTAATCATGGTCGAGGAGCTCTCCCCCGAGGCGGTCAAGGAGCGCATCGAGGACGGCGACACACAGGTGGTCGACATCCGCCCGCCCGCCCAGTTCGAGCGGGGACACATCCCCGGCGCTCTCAACATCCCGATGTCACGGCTCCCCGCACAGGTCGACGAGATTGACTGGGGCGAGGAGGTGGTCTGTGCCTGCCCGATCGGGCAGTCCTCGATACAGGCGGCCAAGCTCATCCAGAGCTTCGAGGGTGTCGACGACGACGCCACCGTCGCCAGCATGGAGGGGGGCTACCGGGAGTGGGAGTACGACCTGGAGCGTGGCGAGCAGTCCGAGGCCTGAAACCGGTCCGGTCGGTCTCCTCACCCCTCACAGGCCGTCTGCGCCGAGCCGACCCTGTCTGGCGGTGGTACCGTGGACTCAGAGCGCGCAACCGACCTCACGGTACATGTAGTGTGTCATGATGTAGACCCCGGCGATGATGCCGGCGCCGGCCAGAAACGAGTGCACGGACAGGAGTGCAACACCCGAGAACAGATTCGCGATGTTGCAACCGGCGGCGAGGCGGGAGCCGACACCCATCAGCAGGCCGCCGGCGACGTAGTTCGGGAGGCGTTCGCGCTTCGGTTTGCGGACTCTGAAATCACCAGAGGCGTACGCCGCGAGGAACGACCCGACGATGAGTGACCCGATCATCAGCATGTCGACCGTCACCCCGATGTTACCGTCGCGGAACAGTATCGAGCCCCAGTACTCGATGTTCGCCACGTCGAGACCCGCCTCGCCGAGCAGGTAGCCCGCCCAGCGCGCCTCGCTGCCGGTGATAGCCCAGTGGCCGTGCACCCAGAACCACACACTCGCGACGAGCGCCATCGCGACACCGGCGGTCCGCGCGTCCCAGGAGTCGCGCAACCGCTCACGGATCGGTCGGTCGTCCGTCCAGAACCCACGGAGATACGACCGGGTGCCGTCGACGATACCCCGCACCCCGACGGCGACAGCAGTAACCACGCGCTGGCCACCGAGACTCGCCTGTGCACGGGTGTCCGCGACCGGTCCCTGCCCACCCGACGGTTCGTCCGGGAGTCG
Source organism: uncultured Halobacteriales archaeon (assembly GCA_964520075.1). Classification (GTDB taxonomy): domain Archaea; phylum Halobacteriota; class Halobacteria; order Halobacteriales; family Haloarculaceae; genus Halovenus. Next base: position 640 of record CAZFMN010000045.1, on the reverse strand, counting down.
CGCCCGCCCGGAGACGAACGCGTACACGAGGAGTCCAACGACCACCGCCGCGATACCGACCACCGCGGGGGAGACCGGCGCGGCCAGGTACAGCGTCTGCCCGTCGAACGGGTTCAGCGGCTGGAAGTAAAGCGCCTCGACAGTCGGGAACACGAGTGCGAACGCCACGTACCCGACGAACATGAACAGGAGGACGAGCCAGAACTGGATGTACCCCTGTCCGGCCCGGTACAGTGTGCCCGAGGCACACCCGCCCGCGAGTGTCATCCCGAGTCCGAACACGAGCCCGCCGAGAAACGACCCTAACCCCCAGGCCGGTGTCCAGAACCCGCGAAAGTACCCGAACGTCGCCTGCAGACTCCAGAACAGCGTCATCACGCCGATACCAACCAGCACACCCTGCAGGACACGGGTGTCTTTGAACGCGACGAAATCCCGGAACGCGCTGACGAAACAGAACCGCGCCTTCTGGAGGAAGACACCGAAGAGCAGTCCGACGGCCAGCGACACCGCGATATATCCGCCCGGTGAGAGCGCCATACAGTTGTGTGTGGACTCAGATATAAAACGCGACCGGAGTCGGTCCTACAGGCGGATTAGGGCGAGTGCCTCGGGGCTCGACCCCGAGGGTGAAGCCCAT
>CAZFMN010000044.1:14113-20987 GCA_964520075.1 uncultured Halobacteriales archaeon | reverse complement strand
GGTGTCGGTTCTCCTGTGAGGTGGCGCGGTCTGCTCTCGTGAACATGCGGTACAGTGGCGCGATGCCACCTGACCGCCGCGGTGGCGCGCGCTGGCGAGCGTGGCCGGACCCGCGAGTCAACACCGTGTGAGGGATGAGCACCGCAGGGAGCGGGAGACCGAGCGGAGCGAGGTCTCCGCTGCTCGAACGGGGAGGCGACCCGTGAGAGCAACGCGACTGAGGAGCGCAATCGGGTGGGGAGGGACGTGGCCGGTCTGGGTGGATTGAAACGGGCCGCCTGCGTGGCGGCTCCGCCGCCACGTTACAGGAGGTCGGCGTCGCCGACCTCCCGCTCAACGTACCCGGAGGAGGTAAAGACCGCAATGGAGTGAGGACCGCAGCGAGTCCCGGGAGTCGAACCGGCGGGAGCTTTCTTTCCTCTATCGACTCCCCCTCTCCCATTTCCAATAGCAGTTTGAACTGCACCCTAATAGAGCGCCCGTTTCTCGGGAGGATTCCCACGTGTCCGCGTACTAGACCGGTATCCGAACGGGAGTGCTCACCCCTGTCCGCCCCTGCAACAGATAATATTGTACAAATGGTGCAAATTTATTATCTGTAGGCGGGTCGTACCACGTCGTGATGAGTAATCGAGACGACATCCGCAAGCAAAAGGCCGAACAGATCAGGCAGCGCCTCGGCGATGATGCCGACGACGCGACCGGCGGGGGAGACAGCCCCGGTCGAGACGAACCGGTTCACGTGACCGACGGGGATCACCTGCAGCGGCTGATCGGCGAGGGAGGGGTCGTGCTGGTCGACTTCTACGCCGACTGGTGTGGCCCCTGCAAGATGCTCGAACCGATTGTCGCCGATGTCGCGGGTGAAACAGCCGCAACCGTCGCGAAGGTCGATATCGACGAGCACCAGCGACTCGCTCAGCAGTACCAGGTGCAGGGAGTGCCGACGATGTGCCTGTTCGCGGACGGCGAGACCGCCGAGCGCATCGTTGGTGTTCGCGACAGGGGTGAGCTGTTCTCGCTGATCGAACGCCACGGCTGAGCGCTCGTACCCCGGGGGGGGTGCCGTGGACCAGCGTGACAACACGAATAGCAGCTCTCTCGAACCGCTCGTAACCGACACCCATCGGCGGTGAGCACGGGGCTGTCTCGGTCACCGAGGTCGGCCACCCCGCGCGGGTCTCCGTCACGACGAGTGCGACGACATCGACCACATCGTGATGGAGTAACCGTCGGGAGGGAATCCTGTGGTTATCCTCGACGGGTGCTGCCGAGAGGTTGGTCTCCTGGTCGTCGGTTCCGGTGACGGCCGTCAGGCGAGCGGCGTGTTCACTGCTCTGCTCGCACCGGTTAGTGGGACGCGGCGATTGTTCGGAAGTTGTCGAAGACGCGGCTCGCGGCCTCTGCCCTGGCGACAGCTTCGTCGGTGATCTCGTCGAGCACAGCGGCGGTTCTGTCGTCCGGAAGATTCTTTCCGCGGACGACCCACTCTGCGGTCTCGCGGTCGTACTCGGGGTGGAACTGGACACCCCAGGCGCTGCCCAGCCTGAACGCCTGCAGCCCGTAGTCGTTGCGCGCGAGTGCTCTGGCGCCCGGCGGCAGCTCGGCGACCCGGTCGGAGTGAGTCTCGAAACCGACGAACTCCTGGGACACCCCCTCGAGTAGTGGGTCATCGCCGACACGGTCGACTGTCCGGTAGCCTAGCTCGTACTCGCCCATATCGACCACACGGCCACCCAGCGCCCGGGCCAGGAACTGGTGGCCCCAGCAGATACCGAGCACCGGGATATCTGCGGTATGTACCCCCTGGGCCCACTCGGTCGCCTCGTGAACCCAGTCGAGGTCGTCGTACACGGACGTCTGGGAGCCGCTAATGACGACCCCGTCGTACTGCCAGTCCGACGCTGACACGGCGGGCGGGAGTCGGCCCTCGCTCAGTTTGTAGACCTCCACCTCGGCGTCGAGTTCGCGCCGGATGTTCCGCTCGGCGGGCGTCTCACCCAGCGACGCATCCAGCAGTGCAAAGCGTGCGGTCACGATTTTGGATAGTCGGTACCCCGACGTAAGGGTTGAGCACGATTGTGTAGATGACACAATACCGTATCGAGCGCAGACACGGCAGGCCGGTGTCGGATTGCTTGCCAACCGCCTCAATCACTGCCGGGGGCGAGTCGGCCGTGTCTGGTCGGGGAACTATCATACCTCCACCACGCATCTCCACCTGACTGAGCAACTACCACAGCTTGCTCGACTCCGAGACACTCCGTGACGAGAGATACCCGAAACGCCCCTCTGGTGTACGTCTCGAACCCAGTCTCCCGGACGAAGTTCGAGAGAGTCGTTTTCTGGACCAGGTAACCGAAGTCAGTACCGTGCTCGTGCCGGGGAGACAGTTCCGGACCGCGCTGCTGTATTGAAGATGGGAGAGGGCGAGTCGATAGAGCCAAGAGAGCCCCCGCCGACTCGCGGGCCTCCGGCCACGCCCGCCGGCGCGCGCCACCGCAGTCGGGAGGAGATATCGCGCCGCTGTACCCCATATTCAACAGAGCAGTTCAGATAACTTTGCTGCCGACGGGCGTCGACAGACGCCGCACGCCGGGCAAACGACCAACTGGGGTTCCGGCGCAGCGACAACAGCCACTCGGAATCCAGTATATATAATTATCGACAGGTAGTAATTAGTACCATCAGGATGCCACAGTCGTACTCGATTGGCGAATCCGCAGGCGAACTCGGTGCTCGCGCCCAAATCGTCAAACGTTGGTGTCGCAACGGCGACATCAAGTACACCCGCACACCAGGCAGGGAACAACGGATTCCACACCGTGAACTCCGCCGACGTGCTGGCGATACCTGTCCAACAGACCGTGTTGCACTCTACGCTCGTGTCTCAGAAATCGCGGTCCAACAGGTCCTGCTGTTCGTCGGTGAGTGTTATGCCGATGGCTCGGTATCAACGGTCACACACATTGGATGGTACTCGATCAGCGCTGTGTGGTCGTGGACACCATCGCTCGTAGACACGATACCCGTTCAGTCAGCGTCCTCCTGTCGGGTGGGAGCGGCGGCGTCAACACTTTTGGTGAATACAGTCCCGGTCATCCGGTCAGATTCGTTAGAACAGCCATCAAGACCCACTACTCCAGCGGTGGCGAGTCCAGCGAGATAGCGGCGGCGGGAGGGCGGTGTCGGTTTCCTCCCCTCCCTGCTTGCTCGCCTACGACTCGCTGCTTAAACGAGGGACTCCACCTCGAAGATGTTGAGATTCCCGGCCTCCGTAGTAGCGGTGGCAACAAGGTGGCCATCACCTGCGGAGACTACTAACAGGGGCCTACCAGAGAGCAAGAGCGTACGATGCTCCGACTGGGATTTGAACCCAGGTCATTGCCTCGAGAGGGCAATATGATTGGCCGGACTACACGATCGGAGCGTACGGTAGAAGGTAGTGAGGTGTTGCGTTTAATCATTGCGCTTTCGCCCGGTCCGGCAGCACGCATCGGACGATGAGTGTCGCTGTCGGCGGAAAAGCAGCGGTGAGAGTCTGGGGGCAGTTACCGCATCGAGGTCTCGGTGACGAGCGTGTCGCCCTCGAGGTAGTGCTCGATGTGGTGGGCATCCTCCTCGAGGTCGACGAGAACACCGCGGAGGAGTTCGGCGGTCGCGTGGTCACCGAAGTTCGTCACCAGTTCGATGTGGTCGCGGACGCTCTCGATGATGTCACCGTACATCGCGAGGTCGTTCTCCAGCGACGTCCGGATCTCGTAGATATCCTCGTCCTCGGGTTCGACCGGTGCGTGTTCCTCGGCGGCCTTCGCGCCGGCGATGGGGGTCCCGCCGATTGCGCCGGTCCGCTCGGCGAGTTCGTCGACACCGTCCTCGGCGTTCTCGGCAGCCTCGTCGAGGAACAGGTGGATGTCGCGGAACTCCGCACCGGAGACGTTCCAGTGGTGCTTCTTGAGCTGGTGGTACAGCACGTACAGCGATGCGATATCCGTGTTCAGCGCCTCGACAATCTGCTCTGCCCTGTCCGTGTCGAGTCGGAGCTCGTTGTCCTCGACGGTTCCGAACCGCTGCAGGACTGTCTTCTGGGTGCTCATTACACCTCTTACTACTCGCTCCAGCGGTATAAAACCTGCTATTGGAAAATCGAGTTTGGGATTTCGAAAGAAATATTCTCATATTCCAGTTCCCGGGAGATGCCGGACCGACACGGACAGAGCGACCCGGTAGCAGGGGCCAGTTCGGAGGCGACGAACCACAGATGAGGGTGGTTGTCTGTCGCACGTCTGACGGTGAGTTATGTGTACGCGTGGGGGAGATAACGGTAACAGATGGGAGAGGAGACAGCCCGAATCACGGTGGCCGAGACGAGCGGCGGGTCCGGCGGGTCCCGGCAACCGGGCGAGACAGTGTCGCTCCCGGTCGTGGAACTCCTGACGGGTCGCGGGTTCGTCACGGGAAAGTCCGGGGCCGGAAAGAGCATCCTCGAGGGGACGCCGGTGTACACCGAGAGCGGTCGCAAGCCCATCGAGGCGGTCGAACAGGGCGAGCGTGTGCTCTCGCTGGACACGGACAGCTACAGGCAGGAGTTCAGGGAGGTACGGGCGACAATCGAGCACACGGACGACAGACTCCTGCGTATCACCCTCGAGGACGGAACCGAACTCGTCGGCACCGCGGACCACAGCTTCCTGACCGCCGACGGTCTCGATATCGGTCCCGTTCGCGGCGACGAACTCGAGGAGGGGATGTGGATGCCGCTGGCTCGCGAACTGCCGAGTCCAGGCTCAGTCGACGAGTTCGACCCGGGAGCGGATACCCGCGACACGGACCTCGCCGTCGACGGGGGTGTCGTCGAGCGCCGGCCCCGGACAGACAGGACGCTCTCGCTGACATTCGAGAGCGGAGCGGAGTTCGGCGCGTGTCTCGCGTCGGGGTCGCCGAACGGCGGGACGACCATCCAGGCCACAGACGTCGGTGACGGGGTGAGAGAGTGTCTCGAAACGCGCGGGTACGAGTACCGGGCCGAGACCTGCAGCGGCGAGTCCTCGTCCCGCGCGGAGCAACTCCGCTCGGCGTTCGGGAACGGGCCGGCGGACAGACGGCTCCCGGAGTGGGTGTTCGACGCGCCGGCCCGGTTCCGTGCGGGGCTCGTCTCGGGCTACGTCGACCGCAACGGGAGAGTCGAGGAGAGCGGGGTCACCGTGAGGGCGGAGTCCGAGTCGCTGATGCGAGGGCTCGCGGAACTGCTGAGACAGTTCGGCGTCTCCGCGACGGTCGATGCGGTCGAGACCAGCCGCGAGGGCACGGCCGACCACCAGGGCGAGAACGGGGAGCAGGGCGGGGACAGAGAGCCAGGCTACCGTCTCTCGGTGGATACGTTCTGTATCGAGCGGTTCCGGTCGGTTGTCGACCTGAGTACCCCGAAGGCGCAACGGCTCGACGCGCTCTGTGAGCGGTCAGGAGCGCCCGACCAGTTCGACTCGGCGGACGTGATTCCGGGCGTCGACTCTGTTCTCGACGTCGCAACACGGGAGACGGAGCAGGTCGGCAAAGACAGCAACAGGATTGCGGGCGTTCCGGTCCAGGAGCTCGCCCGCCGGGGACAGCTCGACAGGAGGACGTACGGCAGGCTGGTGTCGGAGCTGGGGGTGACCGGTCGGGCCAGGATGTTCGGGGAGTCAGACGTGCAGTGGCGGCGGGTCGTGTCTATCGAGCCACTCGACAGGGAGCGAACGGTGTACGACCTCGACGTGGCGGGAAACGACAACTTCCTGGCGAACGGCGTGTTCGTGCACAACTCGAACAGCGCGAGCGTCCTCGTGGAGAAGCTCCTCGACAACGAGTTCGGTCTGCTGATCGTCGATATCGACGGGGAGTACTACGGGCTGAAAGAGGAGTACGAGATTCTGCACGTCGGGGGTGACGAGGAGTGTGACATCCAGGTCACAACCGAGCACGCCGGAAAGCTGGCCGAGCTCGCACTCGAGGGGAACGTCCCGATTATCCTCGACGTATCGAGCTACCTCGACGAGTCGGAGGCGGAGGCGCTTCTCACCGAGGTGGCCCGGAGCCTGTTCGCGAAGGCGAAAAAACAGAAACAGCCGTTTCTGTTGCTCGTCGAGGAGATCCACGAGTACATTCCGGAGCAGGGGTCGGTCGGGGAGTGTGGGAAGATGCTGATAAAGATCGGCAAGCGCGGCCGCAAGCACGGGTTAGGGCTGTGTGGCATCAGCCAGCGGCCGGCCGACGTGAAGAAGGACTTCATAACACAGTGTGACTGGCTGCTCTGGCACCGGCTGACCTGGCAGAACGACACCCGGGTCGTCCGGCGCATCCTCGACGGCAAGTACGCCGACGCGGTGGAGAATCTCGACGACGGCGAGGGGTTTCTCGTCACGGACTGGACCGAGGACGTCAGGCGGGTACAGTTCCAGCGAAAGAAGACGTTCGACGCCGGGGCGACACCCGGTCTGGAGGACGTCGAGCGGCCCGACCTGAAGAGTGTCAGCGACGACCTCGTCTCGGAGCTGTCAGCGATAAGTGAGGAGGCGAGCACCCGCGAGGACCGTATCGCGGAGCTCGAGGCACAGCTCGAACAGAGAGAACAGCGGATCGAGGAGCTCGAACGGGAGCTGCGCGACGCCCGGAACCTGCGTGACCTCGCGGACCAGCTCGTCAGCGCGCTCACGGAGCACCGACCGACCGCGGCCGGGACCGACAGTGCCGGACAGACGGGCGACAACCCGGCGTCCGCGGCCGGGTGGCCGGGTGGCTGGCGGACGGACGACACGGGTGTCGCCGGAGGGGGCGACGACCCCACAGCCGGGGGCGATACGGATGCGACCGCGGAGAACGACGAGCCCACCGCCGG
>CAZFMN010000044.1:0-14013 GCA_964520075.1 uncultured Halobacteriales archaeon | reverse complement strand
GCCGGTGCCGGCGGGAGTGTTCCGACGAGTGTCGACACCGTCGACGGCGACACCAGCACCGTGAGCAACGGCCGGGCGGACGGTGAGGCGACGGACGGGCCACGGTTCAGTGCCGAGGAGGTGCTCTCGAGGCTGGACGAGGCCCCGGGTCCCGGGGGTGAGCTCCCCGAGGGACACACAGCGCGCGAGGAGGTCGAACTCGAACTGTACGCCGACGCCGAGGTCGTCGGTGACGCGAGGGACGGAGACGGAGGGTCGCGGTCGGCCGGTCGTGGCACCCGGACGACAGACGGTGGTGCGACCGGAACAGACACGAGTCCGGCGGTAACAGGGGGAGCGGGTCGCGGGGACACGGAGGCACAGACAGCGGGCAGCGGAACCGACCAGCACACGGCGCGGGTACCCGACGAGGAGCCGCTGGCGGTCAGGGAGCTGAAAGCCGAGGTTGGCGGGCTGGAGACGAAGACTCGCCGGATGCTCGCGTTCTACCGCGAGCACGGGCCGGCCTCGGCGCAGAACGCGCACTTTGCTGTCGGCGGTGACGGCGACCGGACACACGCCTACGCCCGCAACCGGACGCTGCGCACCCGCGGGCTGGTCTCTCACGTCGGCCGCGGCCGGTACGACTACCGCCTGCGCGACCGCCTCGACGAGGAACTCGGTGACCGCGTCGACGACGCCGTGCTCGAGACGTACGCGACCGATATCGAGCAGACCGCACTCGATGTCGACCTCTGAGGCCCACAGAGCTGGACAGCGGAGAGAGCGCCAGACGCTCACGGCCCCGGGTGCAGTCGAGGAGAAACCGTCTCAGCTTGTGCTGCCGCGAGGGTGTGTCGAGCGCGGGAAACAGTTACTACCAGAGCGAACAGACACCGGAACGTCGATGGCAGACAAAGCCGGAGGCGGTGAGTTCGGACGAGTCGGGTCAGGTTCGGACAGGGGTATCTCGCCGGTTATCGGGACGGTACTGATGGTCGGGGTAGTGGTCGTGCTGGCCGCGTTCGTGGGTGTCGCCGTGTTCGTGTTCGGGGAGGATACAGAGGAGCCGGCCCCCACAGTGTCGCTGGACACGACGTTCGAGGCAACAGAGGAGGTGGACCCGCACTGGCAGTTTCGCGTGACACACGAGAGCGGAGACCCGATCGCCACGGGAGAACTGCTGGTCAGATTCGTCGACACCCCCCGGAACAACAGAGCAGAGGTGCGGTACCCCGGACAGTTCGGCGCGGGTGACCAGTTCCGGGCGGAGCTGTGGGGTGACCCGTCACGGGTGAACGGGGGCAACTGTCTCGCCGGCCCGGAACCGTCGTCGAACGACCAGCTCGACGGGTTCGGGACGGCCGGGGAGTTCGCCACGTCGGTCGACGTGCTGGTGATTCACGAGCCCTCGAACACGGTGCTCTCCGAGGAGACGTTCGACCTCCGCGAGGAACCGGAGCGGTGGACCGGCCCACAGCGTCACTATCTCGTCGACGGCGTGACCCCGTCAATCGACTGCCCCGAGGAGGGAGACCTCTGATACTGACGGGAAAAAATCCACGCGGATTTTCGTCCGACAGTATCAGTACTTCGGGTCGGCGCCGGTGGCCTCGTAGACCTCCTCCATCAGCGCGTCACGCTCGTCGCGCCAGGCGGCAAACCCCGCCGGGCTGGTGGGGTAGTCGTCGTAGAGGCTCTTTATCTGGGAGGCGAGTTTGCTCGTCCGGTAGGCCTCGTAGAGCGTGTCCCAGTGACCGCGCGTCTTGACCGCGGTCGTTGCGACGGTCTTTATCCTCTCGGGCAGACTGAGCGAGAGTTCGCCCTTCTTGCCCATTATATTGAGGATAGCCTGGCCGGGGAGCGCGGTGACGACGTCGGTGAGTTCGTCGATCTCGTGTGCGGAGCCGAAGATATTGTACAGGTCCATCGCCGCGAAGCGCTTGCCGAAGTCGGTCTGGACACGGTGGTTGTATGCCCACAGCGCGGCCTCGGTCGGTCGCCCGTCGGCGATGGCGTCGGCAGCAACCTCGCCGGCCCAGTGACCGGCCTTTGCGGCGCCCGGAATCCCACCGCCGGTGGTCGGGTTGACGTGACCGGCGGCGTCCCCGACGGACATAAAGCCCGGCGCCACCGCCGAGTCGTACGGCCGACGGGTGGGGAGTGCCGCGCCGAGTTTGTCCTTTACCTGTGCGTTCTCGAACTCCGGGCGAGTGTCGAGGTCACGCTTGAGCACCTCGACCAGCTCCATCGGCGGTTCGCTCATCTGGAACCCCAGTCCGGCGTTTATCTCGTGCTCGTTTCGCGGGAAGTACCACAGGTAGCCGAGCTCCTGTGTGGGTTTGAACACGATCGAGTTGTCGTACTCGACGGGGTCGGGCGTCTCGATGACCTCGCGGTAGGCCGAGCAGAACTGCGAGTAGTCGACGTTCCTGTCGTAGTTTGTCCCCTCGAAGTCGACCCGGTCCTGCAGCAACGACAGCGCTCCGGCCGCGTCGACGACCACCTCGCTCTCGTAGGTGACCTGGGTACCGCGACGAACCGCCTCGACGCCCCGGACCTGGTCGTCCTGGAGGACGTCCTTCACGACCGTCTCGTAGTGGATGTCGGCACCGGCGCGGGCGGCCTCCTCCAGCAGCACCTCGCCGTAGCGCTTCCGGTCGACCACCGCGCCCCCCTCGTCGAACGGGACGTCGTAGTTCTCGCCTTTCGGGTTCAGGAACAGCGCCCGTTCGATATTCTCGTTGGTGAACGACTCCTCGCGCAGGTACTCCAGGTCGATCACGTCCGGGAACGTGCTCGTCCCCTTTATCGCGTCACCGCAGGCGATGTGACCGGCCTCGGATTCGGGCTTTCGCTCCAGCAGCACCACGTCGAGTCCCTCGCCGGCCGCCGTCGCGGCGGCAAACGCTCCTGCAGTCCCGCCACCGACGACGACGATATCGTTTGTCTCTGTCTTCATCATCAACCTGTTCGTCCGCGTCCAATAAAAATCCCGGTATCTGTTGTGCCAACAGAGCCAGTCTGTGCGGCCGGTATCAGCCCGGGACTATCAGAGCAGGTGAGCGGGGCCGGTCCGGACACCGTTCACTGGACACCGTCGACCCGTTCGGCGGGGCCCCAGCGGCGGTCATCGTAGCTGCGCTGGCGGTCGGTGTCGAACTCGCGCTCGATGCGCCGGCGGAGCGTCTGTTTTCCCTGGCGGTCGATACGGGCGAGTTCGTCGGCCTTCTGGACCGCGAGCGGCGGCCCTCGTTCGGCGGCAACCTCGGCGAGCACGAACCGCGTCAGCGCCTCCCGGCGGTCCCGGTCGCGGGTGAACGCGTGCGGTGCCTCGATGCGGTAGACCAGGTCCTCCCGGGGGTCGTAGACGACGAAGAACGTCACCTCGTAGGCCCCGGGGTCAAGACGCCGGCGGTGGCCGACATCGAGGTCACCGCCGGCGAGCAGACCGTCGGTGCCGACACGCGAGCGGAACCAGCCGGTAAACGAGAGCGCGTCCGTCCGCAGGTCACCGTCCGCCCGGCGTTCGAGCACCCGCCGGAAGAGCGCCTCGTCGTCGACCCAGGGGGCACCGGTCTTGCGGCGCAGCACGCGGGTAATCGCCTTCGAGGCGCTGTTCTTCACAAACCCCAGCAGCGGTACATCGCGCTCGACGAACCGCTCGACCAGTTCGAGGTAGTTCTCGACGACACCGGTGAACTCCGCCTCCTCGATGACGAGCCGCTTGAGTTCGGGGTCCCGTTCGACCCACTTCAGCAGCCCCGTCGGGTAGAGTGGTCCGTCGAGCACGAGCAGGTCGTCGACCACGTCGGCCTGGTCGAGTGCGTGCTCGCTCTCCGCGCGGTACAGCGCCAGCGCGTGGACCACGGTCTGCTCGTACCGGTCCACCGGGGGGGCCTGCAGGATGCGCCGGCGGGCGTACCCGCGGTCACTGCCCCGCCAGTCCTCGCTCAGGTCGACCGTCTCGTCGTTCGTGTGGACGGTCATCACGATTGTGCGGGCCCGGTGGAGCGACACGTCCGAGGGGACCGACGCCATCGCCGCCTGTGAGACATCAAGCACCAGCCCGTTTTTGAATGTCGTCGGGTTGATGGTGCCCGCATCGAGACCGTGGTGTGTCGGGAACGGCCGCTCCGTGAGGGCGATATCTGGCAGGGCTGCCGTCCGGCGGCGGTGCTCGCCGAGTGGCGCAAGCGCCACCTCCCCGTCGACGTACAGCGGGTCCAGAAACTCCCGCCAGGCCCGCTCGGCCAGCTCCGTCTGGTCCTGCTCGTCGACCCCTCTCGTGACCCGTCCGGCCAGGTCCGCGATACCGTCGACGTGTACCGGGTCGAGTGTCATGAGTACGGTTCCGTCGCCTGGCACTAAATCCCGTCGGGTGTCCCGGGAGGGGTAGTGTTCAGATAAGAGATTGCAGGGAGTTCAGAGACGCAGAAAGCCCTCGGCGCTCTCAACTTCTGCTCGCGGGTGCTCGCACCCGCTCGCACGGCCCGAGGCGCGCAGCGCCTCGCTGCCCGCGACTCGCTGTGCGCTTCGGCCGCGAGGCGGCCTGCAGTGCTTGCGTCGTCGGGGTTCGCCGAGAGCGCCTCGCCCTTTCAGTCCGCCAGGTTTTGATTGCGTAGTTGGCAGACACTCGTTGTAAGACTGGTGCTTATCTGAACACCGCCCCGGGAGGAACGCAACCCTTTATCAGGTGCTGACCCGAGTGTACGAGGATGACCGGTGTCTTCGAGGTTCGCGAGTACGACGGGATGGGTCGGCGCGGCGAGTTGACCGTCCCCCGGGCCGACACCACAGTCGAGACACCGGCGCTGATGCCCGTTATCAACCCGCACGTTCAGACACTCGACCCGGCGACGATGGAGTCGGAGTTCGGCGCGGAGATTCTCATCACGAACAGCTACATCGTCCACGGGAGCGACCAGCTCCGCGGGCCGGCACTGGAGCGGGGGCTGCACGACCTGCTCGACTTTTCCGGGGTCATCGTCACGGATTCGGGCTCGTTCCAGCTCGCGGAGTACGGTGACATCGACGTGGACACCCGGGAGATACTCGACTTCCAGCAGGCGGTCGGTGCCGACATCGGCACACCGGTCGACGTGCCGACACCGCCCGGGGTCGGCCGCGAGCGGGCCGCGGACGAACAGGCCACCACACAGGAGCGGCTCGAACTCGCGGCGGGGCTCGACACCGGCGAGATGCTGCTGAACGCGCCGGTGCAGGGGTCGACCCACCTCGACCTGCGCGAGCGGGCCGCCCGCGAGGCCGCCGGAACCGGGCTGGACCTCTACCCCGTCGGGGCGGTGGTGCCGCTGCTGAAGCAGTACCGGTTCGCGGAGGTTGTCGAGGTGGTGCTGGCGTCGAAACGGGGGTTGGGCGCCGATGCCCCGGTCCACCTGTTCGGTGCCGGCCACCCGATGATGTTCGCGCTCGGGGCCGCTGCCGGCTGTGACCTGTTCGACTCCGCGGCGTACGCGCTGTACGCCCGTGACGGCAAGTACCTGACCGTCCGCGGCACCGAGCAGCTGGACGAGCTGTCGTATCTCCCCTGTTCGTGTCCCGTCTGCACGGGACACAGCCCGGCGGAGCTGCGCGCGGCCGACGGGGAGCGCCGTCAGCGGCTGCTGGCCAGACACAATCTCGCGGTCTCGTTCGGCGAGCTCCGGCGGATACGACAGGCCATCCGCCGGGGGAACCTGTTCGAACTGCTGGAGACACGGGCGCGGGGCCACCCGGCGGTGCTCGACGGCTACCGGCGGCTGCTCGACCACGGCGAACAGCTGGCGGCGACAGACCCCGTCTCGAAGGACGCCTTTCTCTATCTCTCGGGGGACAGCGCCCGCCGGCCCGAGGTGGCCCGCCACCACGACCACCTCGCCCGCCTCGACACCCCCGACAGCCTGCTCGTGACCGCGGGCGAGCGGGTCGACCGGTTCGACGCATGCTGGTGGCTCCACCCGCCGTTCGGTCCCGTGCCGCCGGCGCTCGCCGACGCCTACCCGCTCACGGCGGCGACGCCGGACCGCCTCGACACCCCGGCGTACCGGCAGGCCGCCCGCGGCCTCCGCCGACTCGTCGAGGCGAACCCCGACACCGACGTCACCCTCTACCACGACGGCTGGCCAACCGCGGCGCTCGAACTCGTCCCCGAACGGGTCCCCGTGGAGAGGGTCGACCGGCAGGCCGAGGACGGCTGAGACTACCGGCTGTTCCCGATCCGAGCGGAGACACCGCTCGCCAGGGCCACACCCGGTGACCCGTGCCAGCACGCGAGGTGAGGGGTTCGAAAGCGATAAGATGCGGTCGTAGCGTAAGGGTGCTATGCAGGAACGGCGCGGAGTGCTGGACAGTGACGAGAGACTGCGCTCGCTCTCGGCCGCCGACTTCCCGGCGCGCCCGTCACACTCGACGGTGGCGCTCGTCCACCCGCGGTTCTTCGACCGGACGTACGTCATCAACCCGCACATGGGTGGCAGGGTGGACAGACCACGGGCACGCGAGCAGTGGGACCGACTGCGGACGGTCCTCGAGCGCCACGCCGCGGACGTGCGTGTACTGGACCCGGCAGCCGTCGAGGAGTCGCTCGGGGACAGGGACGTGCCGCCGCCGGAGACACAGCCCGACATGGTGTTCGTCGCGAACCACGCGATACCGACCCCCGACGGGCGGGGGGTCGTGCTGGCCCGGATGTCCACCCCGGAGCGGGCCGACGAGCCGGTCTACTTTCGGGAGTGGGCCGAGCAACAGGGGTACACCGTCGGGCAGGCACCGGCGGCCGTCTTCGAGGGGGCGGGTGACGCCGTCTGGCACCCCGGCCGGCGACTCCTCTGGGGGGGACACGGCGTGCGGAGCGACCCCGCGGCCTACGATGAACTCGCGAGTCGCCTCGGGGCCGCCGTCGTCCCCCTCGAACTGACCGACGACCGCTACTTCCACCTCGACCTGTGTCTGTTGCCCCTCTCCGAGACGGCGGCGCTCGTCCAGCCGGAGGCGTTCACCCCGGCGGCATACAGCAGGATAGAGGCGGTGTTCGAGACACTCGTCGAGGCACCCGCCGAGGAGGCACTCGACAGTTTCGCCGTCAACGGGGCCGTGATGGACGGGACGGTCGTCGCCGGCACCGGTGCCCCCGTCACGACGGAGCGACTGGAGGCGGCCGGCTACGACGTCGTCGGCGTCGATACCGGCGAGTTCCTGAAAGCCGGCGGCTCTGTCGGTTGTCTCACCCTCCGACTCGGGACACCTGGGTGACCGCCGTCAGCCGGGACTGGACCCACAGGCGAGCAACCGCCGTCGCCCGGGGCCGGGAGCCACGGCGGGGCCGGAGTCGGCGGTCCGGTTCGTGCCACACCGACCGTCTCGCCGTCCACAGTCGTTGCACAGCCGTGGACCAGTCGGGAGCCTTTTGTATCCGGCACCACTATGAAATAGGAAATGTACGGTAACTCGTCAGTCAGAGACGACTCGTCGGTGGAGTTGACCGCCGAGCAGCGCAGGCATCTCCGTCGTGACCTCTCCAGCGTGGCCGCCCGGACAAGGGAACTGCTTCCGGGCGAGTTCGTCGTCGGGTCAGAGCTGAGCTCCGACGCGAACGGTCCCCGCGCGACTGTCGCGGTCCGGCCGCCGGTTGGGGCACCGGTGAGCGCGACCTGTCCGCTCGACAGCGGCGTCGCAATCGACGAGGACGAGCGGGAGGATATCGCGGTGGGGCTCGCGGCCAGCGCCGCCCTCCAGGTAAAGGAGTCGGTCAACAGCGGCCCGAAGCCGACCGCACGGTAGTCGGGAGTGCAACGCGGGCGTGTTCGGGGGAGACAACCGAGAGATGATCGAGACACAGGGGCTGCGAAAGGAGTACGGCGGGTTCGTCGCCGTCGAGGGCAGTAGCTTCAGCGTCGCAGACGGCGAGGTGTTCGGCGTCGTCGGCCCGAACGGGGCCGGAAAGACGACGACACTCAAGATGCTCGCCGGATTGCTCGAACCCACCGCCGGCGAGGCGACGGTCGCCGGCTACGACGTCGGCGAGACGGAGATGCGTGAGCACCTCGGCTTCCTCCCCGAGGAGTCACCGCTCTACGAGGAGATGACCGCCGTCTCCTATCTTGAGTTCTTCGCCGACCTGTACGACGTTCCCCCGGATGTCGCCGACCAGCGCATCCACGAGACACTCGACGACCTCGAACTCGAACACCGCGGCAGACAGATCGGCGACATGTCCAAGGGGATGAAACGGAAGGTCGCGATTGCCCGCTCGCTCATAAACGACCCGGCGGTGCTGGTCTACGACGAACCCGCGAGCGGGCTCGACCCGCTGACAACGAACTACATAATCGAGTTCGTCGAGCGACTCGCCACGGAGGGAAAGACGGTCGTGTTCAGCGCCCACAACCTGTTCCACGTCGAGTCGATCTGTGACCGGGTGGTGATACTGAACAACGGCCAGATTGTCGCCCGTGGCGACCTGTCGTCGCTGCAGGAGCAGTACGGCGAGACCACCTACACCGTCTACACGACAGTCGAGGTGCCGGGGAGCGTGCGGGAGAACGGCCGCTACCGGCACACCGTGGGGAGTATGGAGGCCGTCGAGGCGACCCGCGAGGCCGCCGAGACCGCCGGCGGGTCCATCGTTGACATCCGCACGCAGGAGTCGAGTCTGGAGGAGGTGTTTCTCGATGTCGCGCGGTCGGGCGACCAGACAGACGAGGCCGGGAACCCGCCGGAACGGGTCACAGAGAGCCACAGCCGGGAGGAGTAGGGTGCAACTGGACAAACTCCTCCGCATCGCCCGCTGGGAGGTCACGAAGGGAGCCGGGAGTCTCGACCGCCGGACCCTCGGGTTCGCCGGACTCGCAATCCTGCTCGTCGCGCTGGTCGGGCCGCTGGCGGCGCTCACCGGGGTCGGACTCGAGGACGGCCTCTACCGGGTCGGTGTCGACGAGGACAGCCCGTACCACGCGGTGGCGGCCGCCGACGACTCGTTCGTCGTCGTCGAGAACGCCGACCGGGGTGACCTCGGCGGCGCTGTCGAGTTGCTCGTCGACGAGCGCGGGGTCCAGAGCGCGGACAGCGCGAAAGGCGAGGCCGCACGCGACGCGTTCCGGACCGCAATCCGGCAGTACAACGAACAACAGTTACGGCGGGAGCCGAACCAGACTGCCGCGTTCCCGGTCGATGTTACCCTCGAGTTCCGCGAACAGGGCGGTATCGGCCGGATAATCGGGACCGAAACCGGTGACGGAACCGGGAGCCCCGACGACGGTGGTGACGACGCCGGCGACGGAACTCCCGACGACAGCTCCGGCGGCGATGGCGGTGACGGCGACGGTGGCGATGGAGGTTCCGGCGACGGTGGCGGTGGCGGTGACGGCGACGGAACCGGGAGCCCCGACGACGGCGGTGACGATAGCGGTGGTGACGGCGGTGGTCTCGACGGTGATAGTGGAGACGGCGGGGGAGGGGGTGGACCGCTGGGGGATGCGGCCGCACCGCTCTCCGGTGACGCGGTCACGGGTTCGCCGGGTGAGCTGAACGCACCGTTCCCGTTCCAGTCACTCGTGCTCGCGTTCCTGTTCATAATCCCGCTGAACTTCCTCATCCAGATATACGGGAGCACCATCCTCTCGGAGCGGCTGAACAGGCGCGGTGAACTGTTGCTGGTCGCCCCGGTCTCGCGTGGTGATATAATCGCCGGCAAGACACTGCCGTACCTCCTGGGGGCGATGGCGGTCGAGACCGCCCTCGGGGTGGGGCTGGTCTATCTGGTGCAGGGCACACTCGGTGGGTTCGTCTCGGTACTCGCGCTGACACCGCTCGTCTTGCTCTTTCTCGGTATCACGTTTCTCGGTGCGATGTTCGCCCGCTCGTTCAAGGAGCTCACGTTCATCACGGTCACCATCACGGTGGGGCTGACCGCATACGCGTTCGTGCCGGCTATCTTCACGGATGTGAACGAGATAGCCCTCATCTCGCCGCTGACGCTGGTCGTGCGGGAGCTGCAGGCGGAGTCGGTGGCGCTGGGCGAGGTGGTGTTCTCGCTGACACCGCCGCTGCTGGTCGCCGGGCTCTGTTTCGCGCTCGGGGCGGGGCTCTACCGCGAGGAGGACATGTTCACGCAGCGGTCGGTGCCCGGGCGGGTGCTCGACGCGCTGGTCGGGCCGATACGGGCACGCTGGCACGTCGGCGTGATGACGGCGGTGCTCATCCCGTTCGTGTTCATCGCACAGCTGTTTGCAATCGCGCTCCTGTTCCCGCTCAACGCGGTCGGCTCCGCCGCTATCGTGCTCGTGCTCGCCGTGGTCGTCGTCACGGAGGAGGTCGCGAAGAGCCTGCACGTCTACGCCGCCTACGAGCACGGCCGGTTCGACCGCGGGCTCCGCACGGCGCTCGTGCTCGGCATCGCGAGCGGTGTGGGCTTTTTCATCGCGGAGAAGATCGCACTGCTGGCACAGCTGGTCGGGCTCCCGGACCTGGCGGTCGGGGAGGCCGGGCTGCTCGGTGGCACCACCGCCGGGCCGGTGCTGTTCCTGTTCCTGCTCGCGCCGCTGACACTGCACGTCGTCACGGCGGGCATCTCGGTCCTCGGTGCCAGCCGCGACCGGGCGACCTACACCGCGGCGGTGGTGCTGGCGATGGTCGTCCACTTCGCGTACAACCTGACCGTGGTGGTGGTGGTCGGTGTCTAGGGGCACAGTCGCCCGGCGGGAGCTGTCCTCGCTGAGCCGCGAGAAGACCATCGTGCTCGCCCTGCTCATCCAGCTCGTCATCGCGGGGTTCTCCTCGTTTCTGGTCGTCGGGCTGACCTCGCTGTACGACCCCGGCGCGGTCGACGGGGAGACCACCACGGTCGGCATCTCCGGCGGGGCCGGTGACAGGCTCGTCGCGGCCGCCGAGGAGAGCGAGGACGTCGACCCCGAGCGCTTCGAGAGTGCCGGGGACGCGCTGTCGGCGTTCGAGGACGGCACCGTCGACGCCGTCGTCATCGGGGCACGTGTCGCCACCGAACGGGGGACCCGTATCCAGGTCGAGGCGCTCGCACCCGCCGACGACCTCCGGACGACGCTGATTGTCGTCTCGCTGCGGTCGTATCTCTCCGACGTCGAGACCGCGGAGCGGACGGCCCGCGACGACGAACTCGGGTTCTCGCCGCTCGCGGTCCCGGAGGAGGAGAGCGGGAGCAGCTTCTTCGGGTTCACCTACACCATCCTGCTGCCCCTGTTGCTCTTTCTCCCACCCTTCCTCAGCGGGTCCATCGCCGTCGACTCCGTCACCGAGGAGCGAGAGCGGGGGACACTGGAACTGCTCCGGGTCGCACCCGTCACGCTGGTCGAGATAATCGACGGAAAGGCCGCGGCGATGCTGTTGCTCGCACCGCTACAGGCGATGCTGTGGATCGGACTGCTCCAGTTCAACGGGTTCGGTGTCAGCAACGTCCTCGCGCTGGTGACGTTCGTCGCCGCCATCACGGCCGTCACCGTCTCCATCGGGGTCGGACTGGCCCTCGTGACCGGCACACGCCGGCAGGCACAGCTGCTGTACTCGGTGCTCGTGCTCGCACTGTTCGGTGTCGCCGTTGTCGCACCCGAACACCCCGCCAGGACGGTCGCACTGCTCGCCGCCGACAGCCCGACCGGGGTCACGTTCGCACACGTCGCCGTCACGGCCGTCCTCGGTGTCGGCCTGTACGCGCTGGTCCGGCGGTGGGTCGGGGGGCTCGACGCATCGGCACTGTGATGACCGTCGCGTGCGAGCACGACACGCGAACCGCTTAACAACGGCTGGCCCGTACGGAAGAGAGATGATGGTCGGGCACGCGGCACTGGCGTTCGCGGTCGCGGCCGGGGTGGCGTTCGCGCTCGGGGTCGAGCGCGAGCACGCGCTGCTGTTCGGTGCCGTCGCCGGCGCGTTCGGTGTCGTCCCCGACGTGGATATCGGGTACGCCTTCGTCGGACTGTTCGCCGGGGGCGGGTTCGACCCGGGGGAACTGCCGGACGTGTTCTGGGAGACGGGCAACACAGTCCACCGCGGACTGACACACTCGTTCGTGGTGGGCGGTGTCTCGGCGCTCCTCTTTGGACTGGTCACCGTCCGTCGACTGCGGCCGGTGGCCGTGGCGGGGCTGGCTGGACTGGTGGTGGTGACAGCCGGCACCGCCGGGGGGCTGGAGGCGGGTGTCATCGCGTCGTTCCTGCTCGCCGGTGTCGTCGTGGCACTCGCGGGCCGACGGCTCGGACTCACCGCGGGCGGGGTCGCCGTCGCGGCGCTACTCGGTCTCGCGAGTCACCCATTCGGCGACGTGTTCACCGGCACCTCGCCGACACTGCTGTACCCGTTCGGTGCCGGACTGTTGCCCGAGCGGGTGCTGCTGTCGGGCGACCCCACGCTCCACCTGCTCGGTGCCTTCGGGCTGGAGATGGCGACGGTGTGGCTCGCGGTGGTCGTCTACGCGCGACTGCGCGACCGGTCGCTCCAGGAGTACGTCCACCCCCGGGCGGCGCTCGGCGCGGGCTACGCCGGCGCTGTCGTGCTCGTGCCACCCCCGACGCTCGCCGTCTCCTACCAGTTCGTGTTCGGTGTCCTCGCGCTCGGGGCGGTCGTCACACTCGTCGGACTGCCGACGGTCGACCTGCGGTCGGTGCGGTCCCGCGAATCGCTGTTCGTGACCGGGCTGGCGACGGTGACCGTCGCCTGGCTGGCGTACCTCCTCGCGTACGTCTCGGTCGGCTGACCCGCACGCTTTAGCCGCTGGCCCCCGTTCTCGAGGTATGGCAGAGCAGTCGGCGGCGGACCTGCTGGCCGACCAGCGCACGAACGCCGTGCTCGGGTGGCTGCTGGTCGTGTTCCTCGGTCTGGTGACCGCGGAGAGCGCTATCACAGGGGACAGTCAGTGGGCGCTGTTCGTCGCCGGTGTGGTGGCGCTGTGTCTGGTGGTGCCGGTGTCGTTCCGCGACCCGATGGTGATGCTCCCCTGGGAGGTGGTCGCGCTGGCGGCGCTACCGACGTTCGGCCGGGCGGTCGCGACGTTCGGTCCGGCCCGGGAGTTCACACTGTACATCTCTGTCGCCGCCCTCGCGCTGATTGTGGCGGTCGAACTCGACCTGTTCACCACCGTCCGGATGACCGTCGGGTTCGCGGTGACGTTCGTCGTGTTAGCCACCCTCGCCACCGCGGGGCTGTGGGCGCTCGTGCGCTGGGGGCTCGACCTCACTCTCGGGACGAACACACTGCTGGTCGACGGTGTGAGCGACGACACCATCCACGACGAACTGATGGTGGAGTTCGTGTACTCGGCGGTGGCAGGGCTGGGTGCCGGTGTAATCTTCGCGGGCTATTTCCGGCGGCGACAGCACACCGAGCGGTTCCCGGAGGAGGTGACCAGGCCGTGAGAGTCCGGGACTACCTCGGTATCTCCGGGCGCAGCCAGCGCTATCTCGCCCGCGGGATGCAGTTGACCCTGTTCGGACTGCTCTTTGTCGCCGTAGAGCGACAGTCACCGAACCTGCTGGTCACCACCGGCACCGGCCTCGCGGTAACCTTCCTCCCGGGGCTGCTGGAGCGGGACCTGGAGGTCCCGATGGACGCCGGGCTGACCCTCTGGATCACCACCGCCGCGTTCCTCCACACCGTCGGTGTGGCCGGTATCCCCGGCACCGGTACCTCGCTGTACGCCGGTATCCCGTACTACGACCACGTGACACACGCGCTGTCGGCGTCGGTCGTCACGGGTGTCGGCTACGCGACTGTCAGGGCACTCGACGAGCACTCGGCGGGCATCCACCTCCCGGGGCGGTTCATGTTCGCCTTTCTCGTCGTGTTCGTCGTCGCCTTCGGTGTCATCTGGGAGGTCGTCGAGTTCGGCATCGCCGTGCTCAGTTCGGCGGCCGGTCTCACGTCGACGGGGTTCACCCAGCACGGACTCGACGACACGCTGCTCGACCTCGTGTTCAACGCAATCGGCGGTGTCGTCGTCGCGCTGTGGGGGACGGTGTATCTCACCGGCGTCTCCGACGCGCTCCGCGAGCGACTCGACGCCCGCTC
>CAZFMN010000043.1:0-21029 GCA_964520075.1 uncultured Halobacteriales archaeon | reverse complement strand
AGCCAAGGGCCGGATTTGAACCGGCGATGATCCGCTCTGCAGGCGGACGCGTTCGGCCAGACTCTGCCACCTTGGCGCGTGCTGTGATACTCCGGGATTGTGGTTAAACGTAGCGGTCCGGTCTGTCGAACGGGGTCCGCGAGTCACCGGGTCGGTTCGGCGAGACAGGCGGTGCGGGCGGTCGAACCCGCCTGGTCAGGAGAGACAGACAGGTCGTGCTCAGTACGACCGGGGCAGGTCTAGAGTGTGCTCCGCGATATCGTTGAGCATCATCTCGGTGGAACCGGGCGCGACGCGGGCGAGACGGCTGCCCTTCCACATCTCGACGACACCGTGCTTGCGGAGAAAACCCTTTCCGCCGTGTGTCTGGACGGCCTGGTCGGTTGCCTCGTAGGCAGCCTCGGTGGCCCGGAGTTTCGCCATGTTGGATATCTCGGCGGTATCACGCCGGTCCTTGCCCTCGTCCATCATCCAGGCGGCCTTCTTCACGAGCTGCTCTGCCGCCTCGAGCTTCGACCAGGCGTCCGCGATTGGGTGCTGGACGGCCTGGTGAGAGCCGATCGGCTGGTCGAACACCTCCCGGTCACTGGCGTAGTCGATCGCCTGGTTGAGCGCACAGCGGCCCAGTCCGATACCGCCCGCAGAGGTGACGAGCCGCTCGGGATTGACCGTGTCGAACAGCTGGTACAGCCCCATCCCTTTCGTGCCGATGATGTCGTCCTCGGTCGCCTCGTAGTCGTGGAGGTCGAGCTCGAACGAGTTCTCCGGGTGGGGGATGCCCGTCTCGAGCTGTCGGATGTCGATCGCGTCGTCCTCGGGGTCCGCGAGGAACAGCGACACACCCATCGTGCGCTTGCTGACCTCCTCGAGCGGCGTGGTGCGAGCCACCAGCAGCATCTTGTCCGCGCGGTCGATACCGCTTATCCACTGTTTGGGCCCGTTGATGCGGTAGATGTTGTCCTCGACCTGTTCGGCGTGGGTCTCCATCTCCGGGGCGTTGTGGCCCGCGTTGGGCTCGGTCAGCGCCATACAGAAGTGCAGGTCACCCTCGACCAGCGGCTCCAGGTACGCCTCTTTCTGCTCCCGGGAGCCGTGCTGGGTCAGCGTCACACCGCCGAAGATGACGTTGACCACGAACAGCATCTCGGTCCCGAAACAGCCGTTCTTGACCAGTTCCTCCACCGCAGCCATCAGTTCGCTCATACCGAGCCCCTGCCCACCGAACTCCTCCGGAACGGTCGTACCGAGAAGCCCCGCGTCCGCGCAGTCCTGCCAGTACTCTGTCGGTCTGCGCTTCTCCGGCCCGTTCACCTCCATCCAGTAGTCTTGGTCGTAGTTCGTGGCGATGTCGCGGGCGATCTCGCGGATCGTCTCCTCGGACTCTGTCGTGTCGAACCCAACCTGGGCTGATGACATACAGAGTACTTTGGCCGGAGAAATATAAACCTCCTGTATGAGTACTTCGGTAGTAACAGCATCGGTGCGGGTGCGGGACGCCACGATGGCCGGGAGACCGGGTGGTCGAGACCGTCAGTCCCAAGCCTCCCCGACCAGTTATAGTCGGCATGAGATTCCACGAGGCCGCGAACGCGCTGTTCGCGTTGCGGCGCTTCGGGACCCGACCGGGAACGGACGCGACGGCGGACCTCCTCGCCCATCTCGGCGACCCACAGGAGGGGCTCCCCTGTGTGCAGGTCGCGGGCACGAACGGGAAGGGCTCGACCGCGGCGATGCTCGCATCTATCCTGCGGGAGGCCGGACTCTCCGTCGGTCTGTACACCTCTCCGCATCTGGACGACGTGCGCGAGCGGGTGCAGGTGGACGGGCGCCCGCTCAGGAAGCACGCGCTGGTCTCGTTCGTCGAACAGGCGGAGAGGTACATCACCGGCCAGGCCGTGGACGGTGTGGCGCCGACGTTCTTCGAGACGCTGACGGCGCTCGCACTCCACGAGTTCGCCCGGCAGGATGTCGACGTGGCCGTGCTCGAGGTCGGTATCGGGGGTCGCCACGACGCGACGAGTGTCGTCGACCCGGTTGCGAGCGCCGTCACGAGCGTCGGACTCGAGCACACGGACGTGCTCGGTGGGGACATCGAGACGATCGCACGCGACACGGCGTCGGTGGCGCCGGCCGACCGCCCGCTGGTGACTGCAACAACGGGCGACGCGCTCGCCGCGGTCCGTGATGTCGCCGGTGGTGTCTGCACGGTCGGCTCCGGCGAGACGGGTGACCCGGACGTGACCGTCAGCTACGGCGGTCGCGAGGGTATCGAGGGGACGGCGACCATCGAGGGGGAGGCGGGGAACCGGACAGTCGGACTGGAGGGGCGACTCGCGTTGCTGGGGGCACATCAGGCACGCAACGCGGGCGTCGCCGCGGCACTCGCCTGTCAGGTCGGCGCGACGCTGGCGACCGAGATCGAATCGGGGGAGATTCGGCGTGGACTGCGGACGGTACACTGGCCCGGCCGGTTCGAGGTCCTCGGGCGGGAGCCGCTGGTCGTGCTGGACGGCGCACACAACCCGGAGGGCTGTGCCAGCGTCGCCGAGACGCTCGCGGAGTTCGATACCGGGCAACTCCACGTGGTGGTGGGTGTGCTGACCGAGAAGGACCACCCCGGTATCGCGGCAGCACTTCCGGCAGCGGACCGGGTCACGGTGTGTGAACCCGACAGCGACCGCGCCGAGAGCCCCGCGGTGCTCGCACGTGCCTTCGAGCGGGAGACCGAGGCACAGGTGTCGACCAGCCCCGACGTCGCCGGCGCCCTCGCCGACGCACTCGCCCGCGCCGACCCGGGTGACGGTGTGCTCGTGACCGGGTCGCTGTCGACGGTCGCCGAGGCGCGAACCCACTGGACCAGGACGGTAGTCACCGGGGAGGTCGACTCCCGGGAGGCGGCACGGAACCTCCTCCAGAGAGGCCACGCAACGGACACCGACATCGAGGTGACGGCGGATTCGGCGGTCCACCGGGTCGTCCGACTCCGCCTGCAACCCCGGCAGGCCGAGCGTGTCGGGTCGGAGCTCCGGGCTGTCGGTGGCGACATCGCAGTGTCGGGGGTGACCGCCGACGAGAACCGCCGGGTGACACTCACCGGGACCCTCGCGCAGTTCGACGCCCTCTGTGACCGTCTCCGGGGTCGGGCCGACGGGCTCGACCCGCTCGCGGACGACCTCCGGACGGCACTGGATATCGAGGAGAGCGGGAGCGACCACACCGGGGAGGAGTACCCGTGGAGCAACGGGACAGCGGTGATGGGTATCCTGAACGTGACACCGGACAGTTTCCACGACGGCGGCGAGTTCGACGAGAAACCCGACGCCGTCGCGCGGGCCACGGAGATGGTGGCCGCCGGTGTCGACATCGTCGATATCGGCGGGGAGTCCACCCGACCCGGGGCCGACCCGGTGCCGGTCCCCGAGGAGAAGGCCCGGGTGCTGCCGGTCATCGAGGCGCTTGGTGACCTGGACGTGGCAGTCTCCATCGACACGCGGAAGGCGGCGGTGGCACGGGCCGCCCTCGATGCTGGCGCGGACATCCTCAACGACGTCTCGGGGCTCGCGGACCCGGAGATGCGGCTGGTGGCCGCCGAGCGGGACGTCCCCGTCGTGGTGATGCACTCGATCGAGGCGCCGGTCGACCCCGAGACCGACGTG
Organism: uncultured Halobacteriales archaeon; assembly: GCA_964520075.1. GTDB lineage: Archaea > Halobacteriota > Halobacteria > Halobacteriales > Haloarculaceae > Halovenus. Next base: position 17,373 of record CAZFMN010000043.1, on the reverse strand, counting down.
GCGTACGACGACGTCGTCGACGACGTGCTGGCCGCGCTCACCGAGCGGGTGCTGGTCGCCGAGCAGGCCGGACTCGACCGCTCGCAGATAATCGTCGACCCGGGTCTGGGTTTCGGAAAGAGCCCGGCCGAGAGCTTCGAGTTGCTCGCCCGACTCGGCGAGTTCGAGGCACTCGGCTGTCCGGTGCTCGTGGGTCACTCCCACAAGTCGATGTTCGAGGCGGCCGGCCGCGGCCCCGACGAGCGCCGCGAGGCGACCGTCGCCGCAACCGCACTCGCCGCCGAGCGCGGGGCCGACATCGTCCGGGTCCACGATGTCGACCCGAACGTCGCCGCCGTCGACGTCGTCGGGGCCGTCCGGGACGCCGACCGCGGCTGACTTGTCCGTCGCGTCCCAGTATCGCGTATGCACGTCGTCGTTCTCGGAGGCGGGTACGCGGGTCTCACGCTCGTCCGTGAGCTCGAACGGCTGTTGCCCGCCGGGGTCGATGTGACGCTGGTCGACGAGCGCGAGACACACCTGGTCCAGCATCTCGTCCACCGGGCGCTCCGCAAGCCGGCGCTCGACGACAACCTCACGATTCCGTTCGAGCGACTCTGCTCGCGGGCCGACCACCGCCAGACCCGCGTGACCGGTCTCGACCGCGACGCCCGGACTGTCGAGACAACTGCGGGGGCCCTCTCGTACGACCTCTGTGCGGTCACACTCGGGGCGCGAACGGCCTTCTACGGGCTCGACGGTGTCGAGACCCACGCCACCCCGCTGAAGCGACCCGAACACGTGGCACAGATCCGCGAGGGGTTCGAGCGTGTCTGCGAGCACGGTGGCAGGGTCGTCGTCGGCGGGGCCGGGCTCTCTGGTGTGCAGACCGCGGGGGAACTCGCCGAACGCGCCGCCGTGGCGGAGACCGACCCGGAGGTGGTGCTTCTCGAACGGGCCGACACGGTCGCCCCGGGGTTCGAGGGGTCGTTCCGGTCTGCCATCGCGGCAGCACTCGACGAGCAGGCGGTCGATGTCCGGACCGGGACCACCGTCGAGGGGGCGACCGCCGACCACCTCCTGCTCGGTGACGGCCGACTCGACTACGACCAGTTCGTCTGGACCGGCGGTATCACCGGTCGACTGGGCGAGCGCCGGCAGGTGCGTGCGACGCTCAGACTCGACGACCGGACGTTCGTGTTGGGCGACGCCGCCCGGGTTGTCGACGCGGATGGGACGGCCGTGCCGGCGACCGCACAGACCGCGGTCGGTGAGGCCAGAACCGCCGCGACGAACCTCACGCGACTGGCCGAGCACCTGCGCGACGGTGACGGGTTCGAACCGCGACTCGACCGGTACCGGTACGACCCGAAAGGGTGGGCCGTCTCCGTCGGCGACCGGACCGTCGCGACGGTCGGTTCGCGGGTGCTCCGCGGCGCGCCGGCCCACCTCCTGAAGACCACCATCGGCAGCGGCTACATGAGCTCTGTCGGCGCCGTCTCCGAGGCGGTCCAGTACGCACTCGAGAGCTGAGAGCAGTGCAATCTCTCTGCTCGCCAGGGACCCGGAGTGCGGTCAGACGGACAGAGCTGTGGCTTCCTGTCACGACAGTTGTCGCTCGCCGGTGTGCTGTGAGACCGCCAGTTTCAAGCCTTGCACGGGCCGATTTTCCGGTGGAACAATGGATATCGACGACATCGACCAGATAACGGTGCTCGGCGCGGGCACGATGGGCCACGGCATCGCCGAGGTCGCGGCACTCGCGGGCTACGAGGTCGTCCTGCGGGATATAGACGACGACCTCGTGACCGAGGGGTACGAGGAGATCGAGTGGAGTCTGGGCAAACTGGCCGAGAAGGAACGCATCAGCGACGATGCGGCGGCGGCAGCCCTCGAGCGTATCCGGCCGGTCGTGGATATAGAGGAGGCCACCGCGAACACCGACGTGGTCATCGAGGCCATCGTCGAGGACATGAGCATCAAACAGGAGGTGTACGCGGAGCTCTCCGAGGCCGCCCCAGAGGATGCGATCTTCGCATCGAACACCTCCAGCCTCTCTATCACCGACCTCTCGGAGGCGACCGACCGGCCCGAGCAGTTCTGCGGGATGCACTTTTTCAATCCGCCCGTCCGGATGGAGCTGGTCGAGGTCATCCGTGGCGAGCACACCTCCGACGAGACGATGGACACCGTCGTCGACCTCGCGGAGTCGTTCGACAGGACACCGGTCCGGGTCCGGAAGGACAAGCCGGGGTTCATCGTCAACTCGATTCTGGTGCCGCTGATGAACGAGGCCTGCTGGCTCGTCGAGAGCGACACCGCGACAATCGCGGAGGTCGACTCCACCACGAAGTACGACATGGGGATGCCGATGGGTGCGTTCGAACTCGGCGACCAGGTCGGCAACGACGTCACGCTGCACGTCCTCGAGTACATGCACGACGTGCTCGGTGACGTCTACGAGCCCTGTCCGCTACTCCAGCGGTACGTCGAGAGCGACCGACTCGGCAAGAAGACCGGCGAGGGGTTCTACGACTACGAGGACGGCGGCGCGGACGTGCCCGCCGACCGGACCAGCGACGAGGTCCGCGAGCGCCTGCTCGCAACGCTCGCGAACGAGACCGGCAAACTCATCGAGCAGGCGGTTGCCCCGCCGGCGGATATCGACGAGGCGGTCAAACTCGGCGCCGCGTTCCCGAGCGGACCCGCGAAACAGTGTGACGAGGCCGGGCTGGACGGACTCCTCGGCAAACTCGAGAGCCTGTACGAGGAGACGGGTGCCGCCCGCTACGAGCCCTCCGACGGGCTCCGGACGGCCGCCGCGGACGGTGGCTTCTACGACGACGACGAGAGCGAGGACGAGGACGAGAGCCACGAGTTCGACACGATCCGTGTCGAGTACCCCGGTGAGATGGTCGGACAGATCATCCTCGACCGGCCCCACCAGCTCAACACGATCAATCTCGAACTCATCGAGGAGTTCGAGCAGGCGATAGACACGCTCGAGGCCGACGAGGACGTGCGTGCGATTCTGCTGACGGGGGCGGGTGACCGCGCGTTCTCGGCCGGTGCCGACGCGATGGGGATGGCCGGTCAGGCCGACCCGATAAGCGCAATCGACCTCTCACAGGAGGGCCAGCGCGTCTGGGGCAAACTCGAGACGCTCTCGGTGCCGGTTGTCGTCGGTATCGACGGCTACTGCCTCGGTGGCGGGATGGAGCTGTCGGCCTGTGCGGACATGCGCATCGCCACGGAGCGCTCGGAACTCGGCCAGCCGGAGTTCAATCTCGGCCTGCTGCCCGGGTGGGGCGGCACCCAGCGGCTCAAGCACATCGTCGGTGAGGGCCGTGCAAAGGAGATTATCTTCACCGCGGACCGCTACGAGGCCGAGACGATGGAGGAGTACGGGTTCCTCAACGACGTCGTCGGCAACGACGAACTCGACGAGGCGGCGCTCGAACTCGCCGAGAAACTCGCGAGCGGACCGCCGCTGGCGATGGAGTTCACGAAGGAGGCGATGCACGCCGGCCGCGACGACACCGACGCCGGTCTCGAGGTCGAGGCGTTCGCCTTCGGCCACCTGATCACCACCGACGACGTTATCGAGGGTGTCACCAAGCTCCAGAGCGACGAGGACCCCCAGTTCGAGGGGAAATGACCCGCTCTGGACCGCCAACACGGACAACCGCGGCCCCCGGTGTCTGAGTCTCTCGGACTGACGACACGCCGCGGGTTTCGACTCACGCGCTGGCGCGTCGGCCACGAGCTCGCCTGTCCGGAGATTTATATCCCATAGAGAGGCCAGTAGCCCCGTGCTCCGGGAACTGACAGCGGTCGTCGTGTTCGTCGGACTCCTCGGGGTCGCGCCGGGGCTGGTCACGGCCGACGGCGGGACCGGGAACGTCACGGGGATCGGGGACGCCGGCGCCGGCGAGACTGGTTTCGAGAGCCGGACCGGACAGTCGGTCCGCGGGCCGGAGATCGTCGAACTGTACCCGGACCCGACGACAGAGGGTGACCGCGGCGAGTTCGTCACCGTCTCGCTGCCCCCGGGTGCGAACCTGACCGACTACGAACTCGCCGACGAGCAGGTCACGGTCTCGCTCTCGCCGGGGGCTGTCAACTGGACAGCGACGAACGTGACCGACGCCACCCTCGACACCGCGGACCCGCCGGGACGACGGGTGACCCTCTCGACGGACCCGGGGCTGACCGGGTGGCTGACAGACCGGACCGTCGCGCCGCTGTCCGACAGTCTGGCGCTGGCGAACGGGGGAGAGACCGTCACGCTACGCCGGAACGGCGAGACCGTCGACAGCGTCGGGTACGACCGGGCGACCGAGGGGGAGGTGTACAACGCGACCACCGGGGGCTGGGAGGCGCTCGGGGCGACAGACCGGCCGGTCGTGACCGCCGGCCCCGGAACGGTCGAGGCGTTCGTCCTGCCGGACGAACCGGACCGTGCGGTCGAGTTCCTCGACAGCGCGACCGAGCGGGTCCTCCTCGCCGGGTACACCGTCTCCTCACAGCGTGTGGTGGAGACGCTCGTCGCGGCGCTCGAGCGCGGCGTGACCGTCGAGGTGCTCGCCGACGGGTCACCGGTCGGTGGCATCACCGGCGAGGGGGTGGCCGCGCTCTCGGAACTCGACCGCGCGGGTGCGACGGTGCGGGTCCTCGCCGGCGAGCGAGCGCGCGTCCGTTACCATCACCCGAAGTACGCCGTCGTCGACGACCGTGCGCTCGTGACCACGGAGAACTGGAAACCGAGCGGGGTCGGCGGCGGGTCGAGTCGCGGCTGGGCTGTCATCACCGACCAGACACCGGTGGTCGAGGGGCTCGTCGAGACCTACCGTGCCGACGCGGACTGGGTGGATACGGTTTCCTGGCGCGAGTACGACCCCGACCCGGTCGAGGGTACGTCGGTGCCAGGCGACTACCCGCAGGTGTTCGAGGCACGTGAGCTACCCGTCGACCGGACGCAGTTGCTGGTCGCACCCGACAACGCGGGCGAGCGGATACGGGCGGTGATCGAGGACGCGGAGGAGTCGGTTCTGGTGAAACAGGTCCGGATCGGTGGCCGCGGGTTCTCGCTCCTGCAGGCGGTGCTGGACGCCGCGGAGCGCGGTGTGGAGGTGCGCATCCTGCTCTCGAGTGCCTGGTACGTCGAGGAGGAGAACCGGCAACTGGCGGCCTGGCTGACAGACCAGGCCGCGGCGGCAGACCTGCCGCTGTCTGTCAGACTCGCCGAACCCGGCGGCGCGTTCGAGAAGATCCACGCGAAGGGGCTGGTTGTCGACGGCGAGCACGCCCTTGTGGGCAGTCTGAACTGGAACGAGAACTCCGTGCGGAACAACCGCGAGGTGGCGCTGCTGCTGTCGGGGCAGGCGGTCGGCGGTTACTTCACCGAGGTGTTCGAGGCCGACTGGCAGTCCGGCGGGGACAGCGAGGGCAGGAGCGTCCCGCTCGGTATCGGACTCGCCGTTCTGGCCGGGGCGGTGCTGGCGCTTCTCGGCGCGAAGCGCATCAGATTCGACTCGTAGCCCTCGTGTCTCGAGTGGTGGGCGACCCGGGTACAGGGGCACGTGTGCTCGACCCGGACCAGACGGTTTTTGTTCGTAAGCGAGAGACACACAGGGGATGGCAGACGCCTCCCGGCAGACGAACGTGCCCCGGGGTCAGTTCGAGTTCACGCACACCCCAGAGACCACCCAGTCCTTCGAGAACGCACTCGCAAAGGCCCGCGCCGGCGACCGGTTATCGGTCGACGACGGGATCGAACTCCTGACGACGGGGACCGACAGCCCCGGCATCGACCCCGTCCGCAAGGAGCAGGTGCTCGCGGTTGCCGACCGCCGGCGCCGGGAGATGGTCGGCGAGACGGTGACGTTCGTCGCCAACCTCAACAACAACGTGACGACGGCCTGCAACACAGGCTGTCTGTTCTGCAACTTCAAGGACCGCTCGGAGCAGTTCCGTGTCGACAGCGACGCCACCCACGGCGGGTTCACGAAGACCCCGGCGGAGTCCCGCCGGGCCGTCGAGGGTGCACTCGACCGGGGTATCTACGAGGTGACCTCGGTCAGCGGGCTCCACCCCGCGCTCGCACTCGACGGGGAGCACCGTGAACTGCTCGAGACGAGCGACCGGAACGACCTGAACTACCGCTCGCCCGCGGCCTACGAGACCGACCCCGGGAACTACTGCGAGCAGATACGTGCGATGAGCGTCGACGACGTGCACGTCCACTCGATGACACCGGAGGAGGCCTATCACGCCCGTCGTGGCACCGACTGGAGCTACGAGACGGTGTACAGTCGGCTACAGCGGGCCGGACTCGACAGCGTCCCCGGCACGGCCGCGGAGATACTCGTCGACGAGGTCCGCGAGGTGATCTGTCCGGCGAAGATACGCAGTGACGAGTGGGTCGAGGCGATGGAGGCGGCCGCGTCGGTCGGTCTGCCGATGACCGCGACGATACTGTACGGCCACGTCGAGAACGAGGCCCACCGGGTCGAGCATCTCGACGTGATCCGTGACCTGCAGGACCGCACGGGGGCGATCACCGAGTTCGTGCCGCTCTCGTTCGTGCACGCGAACACGCCGCTGTTCGAACGCGGCATGGTTGAGGCGGGTGCCACGACCGCCGAGGACGAACTCATGATCGCGGTCTCGCGGCTGTACCTCGACAACGTCGAGCACATCCAGTCCTCCTGGGTGAAGTACGGCGACCAGCAGGGGCTGAAGATGCTCTCCTGTGGGGCCGACGACTTCATGGGGACCATCCTCTCGGAGGAGATAACGAAGCGTGCCGGCGGCGAGTACGGGGAGGCCCGCTCGGTCGCCGAGTACGTCGAGATGATCTCCGCCATCGGGCGGATCCCGGTCGAACGGTCGACCGACTACGAGCAGTTCCGGCGAGTCGACCCCGACAGTCCGCCGTTCGGCCCGGAACTGGGCCCCCGCGCCGACGGAACGCCGATGGTGGAGTGACCTCCTCTCCCCGGTTTGACCTGCACGGTCCCCGGTCTGTAAAATATTAATTTGTTTAGATTAGTCGAGCGCGGGCACCGGGATGTCGGGAGGCGTCAGGTACATACCACACCGGGGTCTACCCGGGACTGTGACGCGCGAAGCTGTTGTTCAGGGCTACGAGCGGTTTGTCGGGGACGCAATCGAGCAGACCGTCGAGGAGTTCAGCCTCACCAGAGCGCTCCAGAACGGGGTCGACGCTCCGGGCGGCGGTATCGTGGACAAACTGCTGAAAAACTCCGGTCGGGTCCGGCGGAAGGTCGTCCAGCCGGAGCTCGAGATGTACCGCGACCGGGCGTTCGAACAGTTCGACGTGCTCTTGGACTACGTGGCATCCGACGAGGCAATCGACGCCTACCGCGACCGACTCGCCGATGTCGGTTCCTTCGAGCAGGAACTCCGGGACGACCTGCCGGCGGAGCGCCGCGAGACGGTGCTGGATTTCATGATGGGTCGCTACGAGCGACTCGGCGAGGCGCTGGTCCCGCTGGTCGACTCACCCGAGACCGAGTTCTGGGAGGCTGCCGCGGCGGAACTGGACGCCGAGGAGGCGACCACACTCGTCGAGGAGCACTTCAGATACACCAGACCGCTGCGGGAGTACCCCGACGCGTTCCAGCTCGTGGCCACGGTGAAGGGGACGGACGTGTTCGGCCCGTTCGGTCTCGCCTTCGGCTCGATCGACGTCGTCTATACGGAGGAGGCCATCCGCGCGACGACTGTCGCCGAGGAGGCGGTCATCGAGGAGGCGAAAGACGACATCGCCGACCGGTTCGACACGTGACAGCCGCCGCGCGGTGAACGACGGGACCCGCTCGCTGTCGACGGAGAGCCCACTGACCGGAGGCAGGTCAAGCCCCCGTGGTCGGCACCCGCAGCTATTAGACAGTCGAGTTCGAACTCCGGGCGATGCCAGCACTCGAGGACCTCGTCGACCGGGAGCGTCTGCGGGGGTTCCTGACCGACCGACTGGGACCTGTCGGGCGGTTCGCTGTGGAGCGTCACGACCAGGGGCTCTCGAACGAGACGCTGTTCGTGACCTGGGGCGAGCGCGACCTCGTTCTCAGGCGGCCACCGCCGGGGGAGACGGCCGAGACCGCACACGACGTGCTCCGGGAGTACGAGGTGCTCGACGCGCTCCAGCCCAGTCCGGTCCCGGTGCCCGAGACGGTCACCGCGACGGACGACGAGTCGGTCGCTGGCTGCCCGTTCTACCTGATGACGCGTCTCGACGGCGACGTGCTCCGGTTCAGCGAACCCGACCGGTTCGGTGCGCCCGCGGCCCGCCGGGCGCTCGGTGAGCAACTCGTCGACACGCTCGCGGCGATTCACTCCCTCGACTACGAGGCGGTCGGACTGGGGGCGTTTGGCCGCCCCGAGGGGTTCACCGAGCGACAGGTCGAGCGCTGGACCGGGCAGTTCGAGTGGGCGTTCCAGGAGACAACCGTCGAACGCGCGGTGCCCGCAATCGAGACCGTCGGCGAGTGGCTGGCCGCGAACGTCCCCGAGGAGCAGGCACACACGCTCGTCCACGGTGACTACAAGCTCGACAACGTGCTGTTCGCGCCCGGGCGACCGCCGGAGCTCGCCGGTGTGCTCGACTGGGAGATGAGCACGCTCGGCGACCCGCTCTGTGACCTCGGCTGGCTGCTGTTTTTCTGGCTGGAAGAGGGCGCGGACAGTTCGGCACTCATGCAGACGATGGGGCCGACCTTCCTCGGTGCCGAGGGGTACGCCTCGCGTGCGGACCTGGTCGACCACTACGAGCAACAGACCGGTATCGCAGTCGAGAATCTCACCTTCTACCGGGTGCTCGCGGTGTACAAGATGGCCGCGCTCGGTGAGATGTTCTTCGCCCGCTACCTGATGGGTCACAGCGACAGCAGTTTCCACGCGATGATGGAAGAGGGGGTACCGGTGCTCGCAGACCAGGCGCTGGCAATCGCCGAGGGTGACCGGCCGCTGTAGCCGCTGGCTCCGACACGCCGGCGACCGGTCACCGGTACCGGCCGCGGGATTCGATATCGCGCAGACAGTCGAGCACCGCCGGGTCACCGGTCTCCCGGTAGGCCGACTCGACCCCGCGGACGAACCGGTCGGCATCCGCCTCGGTGCCGGTGAGACTCTGCCGGAACACCTGCAGGTCCATCGCGTGGTCCTCGGGGTCCTCGCTGTGGTAGCCGAGTCCGAAGTCGATCAGGAAGACGGCGGGCGCGTCGACCACCCCCGGGTCGGACACGTCGGTGCGGACCCGGACGTTCCGGGTCGTGGGGTCGCCGTGGACGAGGCCGGCCCCGTGGAGACGGGCGAGGTGCCGGGCCACCTGTCGGACCCGCGGGGCTGTCACCGCCGCCCGGAGTTCGCGGTCACCGACGGTCTGGACCGACAGCTGCGTGCGCTCGAGGTCGATATCCCGGACCAGCGGTGTCGGCACACCCGCGCGGCGGGCCCCGGCGGTCAGTCGTGCCTCCGCGCGCGTCCGCTCGCGGCGCAACCGCTCGTCGAGTGCGGAGTGTCTGTACGCCCGCGGGTTGCGCCGCTTGTACACTGTCTTCCCCTCGACCGTCACGGTTGCCTCCGCTCCCTTCAGCACCGCCTCCGTGTCCGTGTCGCGGTCGGTCACCGTGGTGGTGTCGTCGTCGGCCCGCCAGGTGACCGGCACCTCGTCGGGCCGGAAATCGGCGTCGATACCGGACTCCTCGACCGCGAGCGTGTCACCGACCCGGTACATCGTCGCCCCGAGCACGGCGATCATCCCGGCGTTGTCCCGCAGGAAGCGGTCCTCGGGGGCGAAAAACGCCGCGCCGCGCTGTTCACACATCGAACTGAGCATCGCCCGCAGTCGCTCGTTCTGTGCGACACCGCCGCCGAGCACCAGTTCGTCACCGCCGGTCAGCGAGAGCGCCCGCTCGCTGACCTCGGTCAGCATCGCAAACACCGTCTCCTGGAGTCCACAGCAGACGTCCTCGACGGGGGTACCGGCCTCGACGGCCTCGCTGGCGGCCGAGGAGATGCCCGCAAACGAGAAATCCATCCCCTTCACGACGTACGGCAGGTCGAGGTACTCGCCGTCGCGGGCGGCACGCTCCATCTTCGGGCCGCCGGGGTGAGACCAGCCGACCGTGCGGGTGAACTTGTCGATTGCGTTGCCGACCCCGGTGTCCATCGTCTCACCGAGCACGCGGTACCGCCCGCCGCGGTAGCCCAGCACGTGGGCGTTCGCGCCGCTGGCGTTCAGACAGACGGGGTCACCGAACCCGGAGCGGTGACGGCCAATCTCGAGATGTGCGACCATGTGGTTGACACCCACGAGCGGCACGTCCAGTCGCTGTGCGAGCGCCCGCGCACTCGTCGCGGTCAGGCGGAGACACGGGCCTAACCCCGGCCCGCGGGAGAACGCCACGGCGTCGACCGGTGGCTCCCCGTCGGCGGTGTCGCGGGCGGACGCGAGCACACGCTCGATAACCTCGGGGAGGTGTTCGGCCATGTGCTCCGCGGCCTCGCGCGGGTGGATACCGCCGCTGTCGGGGACGTACGCCTCGGTCTCGATATCGACGGTCTCCGACCCGGCGTCGTAGATGGCCGCGCTCGCGGCCCACGCCGTGCCCTCGACACCGAGCACCCGCGGGTCGGCGGTTTCAGTCCCCGTCATCGGACGCCCCGTCGAGTTTGTCGGCCAGCATCGGGACGAACGTGCCGACGTCGGTGACCATCCCGACGGCCTGTGCGCTGCCGCGGTCGACCAGTTGCGTGACCGTGCCGGGGTTGATATCGACACAGACCGTCTTCGTCGTCGACGGCAGGCAGTTCCCCACCGCGACAGAGTGCAGCAGCGTCGCCAGCATCAACACGAGGTCGGCGTCGTGGGCCTGCTCGCGGATGGCGTTCTGTGCCTCTATCGCGTCGGTGATTGTCTCGGGCAGGGGACCGTCGTCGCGGATCGACCCCGCGATGACGTACGGGCTGTCGTTCCGGACACACTCGTACATCACGCCCGACTCGACGAGTCCGGTCTCGATTGCGGCCTCGATACCGCCCGCGCGGATGACCTCGCTTATCGTGTAGATATGGTGTTTGTGGCCCTTTCGCGGGTGGTCGAGTGTCTCCGTGTCCATCCCGAGTGAGGTGCCGTACAGGTCCCGTTCGAGGTCGTGGACGGCAAAGCCGTTGCCGACCGAGAGCGCGTCGACGTACCCCTCCCGGACCAGTCGCGCGAGGTCCTCGCGTGCGCCGGTGTGGATGACCGCCGGCCCACAGACCGCGAGCACCCGCCCCCCCTCGCGTTTTGTCTCGGCAATCGCCTCGGCGATCTGCCCGATCGTCGACTCGGAGGGCCGCTCCGAGGAGACACCCCCCTGCATGAACCCGAACGCACCCTCTCGACCGCGGGGCCGCTCGGGCGGTTTCACCCGGATACCGGTGTTGCCCGTCACCACCAGGTCACCCGCCTCGACACCGCTCAGTATCTTCGTGTACGCGCGTGACTCCCCGGGGTCGACGACGACCGCACAGTCCATCTCGACGTTCTCGACCGGGAGCCACTCGCCCTCGTGGCGGATGTCGGTCGGGTGGTTCGTCGTCGAGTAAAACTCCGTCGGAACGACACTGTCGGCGGGTGCGGGTTCGAGCGTCGCGTCCCGCGGGTCGGTCGGGTTCGCACCGTTCTGGTGGAGCTCGTGGAGGATCGACTGCAGATGCTCCGGGTCGTCGGCCTCGACGAGCAGGCGAGCGTGGGACTCGGCGGTCTCGTGACGGCCGATCTCGAAGCTCTCCACCTCGAAGGAGCCGTCCATATCCATCACGATACCGAAACAGGTCTCCAGCATCCCCGAGTCGATTATGTGACCCTCGAGTTCCACCGTCCGAGATGCGGTCATGCCCGTATGGTGGCTCCCACCAGTCTTGACCGTTTTGGGTTCGACCCCCCGCCCCGACCATCCGGTCGACCCCCACCCGGAGGGCGTGGCACGCGGGCCGGGAGATGCCGGACCCGGTCGGTCGCCACAGAGTCACTGCACACCGTGTCGGCGCTGGCACAGTCCGTCCGCCGTGCCCGTCACCAGCCGAGTTCGACAGTCGACCCGTCGTGTCGGCAGTCCTCGAGTGCGTGTTTGGCCGCCATCCCGGCGGTCTGTGCCGTTCGAGCGCGGCCGACACCGACCTTCAACTCGACGTCGACCGTGTCGTGGACGTGGTCGATAGCGTCGTAGTAGTCCGCCGCGTCCATCTCCGAGCAGACGGCGATGATGTTGTCACCACCGACAAAAAACGAGAGTGACTCGTGGGCCGTGCGCATGTACCGCATCAGCTCCGCGTACGAGCGTTCGATCTTGATGAAACTATCGAACTCGTTGAGCTCGTCGGTGTACTTTCCGGTCGCATCGTTGACATCGAAGTGGGCGATCTGGACGTCGTTGTCCGTGCGCTCGGTCTCCGGGAGTGGGTCACCCGCGAGAATCTCCCGGCGCTGACTGTCCTGTGCGCTGCCGGCCTCCTGTAGCAGTCGTGACGCGGTCCCGAGCGCGTCCGCGGGGGACCGACTCACCCCCGTCGTGATGCTCGCGGTCACCGGGTACCGGTTCCCGAGTGACTCCTGAACGAGTTCGAGTGCCGCCCTGTCGAGCCCGTTTGTCACCGTCACGAGGTTGTCGAACCGGCTGAAAAACGCGTACCCCTCGTTGTTACCGACGAGCTGTGAGACATCGGCATAGAGACGCGACTGGAGTGTCTGCAGGTCTACCTCACGCCGTGGTTCCGGCGTCGTCGTCCAGGGACCGTAGTTATCGATCTGGATCAGCGAAATCTGGGTATTTGTCACGTGATACTGGAGGTTCTGCCGCGACATTTGTTTTTTGAAATCTCCTGGCTGTCCACCCGCACTCACCCGGTGAGCACACTCGGGTCGTCCACCTGACCGAGTATGTCCAGTTGGTGAGTACTGTAGATGAGCTGTCCGGTCTCGAGCTGCTCGTGTCGGGCACGGAGCCACGTTCGGAGTGTCTCTGCACTCTCGCCGAGCTGTTCACCGACCGCGCGCTCGACTGTTTCGAGTATGAACTCGAGGAAATAGGCCTCGTCGGCCGGGTACCCACCGTCGGTCGGGGTGACGACCCAGTCCGACCCCGCCGCGTCGACACCGACACCCCGTAGTCGCTGGAGTTCCGCGAGCACAGAGTCACCGGCACGACTGTTCCCGCCCGACTTGGTGTCGATCTGCTCGTGGTACGCACTCTCCACCACCTCGTCGTGAGGGTGGCGTGGACGGAACCGCGTCGCACCGTCGAAGGTCAGCGGGAGGTAGTACAGCCCACCGGTGTCGAGCGCGCCGAGAAACGTCGATAGCGGCGTGTCGTCGACGATATCGAGCAACGCGGCGGCCACCAGGAGGTCGTGGTCGGTCTGTTGTGTCTCGATGTACTCGACCGCGTCGGCAGCAACCGGTTCGACGGTGACCTCCCGTTCCGGCCCGGCGACGGTCACACCCTCGTCGGCGCTGTCTACAGTGACCGAGCGCCCGCTGGCCCAGTCCCGAAGCTGTTCGGTGAGTGTGTCGATGTTCGCCTGCTGAACATCGACGGCGGTGTACTGGACCGGTGTCGCCGGAAACACGTCCCACTCGATGAATCGGGTGATCATCGTCCCGATGCCGGCACCGATTTCGAGAACGGACAGCGTCTCGCCGTCGGTCGCACGCTCGGCGAGCGAGTCTCGGAGTCGCGTGACGAGTCGGCGGTCGAGTGCACGGTCGTCGACTGTGCGTTTTGCCCGGAGATACCGCTGGAAGTCGTCTGTCACACTGCCACCTCCCTGTTCGAGACAGTCTCGTGCAGTAACTGTCGGACCCGGTCGGCTGTCGTGGCCCAGTCCGGGTGCTGGTCGTAACGCCGTCGGGCCGCCGTCCCCATCTCGGCCAGTCGGTCACGGTCGTTATCGAGCGTCGTTAGCGCACGCGCGACCGCCGACGGCGTGTCGGGGTCGACCAGCAGTCCGGTCTCGCCGGTGGTGACGATATCGGTTGCACCCCCGGCGCGCGAGGCGATAGCCGGGAGGCCGAAGCTCATCCCCTCGAGATAGACGATGCCGAACCCCTCGTAGCGTGACGGGACCGCCAGGATGTGCCCGGCACGGAGTGTCTCGGCGAGCGCCTGGTCGGTGAGTTCCCCAGCCAGTTCGACGCGCTCACCGAGCGACAGCTCCCGGATGCGCTCACGAACGTTGGCCGTGTACGCCGCATCGACAGTCCGGCCGACGACTGTCAGTTCGACGTCGGCGTCGGTCATCGAGACAGCCTCGGCGAGGGTATCCACACCCTTTCTCGGTTCGAGGTTGCCGACACAGACGACCTGGAGTGGGTCGTCGTGGGCCCGGTCGTGAATACGCTCGTCGTCGATAACAGGGTCGAACCGGTCGCCGGCGGGTGGTGCGACGACCGTCGTCGACCGGTTCACACCGAGAGCCGCGACGGCGTCACGCGTGACTGTGCTGTTACAGACCACGGCATCGACCGTTCGCAGATACCGGCGCTCGACTGCCCGGTAGAGCCGACTCAACCGGCGCGGTTCGCTCGCACGGAGATGGTGGACGATGCTGACCACGGGGTACGGAACACGCCGGTTCTGGTAGACCAGTGACGGGTGTGCCAGTTCGTCCTGGAGCATCACGTCGACGTCGACCGACAGGCGGTCCCGGATTCCCGGTGAGACGTTGTCCAGCAGTCCGCGCGTGTACTCCCGCCACGGCAGTTCGATGACATCGACCGTGTCCCCACGGCGGCGCAGTTGCTCCACGAGTTTGCGGTCGTACCGGAACCCGCCCGAGCGCTCCTCCAGACTGCCGTACACTGTCAGCCCGATGTTCATGTGGGGGCGTCGTACGTCGCGGCGGCCTGGCTATCCTCCCACACCCTCACCGCCAGTTCCGTCACCGTCTCGTCGGTGACGATGTCGGTTACACGGTCGAAGATGACACGCGCGAACCGCTCGACACTCGGGTTGTCGCCCGCGAACTCCGGCAGGTCGTTCAGGAGTCGGTCGCGGTACCGGTCGGCGAGTGTCGAGAGTGCCGCGTTTGCGTCGTCGATGTCGACCAGGTACTGGTACTCGTTGAGTTCCGGTCCCCGGAAGGTCAACTCGACCTCGAACTGGTGTGAGTGGGGCTCACCCTCCGGACCCGGGTCGGGAACGGTCAGATAGTGCTGTGCCACGAAATCGGTACGCACCGTCGTCGAATACACGGTTACCCTTACTCGAACAGCCACAAAGTTCGACCGATTACTGGTAGGTTAGTGTCGCCTGTATCACGCCGTCGTCACGGTCGTCCAGTAGCTCGTACGCCTGTTTGGCCTGTTCGATTGGCAGTGAGTGAGTCACCAACCTGCCGAGGTCGCGTTCCGCCAGCTTGGAACGAACGAGGTCCATCCGGCGGTCCTTGTCCCACCGGTCGGCGTGGTCGGGGTCGACACGGCTCACCTGACTGCTCTGCATCCGGATGTGACTGCGGTGGTACTCATCACCCAGCGAGAGTGTTACCTCCTTGCTCCCGTACCACGAGCCGACGATAACGTCACCGGCGTAGCCCGTGATATCGAGCGCGCTATCCAGCGCGTCGGGGTTGCCCGACAGCTCCAGGGAGATGTCCGCGTCGCTCTCCAGGTCGTCGAGCGCATCCGGTGAGAGCGCGCGGTCGGCACCGAGTGAGCGCGACATCTCACGACGGGACTCGTCGTAATCGACGGTGACCAGCTCCGCGAGCGGGAACTCGGCGAGCAGCGCCGTGGTCAACAGCCCAACCGGTCCCTGTCCGAAGACGACGACCCGTGCACCGATGCGAGGACGGGCGTCCATGACGAAGTTCACGGCCGCCTCACAGTTCGGGATCAGAATCGCCTGGTCGGCCGGGAGTGTCGTCGGGATCAGTTCCTCCGGGTCGGAGACAAAGTGACTCTCGTGTGGGTTGAACGCGAACACGCGCCGGTCGAGCCAGTCGTCACCAACATCGGCCCCCGTCTCGACCACGCGGCCGATGGCGGCGTACCCGTACTGGAACGGGTACGAGAACGTCCCCTCCAGCCCATCGAGCGTCTCGTCGGTGGCCGTCTCCGCGGACACCTCACCCCGGTACGCGAGCAGCTCCGTTCCGGGGCTGATACTCGACCGCTCGGTGCGAACGAGCACCTCGTCGGAAGTGGGCTCGGGAACCGGCTTCTCCCGAACGTCGACCGACCGAGGACCAGTAAAGTAAACTCCCCGGCGTGTCATATGTTTGCCCGATACGGTCGAGATATTATCAGTTTCTCGTACCTGTAGGATATGCTACTGTAGTGCGAGTCAGTGTCGTACACAGCAGATGTATAGAATCCAGATGACTAAAACCCGTTCACCGACGTCACAGATATCCGAGCGCTTCGAGCTGTGCCTGTTCGCCGGCACCGGTGTGGACACGTGAGACCGGGAGCGGTTCGGGTGGCTCCAGCGACGGGGTGTGTGTCTCACGCCCCTCGCCGGTCGTCACCGCCCACGGCACCCGCAACAGCGCAGGGACCGGTGTGTGCATCGGATGGCCGTACAGCCCCCACTCCCCGAGGAGGTTGCCGTGGTCGGCGGTCACCGCGACACGACCGGTCACGTTCTCGACCAGCGTCGCCACCTCCGGGAGAACGTACCGCAGATTCGCCTCGTACGCCGCCCAGACCTCCGCCCGTGTCACCTCGCCGCGCCGGAGCAGTGTCCAGGGGTTCGACCGACTGCTGTGTGCCCCCGTCCGTGCCATGCCGTCGTCCCCGGCCAGCGGGGCGGGGACGAACGGGTGATGTGGCTGCATGTAGTGAACGACCAGCCGCTCCGGGTCGTGACTGCGCGCGAGCGCGATGGCCCGGGTGGTGATGGCATCCGCCGGCACTGTCCCGGCGTCCTCGTCCCAGCTGTACTTCCACACCTCGTCGAGTGCACCGAACCGGGTCGCGTCGAGATAGCGGTCCGTCCACGTGTTCCCCGTGACCATCACCGTCTCCCCGACCGCCGGTTCGTCCTGAAACGTGTTCTGTAGCCACTCCGAGGATGAACTCCCGACGGAGCGGAGTGTCCCGATATCACGCAGTGGCCCGGTGTCGGGTGCGACATCACGCAACAGGTCCGCTCGACAGGCGTCGAGAACGACCAGCACGTCCCAGTCACGGGTGTACACACTGGTTCCGTACGGGAGGAGTCGGCCGACAGTTTGCAGACCCCGCAGATACGCCGCTCTCGGCAGACTCGCTCCTGATTCTCTCACACTAACTGATGCCGCGCGGCAGAGATAACGCTACCGACAGCGAGTTGCACGGTTGCCGACCGCACGGAACGGTGTGCACCGCTCACAGTTGTTCGC
>CAZFMN010000042.1:0-21067 GCA_964520075.1 uncultured Halobacteriales archaeon | reverse complement strand
GCGTCCACGGCTGGGTCGTCGCCGTCCGGTCGGTCGAGTCACGCGACGGGATGACCGCCCGCGCCCAGGAACTCGACTGGGAGACCCTCCAGCGCATCCAGTCACGCATCACCGGCGAGAACGAGACCGTCGCACGTGTCGTCTACGACGTTACCCACAAACCGCCTGCCACCATAGAGTACGAGTGATGAGGGTGATTCTCACCGGCACCGACCAGTACGACCTCGGCGCCGCGATCACCGACGCGGGTCACGACCTGACCCGTGTCGATATCGGCAACCGTGACGCGCTCGAGGCTGCCAGCATCACGACCGCGGACGTGTACGTGCTGACCGAACTCCGGCAGGCGACATCGATTCCGGTCGCGAAGGAGCTCCACCCCGGGGTGACGGTGCTCGCGTACGACGACGGCTCGCTGCCGGACTTCGCCAGCGGACAGGCCGACCTCGTGCTCGACCCCGCGCTGTTCGACCCCGAGGACGTCGCCACCGAGCTCGACGCCCAGAGCGACCACTAATCGGAGTCGCCGCGCTCTCGCTTCTCGACCTGTTCGGCGCCACGACGCAGCAACCCCTGCAGGGTGCGGACCTCCCGCGGGGTCGGGTGTGCCCGGCCGAGCAGCCGACGGAACAGCCGTCCGGCCTTCGCGCGCTTCGGCTCGGGGTGTCCGATCGCTCTCACGTACGCCCCGAAGCGGTCGTGGAGGCGCTCGATATCGGCCTCGTCGGCCCGCTCGTGGAGCTCCGCCGGGTGCTGTGTCTCCGCGACTGTCAGCGAGCGTAGCTCGTAACAGACAACGGTCGCCGCCTGCCCGAGATTGAGCGACGGGTACTCGGCGCTCGCGGGAATCGAGCAGACCGCATCGAGTCTGGCGAGTTCGTCGTTCGTGAGCCCGACCCGCTCGCGTCCGAACACGATCGCCACGTCCGCGTCCACACCCCGAAGATGGTCGGGCAACTCCGCGGCCGTGAGCGCCGGATACCGGACGTGACTCGTCGGGTCCTCGTTCGTGATAGCGGTACAGCCGACCGTGTGGTACCCCTCGACGAGAGCGTCGAGTGTCGTCTCGGTGGCGTTCGGGAGCACGTCCTCGCGGGCCTGGCCGGCGAAGCCGTAGGCCTCACCGTCCGGGTCAAGCTCCGGCGGGTCCACGAGCAACAGCTCCGAGAGCCCGAAGTTCTTTATCGCCCGCGCGATGGTGCCGACGTTACCCGGCGTCTCCGCATCGACCACCGCGACGGCGACGTGCGGCGCTCGCTGTCCGTGCTGGTCGCTCATCGCTTCCTGTAGGCCCGAACCCGACAAAAACCAACCGAACGCGGGTACAGCCGAGGGACCCGACCGAGCACGACTGCGGAGACGGGGACAGCGACAGTTGCTCGGTCAGGCCAGGCGGGTGCAGTAGCCATCTGCCCGAGAGAGGAGAAAGGAAAGAGGGTCGACGCGTCAGGAGTCGGCCAGTTCGTTGAACAGCGCCTGCACGTCGAAGATGGTGACCTCACCGCTCCCGTCGAAGTTGAACGCCCAGCCGTGCTCTGTCATCATCGTGTCGCCGAAGATGAGGAAAAACGCCTGGACGTCGAAGATGTCGAACTCACCACTCCCGGTGACATCCTCGTAGTAGTCGTCACCGTCTATGTCTGTCGGCGGCGTCTCCGCGCCCGGCGTCGCCGGCATCTGGACCTCGACGGACTCCTCGGCGCTGTGGTTCGCGGTCTGGACAGTCAGCGTGTGGTTACCGACGACGTCCGGCCCGGTTCCGAGGTCCATCGTCAGCGTGTGCTCGGCCGTCTCGTTGGCCGCCAGTTCGACCGTCGTGGTGGCCGTGCCGAGCGTCTGGCTCTGTGCGGTGATGTTCTGTGTGCCGTTTGCCCCGCCGATGTTCTCGACCGTGACGTTCAGTTCGAGTGTCTCACCCTCCGCGAGCGGGGCGTTCGTCTCGACGGCCGCAATCTGGAAGTCGGCCACCGCGTCGGGTTCCTCGAGGTACACCTCTCCGCTGGTGCTGTCACCGGTGTCGGCCAGTGACACTGTCCACGGGACACTGCCCTCGACACCCTGCAGGAACGCGATGAGCGCGGTGGCGTCGACGATTCCGGACCCGTAGCGGTCGTCGCGCTCGCCCGGCGGTGCCGGCGCGTCTGCCGGCTTCGACGCCGTTGCCTCCAGTGCCTCCTCTATCTCCTGGGGTGAGAGCTCCCTGTCTATCGCCGACTCCGCCAGCGCCACCACACCCGAGACGTGGGGTGCCGCCATCGAGGTGCCCGAGTATGTGCCGTCGTAACCGCCCCCGGGCACCGAACTCAGCGTGCTCACACCCGGCGCGGCGACTGTCGGCACCGTGTACTGGTCGGGCCAGTCTGCCGGTGCATCGCTTCCCCAGGCTGACTCCGTGTCGACGACCTCTCCCGAGGAGAAGTCGGCGATACCCTGGTTCGAGTTGGATGCGCCGACGGCGATAGAGTCGTAGACGTTGCCCGGACTCCCGCTGGAGCCCTGCCCGCTGTTGCCCGCCGACGCGACGACGACCGTCCCGGCAGCGTGCGCGTTCTGCACGGGCTCTATCATCGACGGCGAGAACCCGGTCGCGCCCAGACTCATCGAGATGATGTCCACGTTCTGGTCGACCGCCCACTCCATCCCGGCGAAGATCTGTGCCAGCGAGCCCCCGCCGTCCAGCACCTTCACACCGTACAGGTCGACGTCCGGTGCCACACCGTAGGCGGGCACGTCACCGGCGGGGTTCATCGGACCGGAGACGGTGCCGCTGACGTGGGTCCCGTGACCGTTCCCGTCGTTTGGCTCCGAGTCCACCGGGTTGCCGTTACCGTCGAACTCCTGCCAGCCCGCCAGGTCGATATCCGGGTGACTCGCCGCCACGCCGGTGTCGAGCACCGCCACGCTCGCGTTCGCGCCTGTCGTGTTGTAGCTCTCCCAGGCCGTCGGTGCGTTCACCTGCTCTAGCCCGTACGTGTAGGAGTTGTTTGCCGTGCCGACGGCTGGCTGTGCGAGGGCTGTTCCTGCCGTCGCGCCGGCGGTCGTCTCGAAGCGTGTGTTCTCGTGGAGTGCCCGGACACCCTCGACGGCCGCCAGGTTCGACAGCGACACCCTCGCGGTGTCCACCGTCACCAGCGCGGCGTTCGCCAGCCAGAACGTCTGTTCGACTGTCACACCCGGACGGTTCGCCGCGAAGTCGAGGAGTGGCTCCTGTGTCGCACTCGCGTGTGCCCGCAACGCCGCCGGACTGTCCGCCCGGTCACTCGCGGGCAGTGACACCATCACCTCTGTCTCGCCGCTCGCACCGCGCAGCGTGCGGTCGACCTGCACGCTGTCGGCGGGTTCGGACTGTTCCCCGCCGGTCTCGACCGAGATTGCCCCCGAGAGCGCGGATGCGTCGATGTTCTCGAGCACCAGCGTCCTGTTCGCGGTGCCCTGCCCCGGCACACTCACGTTCGTGTCCACGTCCTCGGGGGTCCCGTTCACCAGCAACTCCACCGAACTCTCGGTGCCCGCGACGCTCCCGATGTTCTCGATGGTGTAGTTTATCACCAGGTCATCACCCGCGGTGAGCGTGGTCGGCGCGTCCGCCGACACCAGTCCGAGCACCGGTTCGTCGGGTACCTCGACTGTGGTGTTGCCCGCCGCGACA
Organism: uncultured Halobacteriales archaeon; assembly: GCA_964520075.1. Classification (GTDB taxonomy): domain Archaea; phylum Halobacteriota; class Halobacteria; order Halobacteriales; family Haloarculaceae; genus Halovenus. The sequence continues at coordinate 17,418 of CAZFMN010000042.1, read as the reverse complement.
TCCCCGAAGTCCCAGAGTTCTACGGTGAACTCGATTGTCTCGTCAGGGCCGAAGTAGTCGGACACACTGCTGAACGTGAGCGTCCCGCTGGCGGTGCCACCACCCGGCACCGTGACGTCGAAGTCGGTGTCGTCGAATCCGCTGTCGGTACCGTTCACTATCAGGTCGACGAAGCTCTCGGTCCCGCTCTCGGCACCCAGATTCTCCAGCGTGTAGTTGACCGATAGCTCCCCGTTCGGCCCGATCACGTCGGGGTACTCGATCGACTGGATGGCGATCTCTGTCCCGGGCAGCAGGCCGACACTCGTCGACCCGCTCGATGTGGTGTTCGTGTCGACCATCTCGACGGTCCACTCGATCGAGTCACCCTCCTCGTACCCGTCGACACCGTCGAACGTGAGCGACCCGGTGACCGTCTCGTTCGGTTCGACTGTCGTGTTCGTCTCCGTGTCCGCGACAGTGCCGTTGACCACCAGGTTGATCTCGCTCTCGGTGCCCGCCGCGCCACCGAGATTCTCGACGGTGTAGTTGACCGTCAGCGACTCGTTCGTCTCGACTGTCGTCGGTGCGCTCGCCGTCAGCGTCAGGAGCGGGCCGTCCGTGTCCTGCAGGAACGCGATGAACGCGGTGGCGTCGACGATTCCGGACCCGTAGCGGTCGTCGCGCTCGCCCGGCGGTGCCGGCGCGTCTGCCGGCTTCGACGCCGTTGCCTCCAGTGCCTCCTCTATCTCCTGGGGTGAGAGCTCCCTGTCTATCGCCGACTCCGCCAGCGCCACCACACCCGAGACGTGGGGTGCCGCCATCGAGGTGCCCGAGTATGTGCCGTCGTAACCGCCCCCGGGCACCGAACTCAGCGTGCTCACACCCGGCGCGGCGACTGTCGGCACCGTGTACTGGTCGGGCCAGTCTGCCGGCGCACTGTCCCCCCAGTCGGCGGCCGTGTCGACGACCTCACCGGAGGAGAAATCCGTAATGCCCTGGTTCGAGTTGGAGGCTCCGACCGCGACCGACTCGTAGACGTTGCCCGGACTCCCGGTGGAGCCCTGTCCGCTGTTGCCCGCTGACGCGACGACAATCGTCCCGGCAGCGTGCGCGTTCTGCACGGGTTCGATCATCTGCTCGTAGAACCCGGTCGCGCCCAGACTCATCGAGATGACGTCCACACTCTCGTTTACCGCCCACTCCATCCCGGCGATTATCTGGGCGAACGACCCGCCACCGTCGTCGGTCAACACCTTCACACCGTACAGGTCGACATCCGGTGCCACACCGTAGGCGGGCACGTCACCGGCGGGGTTCATCGGGCCGGAGACGGTGCCGCTGACGTGGGTCCCGTGACCGTTCCCGTCGTTTGGCTCCGAGTCCACCGGGTTGCCGTCGCCGTCGAACTCCTGCCACCCCGCAACCTCGAGGTCCGGGTGACTCGCCGCCACGCCGGTGTCGAGCACCGCCACACTCGCGTTCTCACCCGTCGTGTTGTAGCTCTCCCAGGCCGTCGGCGCGTTTATCTGCTCCAGCCCGTACGTGTAGGAGTTGTTTGCCGTGCCGACGGCAGGCTGTGGGAGGGCTGCTCCTGCCGTCGCGCCGGCGGTCGTCTCGAACTGTGCGTTCTCGTGGAGTGCCCGGACACCCTCGACGGCCGCCAGGTCCGACAGCGACACCCTCGCGGTGTCCACCGTCACCAGCGCGGCGTTCGCCAGCCAGAACGTCTGCTCGACCGTCACGCCCGGGCGGTCTGCCGCGAACGACATCAGCGGCTCCTGTGTCACACTCGCGTGTGCCCGCAGCGCCGCCGGACTGCTCGCGCTGTCACTCGCGGGTAGCGATACGATCACCTCCGTCTCGCCGCTTGCCCCGCGCAGTTCGGGCTGTACTGTCGCGGTATCGCTGTCAGCGTCCGCGACTGCACTGTCTGACTGTGCGTCCACTGTGCCGACACCTGTTGCCTGTGTCGCCGCCACGCCTCCGACCGCGAGCACCGCGAGCAGTCCGAGACAGAGCAGCACCGCTCCGACGTTCCGTCTGTTCATAACCGTCCCTACGTCTCGGGTCTTTTAACACTTACTACATCGTATGATTTCGCGCGTCACGCACGCGTCACAAGTAGCAGGGCACAGTACTCTTTCTATCTCCGTGATGTCGACCAGTTCACAGGAGCGACCGTGTGCCAGAACGCTCTCCACTCGTGATATATAAAAGAGAGCACAGACCGGGGTGAGAATGACCGGTGTCAGGAGCCGGCCAGTTCCACGAACTGCGCCTGCACGTCGAAGATACTGACGTTGCCGTCGCCGTCGAAGTTGAACGCCCAGCCGTGGTCGTCCATCATCGGGTCGTCGTGCGTGTTGAAGAACACGAGCACGTCGAAGATGTCGAACACGCCGTTGCCGTCTGCGTCCTCGTAGAGGTCGTCACCGTCGATGTCCGTCGGCACCGCGTCCTGGTTGGGCAGTTTGGGCAGGGTCAGCGTGGCCACGTCGGTGAGACTGTCCTGTGGCGTCTCGACGACGAGGTCGTACTCGCCAGCCTGATTGAAGTCGGTGGCGATGTTCAGCGTGACGTTGGTGGACTCACCGGGACCGAGCGTGACAGTCGTGCTGTCGTCACCGACACCTGCGACCGACGCCGAGACCGTGCTGGTCCCCTCGCCGTCGGCGATGTTCTCGACCGTGGCGGTCACGGTGAGCGTCTCGCCCTCGACGATGGTCGGTGCCTCGACGGCCACGATCTGGAGGTCGGTGTCACCCGTGACACCGACTGTCACGTTCTCGGAGTCGTCGTCGCTGGCGACGACAGCCTCGTACTGGCCGGCGTCACCCTCGCTGGTCGCGACCGAGAACGTCTCCTGTGTCGACTCGCCAAACGGCAGCGACACCTCGGCCGAGTCCGAACCGAGCGCGCCGACGTCGAGTGTCACCGTCTGCGTGTCGTCGACGTCGCCGACGTTCTCTATCTCGGCGGTCACCTCGACCGGCTGTCCCTCCTCGACGGACTCGGTGGCGTCCAGGATCTCGATATGGAACTCGGGCGGTGCGACAACCAGAATCGGCTCGGTGTCTTGGTCGTCCTCGCTGGCGACGACAGCCTCGTACTGGCCCGCGTCACCGACCTCGGTGCCGAGAGTCATGTTCGCCTCCGTCGACGCGCCGGCATCGAGCGTGAGGTTCGTACTCGTCGACCCGAGCCCGTCGACGGTCAGGTCGAGGGTCTGGGTGTCCGTCGCGTTGCCGACGTTCTCGACATCGACCAGCACCTCGAGTTCCTCGCCGGCGACCGGCACGTTCGCGCCGGTGACGTTGACGGTGAACTCACCGTCGCCCCCACCCGGCGGGTCCTCGCTCGCGTTCTCGACGAACACCTCGCCGGTCTGGCTGACGTTGGTGTCCGCGAGTGAGACCGTGTAGCTCACCGTCTCACCCTCCGGCGGGTTCTTCAGGTACTCGGTGAGCGCGTCGGCGTCGATGATACCCGAGCCGTAGCGGGTGTCACGCTCCCCCGGCGGGGCCGGCGCGTCGCTCGGCTTGAACGCCGTTGCCTCCAGCGCCTCCTCTATCGTGCTGGGCGTCACGTCCTCCTCGGTCGCCGACAGCGCCAGCGCGACCGCACCCGAGACGTGCGGTGCCGCCATCGAGGTGCCGGAGTAGGTGTCGTCGTAGCCGCCACCGGGCACCGAACTCAGCGTGTCCACACCGGGTGCGGCGATTGTCGGCACGGTGTACTGGTCGGGCCAGTCTGCCGGCGGACTGCTCCAGTCCGCGGCCGTGTCGACGACCTCACCCGACGAGAAGCCCGCGATGCCCTGGTTGGAGTTCGAGGCACCGACAGCGATGGACTCGTAGACGTTGCCCGGACTCCCGCTGGAGCCCGCGCCGCTGTTACCGGCCGACGTGATGACGACCGTGCCCGCGGCGTGTGCGTTCTGGACGGGTTCGATCATCTGGTTGTAGAACCCGGTCGCGCCCAGACTCATCGAGATGATGTCGACGCTCTCGTTCGTCGCCCACTCCATCCCGGCGATTATCTGGGCGAACGACCCGCCACCGCTGTCGTCCAGCACCTTCACGCCGTACAGGTCGGCGCCGGGAGCCACACCGAACGACGGCACGTCACCGGCCGGGTTCAGTGCGCCCGTCGCCGTCCCGCTGACGTGGGTCCCGTGACCCTGGCCGTCGTTCGGCTGAGAGTCCACCGGGTTGCCGTCACCGTCGAACTCCTGCCACTTCGCCACCTCCAGATCCGGATGGCTACCCGCGACACCCGTGTCGAGCACCGCGAGGCTCACGCCCGAGCCGTTGGTATCGTGCTTCTCCCAGGTCGTCGGCGCGTTTATCTGCTCCAGCCCGTACGTGTACGAGCCGTTCGCCGCCGAGACCGGGTCGGACAGCAGTCCGCCCGTGGTGGTGTCGACGGTGAACCGGGCGTTCTCGTAGATTGCCTCCACGTTCTGGAGACCGGTCAGTTCGGCCACCGACGTGCGGTCCAGGTCCACCTCGACCAGCGCCATCGGGTTGAGCCAGAACGTCCGCTCGACTGACACAGCGTCGTTCTTCGCCGCGAACGCCTGCAGCGGTTGCAGGACGCTGTCGGCGTGAGTCTGCAACTGGTCGGTGGTTGTCGCGTCCGGCGCACCCGCGAACTCGACGATCACCTCGGTCGTTCCGTCCGCGGTTCGCAGGCTCTCGGCGACGGTCAGCCCACCGTCGGTGCTCACGCTCTCCCTGCTGTCTGTCTCGCCGAGCATCTCCAGCGCCTGACCGGCGGACACGCTCTCGAAGGTCAGCGACCCGCTGACGCTGTCCTGTGCGGGGACTGTCACGTCCGCGTCCGTGTCTCCGAGTTCGCCGTCGACCAGCAGGTCGACCGCGCTCTCTGTGCCCTCGACACCGCCGATGTTCTCGATGGTGTAGTTGACCGTGAGGTCGTCACCGGCCTCGATGATTGTCGGCGCATCGACCGACGCGAGTTGCAGGATCGGCTCGTCCGGCACCTCGTATGTCGCCTGCCCCTCCGCGACGTCACCGAAGTCGAACAGCTCCACGCTGAAGTTGATCGTGTCTCCGGGCTGGTAGTACTCGCCGATACCGTCGAAGCTCAGGGTGCCACTCGTCGTGCCGCCCGCGGACACGTTCACGTCGAAGTCCGTGTCGTCGAAGGCGCTGTCGGTGCCGTTCACCTTCAGGTCGACGAAGCTCTCCTGTCCGTCGGCGTCACCGAGGTTCTCCAGCGTGTAGTCGACCGTGAGGTCGTCGGACGGCGCTATCGAGGACGGGTAGTCGATGGACTGGATGACGATGTCGGGTTCACCCGGCGGCTCCTCGCCGCTCCCGACGTCGGTCGTACCCTCGGCGACGTCACCGAAGTCGAACAGTTCGACCGTAAAGTCGATCGTGTCACCCTCGCCGAAGTAGCCACTCACGTTGTCGAAGGTGAGCGTCCCGCTCGTCGTGCCGCCCGCGGACACGTTCACGTCGAAGTCCGTGTCGTCGAAGGCGCTGTCGGTGCCGTTCACCTTCAGGTCGACGAAGCTCTCCTGTCCGTCGGCGTCACCGAGGTTCTCCAGCGTGTAGTCGACCGTGAGGTCGTCGGACGGCGCTATCGAGGACGGGTAGTCGATGGACTGGATGACGATGTCGGGTTCACCCGGCGGCTCCTCGCCGCTCCCGACGTCGGTCGTACCCTCGGCGACGTCACCGAAGTCCCACAGTTCGACGCTAAAGTCGATCGTGTCACCGTCACTGTAGTAGCCGCTCACGTTGTCGAACGTGAGCGTGCCACTGGTCGTGCCACCGCCCGGCACCGTGACGTCGAAGTCCGTGTCGTCGAAGCCGCTGTCGGTGCCGTTCACCTTCAGGTCGACGAAGCTCTCGGTGCCATCCTCGAGACCGAGATTCTCCAGCGTGTAGTCGACCGAGAGGTTGTCGGTCGGCGCTATCGAGGACGGGTAGTCGATGGACTGGATGACAATCTCCGCGCCGGGTTGTGCACCCACACCGGTCTGACCGCTCGCGGTCTTGCCGGTGTCCTGGAGTTCGACCGTCCAGTTGACGAGTTGGCCGTCGTACTGTGCTGTGTCTCCGAACGAGAGCGTGCCGCTCGTGCTCTCCCCGGGCGCGAGCGTGACCCCACCGTCACTGTCCTCGACCGCACCCTCGACCAGCAGGTCGATACCGCTCTCGGAGCCCTCGGCACCGCCGATGTTCTCGACGGTGTAGTTGGCCGTCAGCGTCGCACCGGGTTCGATTGTGTCCGGCGCGCTCGCGGTGACCGTCAGGAGCGGTTCGTCCTCGACACCCTGCAGGTACGCGATGAGCGCGTCGGCGTCGATGATACCCGAGCCGTAGCGGGTGTCACGCTCGCCCGGCGGTGCCGGCGCGCCGCTCGGCTTGAACGCCGTCGCCTCCAGTGCCTCCTCTATGTTTGCGGGTGACAGACTGCCGTTCGTCGCCGACTCCGCCAGCGCGACCGCACCCGAGACGTGCGGTGCCGCCATCGAGGTGCCCGAGTAGGTGTCGTCGTAGCCGCCGCCGGGCACCGAACTCAGCGTGTCCACACCGGGTGCGGCGATTGTCGGCACGGTGTACTGGCTCGGCCAGTCACCGGGTGCGCTCGACCCCCAGTCGGCGGCCGTGTCGATGACCTCACCGGAGGAGAAACTCGCGATGCCCTGGTTCGAGTTCGAGGCACCGACCGCGATGGAGTCGTAGACGTTGCCCGGACTCCCGCTGGAGCCCTCACCGCTGTTGCCCGCCGACGTGATGACGACCGTGCCCGCGGCGTGTGCGTCCTGCACCGGCGCGATCATCTGGTCGTAGAACCCGGTCGCGCCCAGACTCATCGAGATAATGTCGATGTTCTGGTCGACCGCCCACTGCATCCCGGCGGTGATCTGTGTGAACGAGCCACCGTTGTCCAGCACCTTCACGCCGTACAGGTCCGCGTTGGGTGCCACACCGAACGATGGCACGTCACCGGCCGGGTTGGCCGCCCCGGTCGCCGTGCCGCTGACGTGGGTGCCGTGGCCCTGCCCGTCGTTCGGCTGGGAATCGACCGGGTTGCCGTCGCTGTCGAACTCCTGCCACCCCGCCAGGTCGATGTCCGGGTGGTCCGCGTCCACACCGGTGTCGAGCACCGCGATGCTCGCGCCCTCGCCTTTCGTGTTGTAGTTCTCCCAGGCCGTCGGCGCGTTTATCTGCTCTAGCCCGTACGTGTACGAGCCGTTCGCCGCCGAAACCGGGTCGGACAGCAGTCCACCCGCGGCCGAACCCGTGTCGAGGGTGTACCGGCTGTTCTCGTGAATCGCCACCACGTTGTCGACCTCGGCTACCTCCGACAGCGAGAACCGGTCCGTGTCGACCTCCAGCAAGGCGAGGTTACCCAGCCAGAACTGGTTGACTACCTCCACCCCCGCACGAGCGTTCGCGAACTGGACCAGCGGTTCCTGTGTTGCGCTCGCATACGTCCGTAACTGGTCTGTCGTCGTGGCCGTCTCGCTCCCCGCTAACTGCACGACGACCTCTATCTCACCGTCCGCGTCGTGCAGCGCGTCGTCGATACGTACGTCCGTGCCGTCCTGTGCGTCGATACCGGTCTGTGTGTCCCCCGCCACTCCACCGGCTGCCACCACCAGCAACAGTCCGAGAGTCAGCAGGAATGTGCCCACTACCTTGCGGCCCATGTCGGCTATCTTCAAACCTTCCAAACCTAAAAGTTGTGGTTGACGCTCACATACCGCTCGCCGGTCTCTGTCGTCCCCGGCTGGAGTGTCTGTCCGCCCGAAAACCGCTCTCCTCCCCGGAGTCCGCGAAATCTCGTCTCCGAGACTCGACGGTGGTCGTGTCGGCTGTCACATCTGTACTGTGTCTGATACTCTGTCGACGACCGTGACATCTGTACCGTGTCGGAGACCCAGCCGACAGCCGGCTCAGAGGTCGCCGAACAGTGCCTGCACGTCGAAGATCGTGATCTGGCCGTCGGAGCTCCCGTCGAAGTTGTACGCCCAGGCGTGGTTCCGGACGGCCGGGTCGTCGAAGACGTTGAAGAACGTCTGCACGTCGAAGATACTGAACGTGCTGTCCCCGTCGAGGTCCCGGTAGCGGTCGTCGCCGCTGAGGTCCTGTGGTGGGGCATCGTTCCCGGGAAGCACCGGCAGGTGCAGCATTATCGTCTCCTCCACCGAGCGGTCCTCCGTCGCGACAGTTAGTGTGTGCTGGCCGGCACTGCCGATTTCGGTCTCGACGGTCATCGTCGTGCTGGTGAGCGCACCGGGCTCCAGAGCGAGTTCGGCCGACATCTCGCCGAACGCGTCCGCCGAGACCGTGACCTGCTGTGTCCCCGCGACCTCACCGACGTTCTCGACCGTGACAGTCACCGCGAGCTCCTCACCCTCGACCAGCGGCGCGTTCGTCTCCACGTCTGTCACGACGAACTCCGGGCTGCCGGTGTCGGCGACCACCTCGACCGGTGCCGTGTACGAGACGCCCCCGGCCGTGACCTCGGCGGTGTAGTTGCCGGCGTCACCGTCGCCCGTGGTGACCCCCAGCGAGAGCTGTGTCGAGTTCCCGGGACCGAGTGTCGTCGTCGTGCTGTCGGTGCCCAGCCCGTCGACGGAGAGTTCGACCGGGCTACTCCCTTCGGCGTCACCGGTGTTCGTCACCGCGGCGGTCACGGTGAGCTCCTGCCCCGCCACCACCGGACTGTTCGTCTCGATTATCTCGACATCGAACGCCGCACTCGCCTCGACACTGGTCTCACCGCTCGCCGTGTCCCCGAACTCGGCCAGTTCGACCGTGAACTGGACTGTCTCACCGGGCGTGAACGACCCACCCGGACCGCTGTAGGTGAGTGTCCCCGTTACCGTCTCACCGGGCCCGACTGTCAGGTCCTCGTTGCTGCCGACCACGCTGTCTGCCACGACCAGCTCGACGGCGCTCTCGGTTCCCGCGGCGTCGCCCACGTTCTCGACGGTGTATCCGACCTCGAGCTCCTCGCCCGGTCCGATCGAGTCGGGGTAGTCGAGTGATGTGAGCGTCAGATTCGGGCCGGGGACGGTTGTCTGACCGCTCGCCGAGTCGTCGAAGGTCGCCAGCGAGACCGTCCACTCGATCGTGTCACCGGGCTCGTACCCGCCCGTGTCGAGCGTGAGCGTCCCGCTCGCGGTCGCACCTGCCCCGAGACTCACGTTCGTGTCCGTGTCCGCCGTGCTCCCGTCGGCGAGCAGTTCGACGGCGCTCTCTGTTCCCGCCTGGTCGCCGAAGTTCTCGACCGTGTACTCGACCGTCAGCTCCGACCCGGGGTCGACCGTATCCGGTGCCGTGACGTCGGTCAGCACGATGTTCGGGCCGTCACCGGCGTCGAGCACCAGGTTCGCGTTCTTGTACTGGTCGAGGGTGTAGGGGGTGCCGGTCTCGAACGCCGCGACGGTCTGGGCCGCGCCCGTGTCGAACGACACTCCGGTCGTCTGGCCCGCCGTTCCGGTCGTCGCCACCTCGAACGTGGCGACTGTCACCGCGGCCGCCGGCTCGGCGAACGACGCACCTGTTGCGGCCTCGAGATACAGCGTCGCCCCGCTGTCCTGTATCTCCGAGTTGCTGAACACCCCGTCGCCGGAGCTGTTGAACTGCTCCTCGAACCCGGTAATCGTCCCCACTCCGGGGTCCTGTACGTCGACGACGACGGCCTGATAGCCCAGGATGCCGCTGTCGGCACCCTCGACGACCACCTCGAAGCTCTGGGTCCCACCGGGTTCGACGACCGGCGAGGACGGCTCGATGGCGAGGTTCATCTCCCCGTCGGCCAGCAGGTCGGTCTCTCCGCCCGCGGAGTCCCCGAAGTCGGCCAGTTCGACCGTGAACTGGACCGTCTCACCGGGCGCGAACGACCCGTCCACGTCGTAGGTGAGCGTTCCCGTCGCCGTCTCGCCGGCCCCGACAGTCACCTCGGTGTCACTGTCGGCTGTGCTCCCGCCGACGAGCAACTCGACTGCGCTCTCGGTCCCCGACTCGCCGCCGACGTTCTCGACCGTGTACCCGACATCGAGGTCGCCACCCGCCGGGATGGAGGCCGGCGCCTCGACGCTCGACAGCACCAGTGCCGGCCCGCTCCCGAGGTCCTGGACGTCCGTCTCACCGCTCGCGCTGTCCTCGAACGCCGCCAGCACGACGGTGAACGGTATCGTGTCACCGTCCCCGTAACTCCCCTCGACACCCGTAAACGTGAGCGTCCCGGTCGCCGTCTCACCCGGCCCGAGTGTCACGTCGGTGTCACTGTCGACCGTACTCCCGTCGACGAGCAACTCGACTGCGCTCTCCGTGCCCGACTCGTTGCCGACGTTCTCGACCGTGTAGTTCACCGTCAGGTCCTCGGTCGGCTCGATAACGGTCGGGTAGTCCAGCGAGTCGACCACGAACTCCGGTGCGGTCCCGGATTCGACAGCCACCGCGCCGCTCTGCAGGTCATCGAAGTCGGCCAGTTCGACCGTGAGGTCGACCGTGTCTCCGGGCGCGAAGAACTCACCCACCGCGTCGAAGGTGAGAGTCCCGCTCACGGGCGTATCCGGTTCGACGGTCACGTTCTTGTCACTGTCCACGACCCCCGCGTCTGTCCCGGTCACCGAGAGGTTGACGAACGACTCCGTGCCCGCCGCGTCCCCCGTGTTCGACAGCGTGTACCCGACGGTCAGCTCCTCCTCGGGGGTGACGGTGTCCGGAATCTCCAGCGAGTCGATGACGATGAGCGGGTTGAGCGTGACCGCACCGTCGGCACCGTCCTCCGCGGTGCCACTGGCGCCGCTGCCACCCGCTCCACCCCCGCCGGGAAGCTCCTCCTCGATGGTCTCGACGAACTCGCTGTTCACCCAGGTTCCCCCGTTGCCGGCAGTACCGACCGAGTTCGGCGCCGAGTCACCACCGTCCCCGCCGATATCGTTCGGGATCAGGCCGCTCGCCTGCTCGGCGTCGTTCCCGTCGCTACCACCACCGACCAGAGCCCCCTCCGCGGTCCCGCCGACACCGCCAGCAGCACCGCCGCCGCCACCGCTGTTGTCCGAATCACCGAGATACGTGTCCCACGCGCCGCCGCCACCGCCACCGCCGGCTGCCGCCAGCGGCTCTGTCGTCCCGTTGTGGACCGCCTCGACGACCGTCGCACCGCCACCGCCGCCACCGGCGGTGTGCCAGCCAAGAAGGGTATCCACGACTGCCCCGTCGCCGCCGTCGTAGTACCCGTCACCGCCGAGACCTGCACTGCCCGGTTCACCGCCGCCACCGCCACTTCCGACGGTTATCTGTATCTGGCTGAACCCGGATACGTCGAACGTGGCGTGGATGTACCCGCCGTCACCCCCGTCTGCCGCACCACCGTCGTCGGAGACATCCTCGGCACCGCCACCACCGCCCGGACCGATTACCTCGATTGAGATGACCGATTTCTCTGCCACGTCTACCTGGTACACCCCCGGCTCCTCGAACGGCTCCGGTGGCCCACTGTTCCACCCGGGCTCCCCGTCATCCTCCGTGCTGTTCTCCTGTGCCGTCAGACCGGTCGTGTCGCCCCCCTGTGCGACCCCGCCCGACTCGAACCCCGTCTCTCCCGACACCCCGCCGACTGTTGCGAGACAGAACAACCCGACCCCCAACAGCAGTACCCCAGCTATTCGTGAATCCATAGTGACCTGTAGAACCCCGGAGCATCCTAAGTTTTTCGACTACGTGTCATCGGCCGCGTGCTCGGCGTCGTGTCGCTGTCCACGTGCCGCGCACACAGACGGTATCCGTAGGCCCTGCTCTGAAGTGTAATCTCGTATGGCACTTTCCGGCTGCTGGCAGATGTGGCGGTCGGTTCGGACCGGGCAGGTCATACTGAGTACTGCGACTGTGTACCGGTACGACCGCCAATCATCAGGCGGTCGATACCGGAACGACTCGAAGTAATCCGTATCAGGGGATCTGCGTGAACAGCGTCTGTATGTCGAAGATGTTCACCTCGTCCGGGTTCGCCCCCTGGAAGTTGAACTGCTCTGAGTGGTTCTGGACAGTGGCGGTGTCGATGTTGCTGAACAGCGTCTGCACGTCGAAGATGTTCAGTTCCCCGTCCCCGCGGACGTCGTCGAGCATCCCGTCACCGGTGGTGTCCTTCGCCGGACTCCCGTCGATGACCTCGACGTCGGGTGCGCCGCCGACGGTGCTCACCCGGGCAGTCTCGCTCACGACCACCGCGTCCGTGGTGTTCGCCGAGAGCGTATCACCCGGCCGGTAGCTGCTGCTCGCGTCGGCCGCCGGCAGGAGGTGGGCCGTGTACCGGTCCGGGAACCCGATGTTGCTCTCCAGCGCCACCGTCACCGACTCGTTCGCGTAGGTGCCGTTTGCCACCCCTGCCACGACGGTGCCGTTGTCACCCTCGTAGGTCACCAGCAGCAGCGCCGCGACCCCGTCCGAGACGACCCCGTCGAGACTCACCCCGGTCGCGTCGGTCACGTTCTGGTCCGGGAGGGAGACAGATTCCAGCGGTTCGAGTGTCACCTCGCCGCTGACGCTGTCGTCCGCGGCCGAGACTGTCACCGGGTAGGTCCCCTCCGCCAGCCCCCCGGTCACGTTCCCGAACACCACCGTCTCGGTCCCGCCGGCGGCCAGTTCGCCCGTCGAGGCGGTCATCTCGACTGCGGTACCGACCGACAGGCTCAGGTCGAACGACCCGGAGCTGTCGCCGACGTTCTCGACGACCACCGACACGTTCACCGTCGACCCCTCGCTGACTGTCGCGTTCGCGCCGGCACCCGCGACGTCGAGACCGGAGAGTTCGACGACCGGTCCCGTCGAGAGCGAATCGAGCGCCGCCGGGACGTCGATGATACCCGACCCGTAGCGGGTGTCGCGCTCACCCGCGGGCGTGCCCGTGTCGTACCCGTCGGGCTTTCGGGCGGTCTCCTCCAGTGCCGTCTCCAGTTCGTCCGGGCCGACGTCGCTCCCGAGCGCCGACTCCATCAGCGCGATGGCCCCCGAGACGTGCGGGGCCGCCATGCTCGTCCCGCTGAGGAACTGGTAACTGCCGTTCAGCCACGCGCTCTGGACACCCCGGCCCGGCGCGGACACGCTCGGCACCACGTACGTGCTGGGCCAGTCCGACGGCGGACTGCTCCACGCCGCGGACGTGTCGATTGACTCACCCGAGGAGAACCCCGCGATACCCCCACTCGCGTTCGACGCACCGACGCTGATGGCGTCGTAGACGTTGCCGGGCGACCCACTGGTCCCCGCACCGCTGTTCCCGCTGGACGCGACGACGGTCACCCCGGCGGTCTCGGCGTTGCGGACCGGGTCGACGAACGAGTCGTAGTACCCCTGTGCGCCCAGACTCATCGAGATGAGGTCGGCGTTCTGGTCGACAGCCCACTCCATCCCGGCGATTATCTGGGCGAATGTCCCGCTCCCGTCGTCGGCGAGCACCTTCGCGGCGTACAGGTCGGCGTCGGGGGCGACACCGATCTGCGTGCCCGAGGCGTTCCCGCCGGTGACGGTCCCGCTGACGTGTGTCCCGTGGCCGTCCCCGTCGTTCGGGGTGGTGTCGACCTGGTTGCCGTTGCTGTCGAACTCCGCCCACCGCGCCACGTCGATGTCCGGGTGGTCGGCGTCGACCCCGGTGTCCAGCACCGCCACACTCGTGCCCGCACCCCGTGTGCCGTACGTGTCCCAGACCGCTGTCGCGTTTATCTGTGCTAACCCGTAGGTCGTGTCGTAGTTACCGGTCGACACGTCCGTTGATGCGACGGGTGTCGTGACTCCGTGACCGTCGGTGAGACGACCGGGCCCGACAGCTATCGTCCGGGTGGCCGCTGTCGCGCCGGTGTCGACGGTCACCCGACCGTTCTCCCGGAGCGCCTCGACCCCCTCGACACCGGCGAGCGTGTCGAGCGACACCTCCCCGGTGTCGACTGTCACCAGCACCGCGTTCGTCAGCCAGAACTGCCGCTCGACGCGCAGTCCGTCGCGTCGCTCGGCCACGTCGACCAGCGGCGCCTGCGTCTCGGCGGCGTGTGCCTGCAACCCCTCGACGCCTGTCGTCTGTTCGGCGCCGGATAGCTCCACCAGCACCTCGACGGTGCCGTCCGACTCTGCCAGCGCGTCGTCGACTGTCGCGTTCTCCGCGACTGGACCCTCCCCCGCCTCGCCCTGTGCGGCGACTCCGCCGACTGCCCCGGCTATCACGACCAGCAACACGACCGTCAGGAGCCGTCCGAGTACCCTGCGCATACCGACCTTTACGGCCTCACAGGAGATAAGCGTCGTCACGGAACTCTCAACTGTGATACTGGCGGTGTCAGACAGACGGGCGACCGCCCGCGGGTCAGCGGAGGGCCGCTCTCGACTCGCTCCTGTCCTGAACACCGGGGCTCGCGGGGAGAGAGGAGCCCTCGGCCCCCGGAACCAGCACGTGTCGGCTCGGCCCGTTCAACTCGCAAGCTGGATGAAAAGCGCCTGCACGTCGAAGATGGTGACCGCGGCCGGGTCGCTCCCGTCGAAATTGAAGTACTCGGCGGCGCTCTGGACGGTGTCGGCCTGGAAACCCGTGAAGAACGCCTGGACGTCGAAGATGGTGAACTCGCCGTCCCCGTCGATATCGTTGAGACGCCCATCGAGGTTCGTGTCCTTCGCCGGGGCGTCACCGACCGCGATGTCCGGCGCGCCGGTGACGGTTGTCACGCGAGCGCTCTCGCTCACGAGCACCGCGTCCGCGGTGTCAGCGGAGAGTGTATCACCCGGCTGGTAGCTACCGCTCGCGTTGGCCGCCGACAGCAGATGTGCCGTGTACGTGTCGGGGACCCCGACGTGTTCGACCAGCTCGACCGGGACGGACTCGGTGTCGAACGTCCCGTTCGTCACCCCGGCGACGACCGTCTCGCCGTCCGTCTCGTATGTCACCAGCAGCAGTGCCTCGCCGTCGGAGGCGACACTCTCGGCGGCCGCCGCGGCAGTACCGCTGAGATTCTGGTCCGGGAACGCCATCGTTGGCCCCGAGTTCACCGTCAGTTCGCCCGTGACGCTGTCGTCCGGAGTCGAGACTGTCACGTTGTAGCGCCCGTCTGCCAGATCACCGGTGACGTTCTCGAACCGCACCGTCTCGGTCCCACCGGTGGACAGTTCGGCCGTCGATGCCGTCCGCTCGACGGCAGTACCGACCTCGAGTGTGACCTCGAACGACCCCGACTCGTCGCCCGTGTTCTCGACCACCGCCGACACGTTCGCCTCTTCGCCCTCTGCGACCCTCGTTGGTGTGTCGCGGCCAGCTATCTCCAGCGCCGACACCGCCCCGGTCGCCGGTTGCGGTTGCTCGACGACCACCGCCGTGCCCGCGGTGTCGTTGTCGCTCGTGACTGTCGCGTTGTACTCCCCGGCGTCACCCTGTTCGGTGCCGACTGCGAGCGTCTCCTCGACGGACTCGTTGACGCCGAGTGTGACACTCGTCGCGTTGTCACCGAGACCCGGAACCGAGAGGGTGACTGTCTGTGTCCCCTCGCGGTCGCCGACGTTCTCGATAGCCGCCGTGACCGGCAGGTCCTCGCCCGCGAGGACATCGCCGGCCTCGACGATACCGACGGTGAACTCGGGCGGGTCGGCGACGACGTCTGTCGTCCCGTTCGCGCTGTCCCCGGTGTCGGCGAGTTCGACCGTGAACGCGACTGTGTCGCCGTGGTCGAACTGCTCGTCGACGCCGTCGAAGGTGAGTGTCCCGTTCACTGTTTCGCCCGCGGCGACGGTGACGTTCGTGTCCGCGTCGTCGGGTGTCTGTCCGGTTCCCTCGACCAGTAACCGCACCGCGCTCTCCGTGTTCGCCTCGTCACCGGTGTTCTCGATGCTGTACCCGACGGTCAGGTTCTCGGTCGGGGCCACCTCCGCGGGCGCGTCGATGCCGGCGAGTCCGAGCGGTGTCGCCAGCGGGAGCGACTCGGCGGCGGCCGGCACGTCGATGATACCCGACCCGTACCGGCTGTCGCGCTGGCCCGCCGGTTCGCTCGCGTCGGCCGGTTTCCAGGCAGTCTCCTCCAGCGCCGCCCCGAACTCCGCGGGGGTGACGTTGTCGGCCGCTATCGACGACAGCAGCGCGACGGCCCCCGCGACGTGCGGGGTCGCCATGCTCGTCCCGGACAACCTCTCGTAACTGCCGTTGAGGTAGGTGCTCTTTACATTTGCCCCCGGCGCGGCCACACTCGGCACGGTGTACTCGCTGGGCCAGTCGAGCGGTGCGTCGGCTCCCCAGGCGGACAGTGTGTCGATGGACTCACCCGAGGAGAACCCCGCGATGTCCGCGGTCTGGTCGGACGCACCGACGCTGATGGCGTCGTAGACGTTGCCCGGCGAACTGCTGTTGCCCTCGCCGGCGTTTCCGATTGCCGCGACGACGGTCACACCCGCATCCTGTGCGTTCCGCACCGGGTCGATGAACGCATCCTCGTAGCCGTTCGCCCCGAGGCTCATCGACATCACGTCGACACTCTCGTTTACCGCCCACTCCATCCCGGCGATTATCTGGGCGAACGTTCCGGTACAGCTCTCCCCACAGTCTGTCAGCACCGCCGCGTGGTACAGCTCCGTCGCCGGGGCGACCCCAACGTGGGTCCCGCTCGCCGCCCCACCGGCGACGGTCCCGCTGACGTGTGTCCCGTGCCCACTGTAGTCCTTCGGCGACGAGTCGACCGGGTCGCCCTCGCTGTCGAACTCGACCCACTCCGTCAGGTCGATATCGGGGTGGTCGGCGTCGACACCCGTATCCAGCACCGCCACGCTCGTTCCCTCGCCCTGTGTGCCGTAGGTGTCCCAGACCGCCGTCGCGTTTATCTGTGCTAACCCGTAGGTCGTGTCGTAGTTTTCGGTCGAAACGCCGGCAGAGACGGTGCTCCCGGACAGTGTGGTGTCGGACCCGTCGGCGAGGTGGCCGGACCCGCTCGCTGTCTGGACAGGTCCACCTCTCGGTGTGCCGGTGTCGACTGTCACCCGACCGTTCTCCCGGAGCGCCTCGACGCCCTCGACACCGGCGAGCGTGTCGAGCGACACCTCCCCGGTGTCGACTGTCACCAGCACCGCGTTCGTCAGCCAGAACTGCCGCTCGACGCGCAGTCCGTCGCGTCGCTCCGCCATCCCGACCAGCGGCGCCTGCGTCTCGGCGGCGTGTGCCTGCAACCCCTCGACGCCCGTCGCTCCCCCGGCCCCGGACAGCTCCACCAGAATCTCCACCGTTCCGGTCGCCTCGGCGACTGCCCCGTCCACGGTGACGTTCTCCGCCGCCGGTGACGCCCCGGCCTCGCCCTGTGCGGCGACTCCGCCGACCGCGCCGGCCAGCACGACCGCCAGCCCGACCATCGAGAGTACAGCGAGTGCTCCGCGCATGGCTGGCTGTTTGTCGTCCGGGCACCTAAGTGCCGCTATCGAC